>NZ_RXHX01000001.1:0-492500 GCF_005930655.1 Pseudomonas sp. FSL W5-0299
TTCACCGTCGTTGATCATGTAGAAACCAACATGAGCGCGGTCAAGCAGGATCTCGGTGTTGCTCCACGACTCTCGTCCTGCCACACCGCAGTGATCAACGGAAAATTTGTTGAAGGCCACGTACCAGCTGAGCAAATAGTTGCCTTGAGCAAACGCGATGACCTTATTGGGATTGCTGTGCCGGGGATGCCGGCAGGCTCGCCTGGTATGGAGGCTGGTGGGAAGCAGGATGCGTATCAGGTCATCGGTCTGAGCAAAGCAGGTACTGACCAAGTGATCGCTGAGTACCCGGCAAACTAATCACAAAAGTTCATTACCCGAACGGTGGCAAAGCGGTCGAACCGGCGTCGGCAAAAACTCTCAACTATCCAGGTGCGCAAGCACGGTAAAGAAATTGGGAGTCGGCGCACGAATAGCCCATCATGGCCCAGCATCAATACGATGCCGCAGTCAGATGCCGAATGACTATACGTGTGCAGTCAGCACGGAAAAAAGTGGAAGTAGGCCGAGCTAGAGAATGAAAAGCTGGGTTACAGCAGAGACCGTGCGCTGGGCGGGTCATGCATGGGTTGGCCCTGGTATCGGTGTCTTTTATGGCCGTGCCGGTCACCAAGAATGGCACCTCCATCAAGCACATCAGATCTCAGTTGGCCTCGACTCAACTGTATCGGTTCAAACCCCGATGGGTATTCAAACAGGGGGCGCCATCTTCATTCCGGCCGGTATGAAACACCAACTGAGCGCCGGTCACGTTCTGTCGATCTATGTGGATGCGCTGTCCGAGGAAGCCCGCGCTCTGCGGGGTGCGGAAGAAGCGAGGGTGATTTGGATCACTCCGGCGGACGTAGCGCCGATAGTCGACGCACTGCACGAGCCAGGACACACTGATCTCCAGGTTAGGACCGGGGTGCGCCAGGCACTGCGACTGCCCGATCTCCCGCCCCCAGATCCTCGCTTGATCAAGGTCATTGAGGCGCTGAGCAGAGGCCAAATGGGACGCGAAGAGTTGGCCGCGGTGGTGCATCTATCCCCCACGCGGTTTTCTCATTGGTTCGTGGAGCAGACGGGGCTGCCGCTTCGCAGTTACGCGAGATGGTTACGTCTCACGCAAGCCCTGCAGCATTTGGCAAAAGGTGCACGGCTGACCGACGCGGCTCATGAGGCGGGCTTTTCAGACTCGGCTCATTTCTCCCGGACATTCCGGGCGCTACTGGGTATCGATCCGTCATCCGCCTTGGCAGATGTTCATATCCAGGAGGTTTAGCTCTTTCGTTCAAGTCGAAAGCTCACCTCTTAACATATTGTGATGGTTCCATATCTAGGAGCTGAGCAATGCCTTCCTTTCTACGATTCGCCTTACGGTGGGTGAGCTATCCACTCGTGTTTGGCGGCTCTGCTGCCTTCATGATCTGGACGCTGTATACCGGCGTACCGTATTGGCCCACGACTCCCCTAGTTGCTGCAGTGGGACTTTTGATCATTGCTGGTTTGGAGCGCATCCAACCTTTCCGAGAAGCTTGGCTTGAGGATCATCACGACACCGCGACAGACCTGCTGCACATGTTGGTGAACCTTTCTGTCATTCAATTCACAGCTGGAGTCCTGGTCAAGCTTGGTGATGCGGTGCCAGCTTCGGTTCGTCTCTTTCCGATCGAGAGCCCGCTGTGGCTGCAGTTGCTACTAGTCATCGCCGTACTCGATCTGAGCCTATATGTCATGCACCGGATCAGTCACCGAGTGCATTGGCTGTGGCGTTTTCACATGCCACATCACAGCGCCGAGCGGTTGTATTGGATGAACGGGGAGCGACGACATCCGTTGCACGCGGTGCTTATGGCGAGTCCGGGGCTGGTGATCCTGTTCGCATCAGGCGCACCCTCCGCAGTTGTGGCCACTTGGTTTGGAGTTCTAACAGTGCACTTGGCCTTTCAGCATTCGAACCTGGACTACCGGCTGGGATGGTTGCGCCACATCATTGGGGTTGCCGAAATTCATCGCTGGCATCACAAGCGCGACTTTGAGGACGCCCAGGTCAACTTTGGTGAGTTTCTGATGGTGTGGGACCGACTGTTTGGCACGTTCTACGACAGTGTGGGGAAACTAGGCCAAGCTGAGGTCGGATTGCATGAAAAGGATTACCCCCAAAACTACCTTGGACAGCTCATCGAACCCTTTGAGCATGGCCGGGTAAACAAAGGCTAGTGGGCTCCCTCACTTTGTAGCTACGGCAGCTACCGAGGCCACACTAAAGGCAAAACCGATCTAACATGATTCGAGCGGCATGCTGTGAGCTGTAACTACTTCCATGCTCAGGGAATTGGGCGTCGTTGTTTAGCGAGTCCTTGTTTCTAAGAGAGGGAATTCATGTTGATCTGCAAATGCTGTCTGGCAGGCTCTTCCTGACAGATTCGTAATGGTATAGCCCGTCACCAGCGACTAGACTCCCTCGCATGAAACGCTATCTGCGGTGTTGCCTCATTTTCCTGATCAGTCTGGCGCTTCCCCTGAGCGGGATGGCGGGCATTCAGTCACCGACAGAACCTTGCCCGATGCAAACGACGGGCATGACCATGATGGATGATATGAACCAGGACTGCTGCCTTGACTTGAGCAGCTCCGCCGATCACGGCAAACCCTGCAAACCTGGCCAGGAATGCAGGAGCGCCAGTCTGCTACAAGTGTCGTTTGGGAAACCTGCCACCCGTTTGTCCAGTCCGCAGATGCTAACAATCTTCAGCGACTCCCTGCCTACTCAGGCCCCGTCCGGGGTGTGGCGACCGCCTCGCGCTTGATTCCTGTACGACACTGAGTCTCATCCTGCTCTGGCGCGGGATGGCATATCTGCGCGCATGCTTCACAAGGCGCGCAGTGGATCATCACAGGAATCGTGAACATGAATTCCAAGTGCTACTGCACCGGTTGGCCCCTCGTGGCTGCCCTGGCGGCAAGCGTGCTGGCATTGCCAAGCCTTGCTGCGCCCCTGACCCTCGACGAAGCCTTACGGTTGGCTGAAAACAATGCACCATCGCTGACCGCCCAAGCGGCCAAACTGCAAGCCGCCAGCAGCGCCGCCATTCCAGCCGGCGAACTACCCGACCCGAAGCTCCTGCTGGGCGTACAAAACTACCCCATCGGCGGCCCTGACCGCTGGCGCCTCGAGCAGGACTTCATGACCATGCAGATGGTCGGCGTCATGCAGGAGGTGCCCAACCGTGACAAGCGTCGGGCGCGCATCGAAGTTGCCGAGGCGGCCGTAGATCGAGCCGCGGCCGAAGGCCGTGTCGAGCGCCTGAACGTTCGTCAGGCCACAGCATTGGCCTGGATCAGCAGCTACTCCGTCGAGCGTAAAGAGGCGCTGTTTCAGGATTTTTACCGTGAGAACCGTCTGTTGGCTGATACCGTCCGGGCGCAGATCGCCGGTGGTCGTGCTCAGCCTGCCGATGCAGTAACGCCGAAACAGGAGGCGGCTCAGTTGGCGGAGCAACAAGACGACCTGATCCGCCTGCGGGCACAGGCCAGAGCGGCTCTCCGACGTTGGATAGGTCCGGCCGCAAATGACCAGCCCGTCGGTAGGTTGCCCGAGTGGCCCATCGACGCCTCGGGTTATCCGCATAAGCTGCAGCATCACCCCGCACTGGCGGCGTTCGTCCCAATGACTCGCGAAGCGCAGGCCAAGGTCCGTGAAGCAGAGTCGGAAAAGCAGTCCGACTGGAGTTGGGAACTTGATTACCAGCGCCGCGACCGTCAGTTCGGCGACATGGTCAGCGTGCAGTTCACGTTCGACCTGCCACTGTTCCCCGACTCCCGACAAAACCCGAAGATCGCCGCCAAACACGCCGAACTGAATCAGTTGGAGGCCGAGCGCGAAGCGCTTTCACGTGAACATACCCAGCAACTGGAGGACGATTTGGCCGAATACGAGCGTCTGAACCGTGCTGTGCGCCGCAGCCAGGACAGCCTGTTACCCCTAGCCAAGGAAAAGGTTGGGCTGACCATGGCCAGCTACCGCGCCGGTAAAAGCGACTTGGCCGCTGTCATCGCTGCCCGACGTGAACTCATCGAGACCCGCCTCAAACAGATCGACTTCGAAGAACAGCGAGCCCTCACCAGTGCTCGCTTGTATTTTGCTTATGGGGACACCAATCAATGAGCGCTCGAATCTGGAAAGGGGCTGTGCTGGCAGGCCTCTCGATTGCCCTGGGCGCTGCCGGCGGTTACTGGCTCGCTCAGCAGCGCATGAGTGCAATGCCTGAGACCACCGCCGAACAGGCCCCTAAAACGCAAGGCGAACGCAAAGTACTGTATTGGTACGACCCGATGCAGCCGCAACAGAAATTCGATAAACCAGGCAAATCTCCCTTTATGGATATGGAGTTGAAGCCCCGCTACGCTGATGCTGCAGCGGACAGTGCGGCCATCAGTATTGACCCCAGCCTGACCCAGAATCTCGGCTTACGACTGGCCACAGTCACTCGCGGCGTGCTTGCTTCCAGCCTGGACGTGGTCGGTGTGCTGGCATTCGACGAGCGGGATGTTGCGGTGATTCAATCGCGTACTGCTGGCTTTGTGGAGCGGGTGTATGCCCGTGCTCCAGGCGATGTGCTCAAAGCCCATGCGGCTTTAGCCGATATCCTGGTCCCGGAGTGGGCCGCTGCTCAGGAAGAGTTTCTCGCACTCAAACGCAGTGGCGATGCCGACTTGCTGGCGGCAGCGCGCCAACGCTTGCGCTTGACCGGGATGCCAGCGACGTTGATTGCTCAAGTGGAGCGAAGCGGCAAGACCCAGCCGGTCCTGACGATCACCAGCCCCATAAGCGGTGTGCTGCAAGAGTTGAATGTACGTTCGGGTATGACCGTGGCGGCCGGCGAGACTCTGGCTCGAGTCAATGGCTTGAGCAGCGTCTGGCTGGCAGTGGCCGTTCCAGAGTCGGAGACTGGATCGATCATCATGGGGCAAGCGGTCGAAGCACGTCTGCCAGCCTTTCCGGGCACAGTGCTTAAGGGCACGGTCAGTGCGATTTTGCCCGAAACCAATCCCGACAGCCGAACTGTGCGTGTGCGGGTCGAACTGCCCAACCTGGATGGGCGACTCAGGCCGGGTATGACGGCCCAGGTGCACCTGAATCGTTCGACCGAACAAAGTGTGCTGTGGGTGCCGAGCGAGGCAATCATTCGCACCGGCCGACGAGTCTTGGTGATGCTCGCCGAAGACGCTGGTCGCTACCGCCCCATAGAAGTGCAACTCGGGCAGGAAAACGAAGGCAAGACGGTGGTTTTAAAGGGGTTGGAAGAAGGCCAGCAGGTAGTCAGCTCTGGACAGTTTCTGCTCGACTCTGAGGCCAGTCTCAAGGGCATTGTTGCGAGCACGCTGGAAATGTCACCACCCAGCGCAGCAGCCTCCAGCTTTCATGAGGCGGATGGGCAGATCGTCGAGATCAATAACCAAGACGTAACAATTGCCCTTGGTCCGTTCAAGACGCTGGGCATGCCTGGTATGACCATGACCTTCCCATTGGCTGACCCTGCTCTCATTCAAGGTCTCAAGACTGGCGAGAAGGTTAGGGTCTCGGTTAGCCAAACCGATGATGGTTTGCGCGTTGAACACCTGGAAAAACTAGGGGGCCAGCCATGATCGCCGCCCTGATTCGTTGGTCAGTGGCAAACCGCTTTCTGGTGCTGCTGGCGACGATCTTCGTCACGGTCTGGGGCGTCTGGTCGGTTCAGAGCACGCCCATCGATGCATTGCCAGACCTTTCCGATGTTCAGGTGATTATCCGCACCCCTTATCCGGGACAAGCGCCGCAAATAGTTGAGAACCAGGTGACCTATCCGTTGGCTACCACCATGCTCTCGGTGCCGGGGGCTAAGACCGTACGCGGCTATTCTTTTTTTGGCGACAGCTTCGTGTACGTATTGTTTGAAGACGGTACCGATTTGTATTGGGCCCGCTCGCGGGTGCTGGAATACTTGAGTCAGGTCCAAAGCCGCCTGCCGGCTTCCGCCAAACCGTCCTTGGGACCCGACGCCACAGGCGTGGGCTGGATCTATCAGTACGCACTGGTGGATCGCAGTGGCGGACACGACCTGGCGCAACTGCGCGCCTTGCAGGACTGGTTCCTCAAGTTCGAACTCAAGACCCTGCCCAACGTTGCGGAAGTGGCCACCGTGGGCGGCATGGTCAAGCAGTACCAGGTGCAGCTCGATCCGCTGAAACTGGCCAACCTGGGCATCACTCAAGCAGCGGTGACCGAGGCTATCGGCAAGGCCAATCAGGAAACCGGTGGTGCGTTACTGGAGATGGCGGAGACCGAGTTTATGGTGCGCGCTTCCGGTTATTTGAAGACACTCAACGACTTTCGTGCGATTCCGCTCAAGCTGGGTGCGGGTGGCGTACCAGTGACCCTCGGCGACGTGGCGACGATCCAGCTGGGGCCGGAGATGCGTCGCGGCATCACTGAACTCGACGGCGAAGGCGAGACCGTCGGCGGCGTGGTGATTCTGCGCAGCGGCAAGAACGCTCGCGAAACCATTGCCGCGGTTAAAGCCAAACTTGACGATCTGAAAAGCAGCCTGCCGGCCGGGGTGGAAATCGTCACCACCTACGACCGCAGCAAGCTGATCGACCGCGCCGTGGAAAACCTCAGCTACAAACTGCTCGAGGAGTTCATCGTCGTCGCGTTGGTCTGTGCAGTATTCCTCTGGCACCTGCGCTCATCCCTGGTGGCCATTATCTCTTTGCCGGTGGGGGTGCTCATTGCCTTCATCGTTATGCGCTACCAAGGGATCAACGCCAACATCATGTCCCTTGGCGGGATTGCCATTGCCATCGGCGCCATGGTCGATGCCGCCGTGGTAATGATCGAGAACGCCCACAAGAAGATCGAGGCTTGGCATGTGGCCCATCCTGGGGAGGAGTTGAAGGGCGAACGTCACTGGCATGTGATAACCGAAGCGGCGGCGGAGGTGGGACCGGCGCTGTTTTTCTGCCTGCTGATCATCACCCTATCGTTCATCCCGGTGTTCACACTGGAGGCTCAAGAGGGTCGTTTGTTTGGCCCATTGGCCTTCACCAAGACCTATGCCATGGCAGCGGCGGCCGGGCTTTCGGTAACTCTGGTGCCGGTGCTGATGGGCTACTGGATTCGTGGACGGATCCCCAAAGAGGACCGGAATCCTCTGAACCGCTGGTTGATCAGGATCTATCAACCGGCCCTGGATGCGGTGTTACATCGGCCCAAAGTCACCCTGTTGATCGCTTTATTGGTCTTCCTTAGCGCGTTGTGGCCGATCTCCCGTTTGGGTGGCGAATTCCTCCCTGCGCTGGACGAGGGCGATTTACTCTATATGCCTTCGGCTCTGCCGGGATTGTCGGCGCAGAAAGCAGCGCAGTTGCTGCAACAGACTGACCGTCTGATCAAGACAGTACCCGAAGTTGAACACGTCTTCGGTAAGGCCGGCCGCGCTGAAACTGCCACCGACCCCGCGCCGCTGGAGATGTTCGAGACCACTATCCAGTTCAAACCTCGCGAGCAATGGCGTCCTGGTATGACCCAGGAAAAATTGGTGGAAGAGCTGGATCGAGTGGTACGGGTCCCTGGCCTGACTAATATCTGGATACCACCGATCCGCAACCGCATTGACATGCTCGCCACCGGGATCAAGAGTCCGATCGGAGTAAAAATTGCCGGCAGCAACTTGATGGAGATCGATGCAGCCACGCAGGCCGTCCAGCGCGCGGCCAAGGACGTGCCCGGTGTCAGTTCGGCACTGGCCGAACGATTAACCGGTGGGCGTTACGTCGATGTGGATATCGACCGCAAAGCCGCTGCCCGCTACGGATTGAATATCGCTGATGTGCAGTCGATCGTGGCCGGTGCTATTGGCGGTGAGAACGTTGGCGAGACCATTGAAGGGCTCGCACGCTTCCCTATCAACGTACGTTATCCCCGTGAGTGGCGTGACTCGCTCGGCGCCCTGGAGCAATTGCCAATCTACACCCCTTTGGGGAGTCAGATCACTCTTGGTACCGTGGCGAAGGTCAAAGTCAGTGAAGGCCCGCCGATGCTCAAGAGCGAAAATGCCCGACCTTCCGGATGGGTGTATATCGACGTGCGTGGCCGGGACATTGCTTCCGTGGTTGCCGATCTGCGTCGGGTTGTGAGTGAGCAGGTCAAGCTGCAGCCAGGCATGAGCCTGAGTTACTCGGGACAGTTCGAGTTTCTTGAACGAGCCAACGCACGGCTCAAACTGGTGGTGCCCGCCACGCTGCTGATCATTTTCGTACTGCTGTACCTGACGTTTGCCCGATTCGACGAGGCTTTGCTGATCATGGCCACCTTGCCGTTCGCCCTTACCGGTGGGGCGTGGTTCCTCTACCTGCTGGGATTCAACCTGTCGGTGGCTACTGGCGTCGGTTTCATTGCTCTGGCGGGTGTTTCTGCCGAATTCGGTGTGATCATGCTGCTCTACTTAAAAAACGCCTGGGCCGAGCGTGTAGAGGCCGGCGACAGTACTGAGCGTGGACTAATCGCAGCGATTAGCGAAGGAGCCGTGCAGCGTGTTCGACCCAAGGCCATGACTGTAGCCGTCATCATTGCTGGCCTGTTGCCGATCCTATTGGGTAGCGGTACCGGTAGCGAAGTAATGAGCCGCATTGCCGCGCCCATGGTCGGTGGCATGGTTACCGCGCCCTTACTGTCCCTGTTTGTTATTCCGGCAGCTTACCGCTTGATGCGCCTCCGGCGCCTCGCTGTTGAATCTAAACTCTCGCAAGGAAGCGGACTATGAAGTAATCGTGTCCGCCACTGCTGCACGGCTCCTGGTTGCATGCGCAATATCATCCAGCGGTCTGGCTTTCTGATTGGACAGAGGACGGGCCTTATAATCAATCCGGGATCGAACTCTATCGGCAATGCGCCAAAACACAGCTGATAGAGATCGACGCCGGAGGCTAATAAGTCCTTCTCGATGCGGATAGGTTGTAAGAACGAAGGCATATTTCTTCTTAGGCAAACCCGGAGGAATGTATGGAAGTGTCGGGCTTGATCGATTTACTGGCTGGTAAAGGAAACAGCTTGATCGGCAGTGTTCTGAGCGATGCCGAAGCGGTGTCGTTTGTTGAGGCGCATTTTCCGGGCAGAGCGTACTGCTTGGTAGCTGATTGGACGTTGATCGATGTATCCGTTTCCGACGAGCAGGCTAGAATGCTTGCGACGCTGGGCCTCGCGGCCAGCATCGTTTATGCGCTTTGCGTCATTGAAGACAGTCGTGGGCGTTTTCTTCCAGGAGACTGGGTTAAAAGCTCATATGAAGTTTCGTTCACTCATGAATGCCTATTCGAAACTCAAAACACTGTCTATGTCTTGATGAGAGGCGGTCGCAGGTTAGGTGCAGATCTGGAATTTTTACTGAGCCTACGCTGATGCACGTATTGCTACACCCCCCGAGGCGTTGTCGAGGGATGCTTCAAGTAAGCTCATACCCCTCTAGGCTGGATTCAGCACTGGCGTTTGAGAGCAGACAATCAGCTGTCTCGCCCCGCGGGTGGTAAGCGTCTGGGCAACACGCCCTCCTGATGCCATCGCTTAAGGCGATGGTGTCCACCTCATTTGTGATCTGACCCCGAAATGTTGGACGCCTTCTATGCCCGCCGTGCTTGAGTCCTGTATTCCACAGGGCTCAGGCCACTTAGCTTCAGCCTGATTCGCGAATGATTGTAGTAGTGTATGTAGTCCTCTATACCTGCTTCAAGCTCATCGAGACTGTTGAATTTGTTCAGGTAAAAGAACTCGGATTTCAACGTGCCAAAAAAGCTTTCCATAGCCGCATTGTCATAGCAATTTCCTTTGCGGGACATGCTTGGTTTTACCGCACGCTCGTTCAGCACGCGGCGGTAGATAGGCATCCGGTACTGCCATCCCTGGTCGGAATGCAAGATTGGTTTATCGCGTGGCCGCAGCCTCTCAAAAGCTTGCCGTAGCATCGCACCAACCATGTCGAACAGCGGGCGCCTCGCGGTCTTGAAGGCGATTATTTCGCCGTTATAGAGGTCAAGGATCGGCGAGAGATAAAGCTTCTGCCCCCCGACCCGAAACTCCGTCACATCGGTTACCCATTTCTGGTTCGGTCGTTTGGCATCGAACTTCCGTTTCAGCAGGTTCGGCGCTACCTGACCCTCTTCGCCTCTGTAGGCCCGGTATTTTTTTATGCGCACACGGCTTTTCAACTGAAGCTCGCCCATGAGGCGCTGAACAGTCTTGTGGTTCACGAGGTGGCCAGCTCGCCGAACGGCAGCAGTGATACGGCGATAGCCATATCGGCCCTTGTGCTCGTCGAAAATTGAGCAAATTCTGGACTTCAGCTCCGCGTATTTATCAACGGATTGCTGCACCTTTTGTTGATAGTAAAAAGTGCTACGGGCCAGGCCAGCCAATTTCAGAAGGCCTTCCAGAGGGTGCTCCTGCCTCAGTTCAATCACGATTTGCGCTTTTTCCGCTGCGCTGCTCGTTCCTTCGCTTGAACCAAGGCATCGAGCTTTTTTAAATAAGCAATTTCCATCCGCAACTGGCTCAATTCGGCCAGCAAATCATCACGCGTACGAGCTTCATCGTCCGAAGATTCAAGCTGAATGGACGGGATAGGGTTTGTCATTTTTTTGTGAAGTCCGCTTCCTGGCTGCCGGGACAAGGCCTCCGAACCGCCTGCATCATACCTGCGCTCCCATTCGCCAATGATGTCGGATTTCCGGATATCAAACAGGGCAGCGACTTGGCGATAGGACAGCTCTTCCTCTCGCATACGCTGCAATACATTCAGCTTGAACTCAGGGCTGTAGTTCTTCTTTCTTTTACTTTTGAGGCCTGCGGCACCAAGCGCCTGATATGCCGCAATCCACTTTCGAAGCGAAGAGGCATTGACCCCGTGACGATGCGCGACCTCTCTGTGACCTGCGCTCCCCGAACAGTAATCTTCAACAACCGACAATTTCGCCTGCTCTGTGTACTTTTTCATGACACCCCTGGATGTTGATGTCCAACATTTCGGGGTCAGATCATTTGAACTGACACCATTTTTAGAAAATCTGGTCACTTGTGAAAGCTCCCCAGCAGCGCCAGCACGGGGATGAGAGCAATGCCAAGATGTATTGACCAGACGCTTACGCATGATTGCTCCCTTACACACATACCCCGACGCGCTGGAGAATTGACTGAAAGTCGCTCCCCCAGGGTGCCCGATTACATCGACCTCTTAAAATTTTGCGATGTTGTTTTCGCCGATGTGATTCGTGGTTGCGTCGTTGCCAGCTTGGGAAATTGCGTTCGGCGAGCCGAGGCCAGATATTTCTGTCCAGGGATTCAACCCCCTGTCCGAATAGTTCGCCACAACGGCACCCGTTACCCCCCCTCCGGTAGCGTGGAGGTATGCATGAGAGTTTGCGGGACGTCACTCCGCCCTGCGCGACAGCACCTTTAGCGTCGCTTGCGCCAGTTACAGTCGATGTGGCTGCCGTCTCCGTCTCGATCAGCTCTTTCTCACGCGCAGGCCTTGTTGCTCACCAGGCGCTGTGCAGCCACCGCACGTTGCTGTGCTTGATTCTGGCGTGTTGCCAATCGCTCCAAGGCCAATATATGGGGTGCAGGATTGGTTTTAAGCAGAGTCTACTTTAGGAACTTCAGCCGCCGGGTTCCCTCTTTATTGACGTTCCCCAGCCGAGAAAGAGTTTTCAGATCCGAACCTTGTTCCAAGATCGCAATGAACTTGCCAATCTTGCAACCCGAGGTTACGTACTGAGTTCAAAGTGTAAATTCAAAAAGGCATTGGTCAGCGCCTTTCCGGCGGCTGTGGAGCTGGTTAACGCGGCTGCATATCCATTTGGTGTTGGCGCTGCATCAGCTGATCGATCATCATCTGCTGCATGCCCATGTACCGATCCATCATGTACTGGTGCTGCTTCATCTGCTCCGGGGTCATCGCTGAGTATCGGTCCCCCATATCCTTCCAGCCCATCATCCCGCTTTTCATCATTTGACGCCCAATCATCCCTCGGCCCCACAAGTCCCCCATCATTCCCATGCCGCGTTGCATCATCGCTTGATGCTCCTGCAAGAGTTTCTGACGCTCCTTGGGGTCCTTGGCTTGTTGGATCTCGGTCATAACCTCCTCCATCTTCTTCAGATGCTCTTGAGCCTGTGCCATGTGCTTATCAAATTCTTCGACATTGACGGCTGGTTGTTGTGCTAGGGGCATGGGGCTTCCTTCAGTGCCTTGCGCGGCCAATGCCCAGGCTGGGGTGAGTGATGCGCCTATCAGGAACGCGGTTAGCTTTGTCAGTTTCATATCATGATTCCGCTCAATGGGAACGCGCAACTTAACCGCTCTGCGCGAAGGAACAGCACAACTAAAAATATAGCTCCGAATCGCCTCTCGGGTTGATCTTGATCAAGAAGTCCGGGCCAAATGGTTGGCCCGATTTGAGCACACCAAAGATGATGTGCAACAGCTTGCGCATCGCTGCACAGTTTTCCTGAGTTACGCGTCCGCCGGCTCGGCATCGATACCCACCAGCAGGCGGCGGCGTTCATGCCACGGGATTGTCATGTCTGCCGCTCGGAAGGTTTTTCCGCCTTATCATGCACCGAGCTTATCAAAGAGAGCGACGCGTGAAGGCGACGCTGATGGTGGTCAATGTGGCTAGCAGGCGGAGAGCTGGTGTTTACGTTGATGGTCGTTTGTTGACCAAGCCTGCTCGAAATTCGTGTAAGGCCATGACCAAGAAATAAAAAAAAGGCGCCACAAGGGCGCCTAAGCCGCCTCCCACCAAAGGAATAACAAGGAGACGGGGTGTACCTAGCAATCGAACAATTGATGCTGCAGGTTAGCGCTCGTTAAAGCAGTTGCAGTGGGTACTCGACAATCAGACGAACCTCATCCAAATCAGATTCGAAGGCAGTAGCCCGAGTCGTCGCTTGGCGAACACGCAAAGACATGTCTTTCAGAGAGCCGATTTGAATGATGTACTTAGCTTCGATGTCACGCTCCAACGCTTCTGGTCCTGTAGTGGGGCGCCATCAGCTCCTCGGCGCATATAGAAACTGTTCGCATTCGAGTAGGTTTTCTCCGAGCGCTAATTAATTGTAATTAGATATTAGTCAGTAATACCTGTCAGAAAGCTGCCGCTAACATTACTTATGTGTCAGGTATGATATTTGCTCTGTTAATGTCATTCCTGACAGTGCATCGTGGTTTACACCTCGTCAGCTAAATAGGCTCGGATGGTGCTTAACACCTATGCGCATCGAAATGCTAACCAACTAGAAGCTGACAGGAATGTAATCTTAATTTCAGTCGACTGTCCGTCAAACGTGGTCTAGGGTGAAATGTGAGCCTTTGGGTATGTGCTTACTTGAGCGTTGTGAAACAGCATTTTGCTCGAGTTACGCTTGGTAGTCTTGAGGCTTGGGGTAAACATCTTGAGGCCGAACATTTTCGTCTAATGATCAACTGTGATGAAAATCTATTAGACGTCGGCCAATTTTTGTTGAGCGGTTCCGTTTCCACCTCCACGTGTGCGGGGTTTGCGCCGAGCCTCTGTGAGGCTTGCGCCCAGGGCTGTAAACGAGTCGATGGAGGTATGGGAGATTGCGTCAGGGCCTGTTGTGAATGGGATCAGCGTTGCCGAAAAATGGTTGGCACTTAGGGTTGGTCAGGCCTCATGCGGTTCAGAAATAGCAATTTCCGTGTTCGGTGGGCAATGGCCAACCCTCCCGCCCTAACAGGAGATTCACAATGTCACAGTATATCAAGCACAACAGCGCTAGCCGGTTCACTTTGTTGATGAGGGCGGTAGCGATGGTTGTTGCGGTAATGGCAGCAGCGCCGACGTTGGCCAATGCCGCAGAACCCGCGAAAAGCGAAACGATGCCGATGCCGATGCCGATGCCGATGCCTTCCGAGCAGATGGATCAATCGAAGATCACGAAGCAACTGGGCGGCATGTCCATGACTGGTGATGCGGATTATGACTTCGCGGCCAACATGCGCATGCACCACCAGATGGCAATCGAAATGGCGCAAGCCGAACTCAAGAGCGGAAAAAATCAGGAGATGCTCCATATGGCCAAGGACATAATTGCCGCGCAAAAGAAGGAAATCGACGTATTCGATCAGTGGATTAAAGCGAATAAAAAACCATGACTATGGTGAGGCCAAAGTCTATCAATGCGCTGCGTTTTTAAAAGAAATACCCGCGTCGGTTTGAAGGAGAATTTAGTGAATCACGACCACCTCCAGCACAACTCTGAGCCACCAGGCTTCTGGAGCTCGCGCTACTTGATCGGGTTGATCGTTTTTGGCGCCATTGCTGCGTTTTTCCTGTTCAGCGAGCACCGTGTCCACTTCTTCGGCGCGCTGCCGTTTCTACTGCTGCTGGCGTGCCCGCTGATGCACTTCTTCATGCACGGCGGCCATGGTCACCAACATGGAGACCCATCGACCAAAGTCCCCCCTGGACCATCGCAGCCGCCCAAGACTGGAGATTAGTCATGCACGACACCCCGTCTTACGGACTGTGGACGCTCGTCATCCTCAATTCGGCCATCTTCATCATATTCGCGTTCAGTTTCTTCAAGCCTCAGACCGCACGCGACTGGCGCACTTTCGGGGCGTTCGCAGCCTTCATAGTCGCTCTGTTCGTCGAGATGTACGGCTTCCCGCTGACCATCTACCTGATGTCGGGCTGGCTTCAGACGAAGTTTCCGAGCCTCGACCTACTGTCCCACAACACCGGCCATCTGTGGTCGACGTTACTCGGAGAGAAGGGCGATCCGCACTTCGGTGTGCTGCACATCGCCAGCTATGTCTTCCTTGGCTTCGGCTTCTATTTACTGTCCAGCGCGTGGAATGTCCTGTACCACGCGCAGCAGCGCAAAGGTCTCGCCGTGTCAGGCCCGTATGCGCATATCCGCCATCCGCAGTACGTTGCGTTCGTACTTATTCTGCTGGGCTTTCTGTTCCAGTGGCCGACGTTGCTGACCTTGCTCATGTTTCCTATTTTGCTAGTGATGTATGCGCGGTTGGCTATCACAGAAGAGGTGGAGATGCGTAAGCAGTTCGGCGCGGAGTTCGAAGATTATGCGGCGAAGACACCACGCTTTCTGCCATCGCTGCGCAAGCGGCTATCGGCCACCTGAAGCGATGTTGCCTGAAGGCTCGCTGGCACTCCTTTAACTCGGTTTATTCCGGCGGCTATGGACCAATACCTGAATCGTGTTAGCAGGTTCAACAACGCAAGCAACGCATCAATCCCATTCCATCTGTTGATTGCTCGGGTCTTGTACCTCAGCAGAACGAGCCTAATGTCAAGGGACGTACCCGTATCGGGTACGTGTGCAGACAGCGCGTAAGCGCCTAAAAAATCTGCGTACGTAACAACGATCCAGATCGAATCGGTGGTCACCAAGATCAATCAGTTTTGCCCTGAAGGTCCGAGCTGGGCGATGGAGTACTTCCATGAGCAAAAAGAAAAAAAATGTCAGGGGACGTGATGCATTCGCTCTGCCGGTTACAGGCGGCGCAGATATTTTGCCAGCGGAGCGTATTGTCAGCAGAGGGCAAACCGAGGCATTGATCCCACCTGATGACTATGCAACTCAGCTTCGTGTTTTGCAGATTGAGTTGGTCAAGCTGCAGAGGCACTTCATCGGCTGCGGCGATAGGATTCTCGTGCTGCTGGAGGGGCGAGACGCCGCCGGTAAGGACGGCAGCATCAAGCGCGTCGTCGAGCACCTAAGCCCGCGCGAAACGCGCGTCGTGGCACTCGACAAACCCTCCGATCGCGAGCGCAGTGGATGGTACTTCCAGCGTTTCGTCGTCCACCTCCCTGTGGCTGGGGAGCTCGTTCTGTTCAATCGAAGTTGGTACAACCGTGCCGGCGTCGAGCATGTGATGGGCTTTTGCTCTAATGACGAGCATGAGGAGTTCATGCAATCGGTGCCGAAGTTCGAGGAAGTGCTCGTCAACTCAGGTATCAAGCTGCTGAAGTATTACCTCGATATCAGCAAGGACGAGCAGCGGCGCCGTCTAGACGAGCGGCAACGTAATCCGCTCAAGCAATGGAAGACGAGTCCGATCGATGCTGTAGCCATTAAACGTTGGAAGGCGTATTCCGCCGCGCGCGACGAAATGCTGATGCGAACGCATACCGCTATTTCACCGTGGCGCATCGTACGGGCTGACAATAAGCGGCTAGCGCGTCTAAATCTTATACGCGACGTCCTCTCCCGACTACATTACGCGGGCAAGAAGAACAAGCTCGTCGAGCCGGATCGGGACATCGTATTCGAATTCACGCCCAATTGCGTCGACGCTGGGAAACTGGCGCGCTGATGTCAGCCCCTCAGGAGCGAACATGAAAACAGGCACCTTCGAAGTGGGGGAGTTAATCTCCACCCTGAGCGCGGCCGGCGTCCACCGACAGATTGCAATGCTATCGGGTGTCCATCATGTCGACGTGAACTATGTGGCCGGGAGTGCCACCGTGCACTTTGACGAAGCGAAAACGTCGCTTCAAGAGATCCGGCAACGCATCATTGACTGCGGCTACCACTGCCGTGGTGAACTCGTTCCCGCTCACGTCTGCGAGCCTACAGATCACAAGATGACCGAAGACGCGCATACAGGCCACGTGGCGCATGGCGGTAGCAAGGGACATGCGCCGAAGGAAATGGCACCGAGGAGTGATCCCCATGCGGGCCACAGCGTCAAGCTCGCGCAACCGATGAGTGAAATGACGCACGATATGGGCCATGCGCCCGGCATGTCGATGCAGGACATGGCCAACGATATGCGTAATCGCTTCTTCGTTGCCCTGTTGTTCGCAATTCCTGTCTTCCTGTACTCGCCAATGGGCAAGATGTTCGGCGATTTCGCAACTCCGTTCGACCTCAATCGGAAGGTTTTTCTGTTCATCGCCGCCACTGGCGCGATCGCCTATCCGGGTTGGCCTTTCTTCATCGCAGCCTGGCGTGCTGCGCGCAACCGGGTGGTCAACATGGCGACCCTGATTTTACTCTCGGTCGGCACTGGGTATGTGTTCAGTGTGGGGGCCACCTTCCTCTACGAAGGCGAGGTGTTCTACGAAGCGGCAGCCGTGCTGCTGGTCTTCATTCTACTGGGCCACTGGCTTGAGATGCGTGCACGCGCGGGTGCCTCAGATGCGATCCGGGCCCTTATGGATCTGGCCCCGCCGATGACCACGGTGCTACGCGCTGGCGTCGAGACCGAGGTGGCCACCTCGGAGGTGCTGACAGGCGAGACAGTTATCATCAAGCCAGGCGACAAGATTCCGGTTGATGGCGAAATCATCGAGGGTAACTCTGAGGTCGATGAGTCTATGCTGACCGGCGAATCGATGCCCGTGAAGAAGGCTCTTGGTGATGCCGTCATTGGCGCCACGATCAATAAAAGTGGTAGCTTCCGCTACAAAGCCACGAAGGTTGGCGCCGACACGGCATTGGCCCAGATTGTCAAACTCGTCCAGGAAGCCCAAAACTCCAAGGCGCCCGGGCAGCTACTCGCTGATCAAGCCTCGCAGTGGCTGGTTCTAGCAGCCATTGCCATTGGTTTGCTCACTTTCGGCGTGTGGTTCTGGGTCCTGGACCAGCCACTGCTGTTCGCTTTGACGCTAACGATCACGGTGTTCGTTATTGCCTGCCCCGACGCCTTGGGCCTCGCCACCCCGATGGCCATAATGGTCGGTACAGGGCTCGGCGCTATGAACGGCATCTTGTTCAAAAACGCCGCCGCACTTGAGAACGCTACCAAGCTAACCGTCATCGTTTTCGACAAGACGGGCACACTCACACTAGGGCAGCCTGACGTGGTAGAGATGGTCACCGCCCAGGACGTCACCGAAGCTCAGTTGCTGGCTACCGCTGCGGGGGTAGAGAAATTCTCGGAGCATCCCTTGGCGTTGGCGGTGCTCAAAAGATTGGGGACCTCGCAGGCCGAGGTCGCGACGGGCTTTACCAACATCGATGGTCAGGGTGCTCACGCGATGATCGCCGGTGAGAAGGTACTGCTCGGAAACCTCAAGCTGATGGAGTCCGAAGACATCCCATTGCAGGCGCTGGCCACAGAAGCCTTCCGACTCCAGGGTGGGGGCCGCACCGTAGTGTATGTCGCTCGCGGCGGAAAGCTGATCGGCCTGATCGCCATCGCTGATGCCGTGCGGCCGACCTCCATGGCGACGATCGCCAAGTTGCAGGAGCGCGGTGTAAAGGTGGCGATGATTACCGGCGATAATCAAGCCACGGCCGATCGCATCGGCAAGGAGCTTGGTATTGATATAGTGCTGGCCGACGTGCTTCCAGGCCAGAAAGCATCCAAGCTTAAGGAGCTTCAAGCGCAGGGGCACAAAGTTGGCATGGTAGGCGACGGCATCAATGATGCGCCGGCCCTGACCCAGGCCGATGTAGGTTTCGCGATCGGTGCCGGCACCGACGTGGCTATTGAAAGCGCGCAGGTCATTTTGATGAAAAGCGACCCGTACGATGTCGTCGGTGCTATAGAACTGTCACGTGCCACCCTGCACAAGATGCATCAGAACCTATGGTGGGCGGTTGGTTACAATTTGATCGCCTTCCCTGTGGCAGCCGGCGTCTTTTACCCGTTTACTTTGTCGCCAGAAATTGCAGCATTATCGATGTCGGGTAGTTCGGCCGTCGTGGCAATCAACGCTTTGCTACTCAAGCGGACCAAGCTCGCCGGTATCAAGCGTGTACGGCAACAAATTACACCTACGGCCGGCGCGCAGGCTTCCTCGGGCGTCTCGGTATAAGCCTAAGCCGGCCGATTTGTCCCACGGGCCCGATCATGCGGCAAGAGGAAACCGACACTGTCGCGACCTTGTACGCAAGCCTTGCTGCCGCAGTGTGGCAACACGAGGTCAGTGGATTGCCAGGCAGGTGATGTAGCTCATGCTGAAGTGGCAACTCCGTGCCCTCAAAACAGATGCGCACTACCCGAGTTAGTTATAACACCCTGCGTTTCGGTATGAACTATCAAGAGCCAGGGCAGTGTGAAGTAGCCGCCGATATTTGATGTCATTCCTGTTTCAGGCGAAAAAATCTGTAAGGCTACTGAAAATCAGACCTCTGCTCTCTTGACTCATATTTTCCCTTGAGCCAAAGCTTTGCAGGGTGCAAATCACAAGCGACGAGCGGAGGAGGTTCATTCTGGTTACTTTGACCTAGATCAATCTATCTTTTCCCTCATCCTCGTACTGTAAATTTATCCACTATCCATAAGAAAAGAGGGAAAATTCATGAAACTGAAATTTTTCATCTGATTTATATCAACTCTGACTTTATTCCTCTCGGCTCTCATTTGACTCTGCCAGTATGACCAACACTGTCCAGACTTCAGGAAAAATATACCTGAAGATCGTTGTACATTGATGGCCGAGTACATGAACGCGATGCAGGATGACATGTCTAATCTAAATGGCATGGGTGTGAAATCGTCGGGCACACAAAACCGTCACTGCAATTGGTACACAAATAAATGCAAACGGCGATGGATCCGAAAAGATCTCATTATTAGCAATGCGATGAGCGGTATTGCCGCTCCGTGGCGAAGAGTTTTTATAGGTAGTACTTGGTCTTCGCAACCAAAACATGGCAAGGATATTGCCGAAAGGCGCAACAGTCACAATGTTGTCCGGTTTGAAAACCTGTTTTTGGAAAAATAAAATGCGCAAATTATGGATCCTCCTGGCAACGCTGGTTGCTTTAAACCTAAGTGGCTGTGGCTACAACACATTCCAGAGCAACGATGAGCAAATAAAAGCGAGTTGGTCTGAGGTAGTAAACCAATACCAGCGTCGGGCGGATCTGGTACCTAATCTGGTCAATACCGTCAAAGGCTATGCTGCGCATGAAAAAGAAGTACTAATCCAAGTGACGCAGGCGCGGGCACAGGCGACCTCCATACAAGTGACGCCAGAGGTGCTCAATGACCCGGCCGCCTTTGCCAAGTTTCAGGCTGCACAAGGCGAGCTTTCCGGAGCGTTGTCCCGGTTGCTGGCAGTGAGCGAAAACTACCCGCAACTGAAGGCAGACGCCAGTTTTCGCGATTTGCAGGCGCAGCTGGAAGGTACCGAAAACCGCATTGCAGTGGCACGCAATCGTTACATTAAGTCAGTGCAGGAATTTAACGTCACGGTTCGCTCGTTCCCCTCCAATTTGACGGCGATGGCATTCGGATACAAAGAGAAGCCTAATTTCACGGTAGCAAACGAAAAAGAGATCGCTAAGCCTCCCACAGTAGATTTTGGGTCAGCGCCTGCTCTTCCCTCAAGCGGGAGTCAGGGAGCAGCCAAGTGACCATGGTGCGCACGACAAGCGCCGCGTCGTTGTTTGTCTTAATGCTTTGCTGGTCTTTCCTCGTGGGTGCTCAAGTTGCAGTCCCTCCCTTGACTGGCCGGGTCACTGACCAGACAGCGACGCTCACCGCAGATCAGACAGCCAATCTTGAGCAAATTTTACGGACGTTTGAAGCCAAGAAAGGCACTCAACTCGCACTTCTCATTGTCCCCAGCACCCAGCCGGAAGCGATCGAACAATATGCTTTACGAGTTGCTGAGCAATGGAAGTTAGGCCGGAAAAAAGTGGATGACGGCGCAATCCTGGTTGTCGCGAAGACCGACCGTGCGCTTCGTATCGAAGTAGGCTACGGGCTTGAGGGCGTGCTCAATGACGCCACCAGCAAGCGCATAATCAGCGAGATCATCACGCCGCGCTTCAAGCAAGGAGACTTCTACGGTGGCATTGCTGCCGGGCTCGACCAGATGATCCGGGTAATTGATGGCGAACCGTTGCCTACCCCCAACGCACAACCTATCGGCGGTGTTACAGATATTCAGCAGTATGGGCCGCTCGTTTTTATTCTTGCGCTCGTGATCGGCAGTGTTCTGCGCCCCGTTTTGGGCAGATTTCCAGGCGCGCTAGTCACTGGAGGGGTTGTGGCCGTTATCGCTTGGTTGGTGGCCGGCGCACTGCTCATCGCGTTGGGTGCGGGAGTGATGGCGCTCTTGTTCACGTTGGTCGGTGGCGGTATGGGCGGATACGGCATGGGGGGGCATCGTGGAGGATTCGGTCGAGGCGGTGGTGGCTTCGGCGGAGGCGGAGGCGGGTTTGGCGGTGGCGGCGCATCGGGGAGATGGTAACCATGAATATCAAACGCATTCTGAACCATCTTGTTATGACCCACTGGCAGGTCAATCGGGCTTTCCCCCACGAAACGTTGATCGTGATAGAGCAAGCGATCAAAGCCAGTGAAGCTGCACACACCGGAGAAATCCGTTTCGTTGTTGAGGGCGCCCTGGATAGCACACCGCTTTTCAAGGGCCAGTCCGCGCGCGAGCGCTCTGTCGATGTTTTTTCGCAGTTGCGTGTATGGGACACCGCTCACAATAACGGTGTGCTGATTTATCTATTGCTCGCTGACCGGGACGTGGAGATTGTTGCCGATCGCGGGATACACGTGAAAGTAGGCTCTCAAGAATGGCAAAGCATTTGCCTCCAGATGGAAGTCGCCTTCAAACAATCCAATTACGAACACGGCGTAGTCAGCGGTGTTCAGGCGGTTACACAGCATCTGACGAAACACTTTCCCATTGCCGGCGTTGAGCCGAATGAATTACCGGATAAACCAATGGTTCTCTGAGGAGCCCTCTATCGCTGGTGCCAACCAAAAAACTCAAGCACGCTCAACCGAGGAACAGAGCATGACACTCCAACTGGATCAACATGACGCTGTAGTCGCTGTATTCGTTCATCATCAGGATGCAGAGGACGCTGTCCGCAAACTTGCTGCCAGTGGTTTCGACATGACGCATTTCAGTATCGTCGGACAAGGTTTTCATTCCGAGGAAAAGGTTGTGGGTTTTTACAATGTCGGCGACCGAATTAAATTTTGGGGTAAGAAGGGCGCATTTTGGGGCAGCCTTTGGAGCCTGTTCTTCGGCGGAATATTTCTGACCCTTCCTGTGATCGGGCCTGTCATGGTGCTTGGTCACTTGGCAGGGATCGTCGTTGCCGCTGTCGAGGGTGCAATTCTGGTCGGTGGGTTGAGCGCGCTTGGCGCTGCGCTTTTCAGCATCGGCATTCCGAAGGACAGCGTTATCCAGTACGAGCAAGCCGTCAAAGCTGATGGATTTCTTGTTGTAGCCCATGGATCCTCGGACGAGATGGCGAGATCCAAAGCAATCCTTGAGTCAAGCAATCCGGCAAGTATTGATCTGCATGAGAAGGTGAAGGTCCATGCAGGAGACTAAAAGCGTATTACTGCAATGTTTGTATTCCCTATCATGAAAAGGAGTATCACCATGCAAAATCAAACGTTGAACGTAACGGGTATGACGTGTGACGGCTGCACCAGCAAGGTGGCAAACGCGCTGAAAGCAATTCCCGGAGTCCATGACGTAGTAGTGTCGCTCTCGACCGGCGAGGCTGCGGTACGTTATGACGAGCAACTGACCTCACCCGATCAACTGAAATCGGCCGTTAAAGGCGCGGGCTATGGCGTGGATATGGCTAAGGCCGCGTCCAGTCATCAATCCAAGGGCGGTTGCTGCAGTTAACTCGTCCCTATGATGCCCAGCAGTCAGACCGCAGGCATGACTCGATGGCCTGTGGCTACATGAGGGTCACCAGCGTGCGCTCAGCAGGTTTGCCCATCGCGACTATGGTCACGCTTATGCTGAGCGTGTTCACTGTGTCGATTGGCTTTGGCATAGTGCTTCCACTTTTGCCCTACCTGATTGAGCGACTCCTGGGCGCGGGAGGTGATGCTGCGCAAGTTTCCCGGCACACGGGATTACTGACGGCTATCTATACCCTTTCACTTTTTCTATTCGCCCCCCTGTGGGGTCGACTTTCCGATCAACGCGGCCCGCGTGGTGTACTGCTTATTGGACTCCTCGGCTTTGGCGTAACCATGTTGGTTTTCTCGTTTGTTGAGAGTCTCGTCGCTGTATACGCCGAGCGTTTTCTGAGCGGCATGTTCGCCGCCGCCGTGACGCCTGTAGTTGCGGCGGTGATAGGAAACGTCACGACGACTGAACAGGGCCGAGCCCGTCGGCTTGCGTTCGTCAGCATGACAGGGATTAGCGGCTTCCTGCTTGGACCGATGCTGAGCGTGTTCGTAACGCGCTTTGCCGCAGATACCTTCAACCTCGCCTTGCCGCCAGGATCAGTCGCGGTTCCGCTCGCGGCGACGGGGTTACTCGCCTTTTTAGTGGCTGGTGGAGTTGCGTTTGCTCTACCAAGTATCGACGTCCTTGGTCGGTCAACGAAGATATCGAAGGCCTCGGCCGATCAAAAAACATGGCTCGTGCCAAAACTCCTTATTCTCACGTTCATCGTTTCGGTCGGCGTCGGGGCCTTCGAGGTCGGGCTCGCACTACGTGGTAAACAGGAACTTGGTTTGAGTCCATATCAGATTGCGCTGATGTTCACCGAGTGCAGCTTGGTGATGTTTGGGATGCAAGCAATCGTATTCTCACCCTGGTTTAAGCCGGACACGACCCGCTGGCTCATCGCGCCCGCACTCTCCGTGCTGGCAGCTGGGTTGTTCCTTGTACCTTGGGCATCTGATTTTATGTTGATGCTGGTCGTGATCGGTGCGGTCGCTGCCAGCGCCGGCATCCTGTCGCCGATCCTCACTTACTGGATCTCGGCCAAGGCTGGAAGTGCGCAGGGCTGGGAGCTAGGCAAGCAAACGGCAGCGTCCAGTCTTGGGACAACCTTAGGGTCGGCGGTCGGTGGAATCCTCTACAGTACTGTCTATCTGCCAGGTGCCTCTTTCGTTCTGAGCGCGAGCCTCACAGTGCTTGGCTTCTTGCTAAGCCTTGGGCTGCCGCATTTACTAATGCTTCCTGATTTATGCTCTCGTTCAGTATCCGCGCGATCGAGCAAGCAAAAATGAAAAAAGTAGGGCGTTAGATTTCTCGAGGTATTAAAAGCCCAGTCTGATTTCGATCACGAACATCATGCTGTCTCGATTAACGAATGATAAAGCGATAAAACGTTGTCAATCTTTTAAGTTTACGGCGCAGTAGCGACTTCCTGCTTAGGTGCAGCGCTTTCAGCTGCCGCGGCGAATTGAAATATCAGGTGCTCATGTACGCTGCGGCTTTGGGTGAGTGCGTCCTTGGCCCTGAGGAGGGTGTTTTGTAGGCGATCGTTGTCTTGCGCCAGGCGCTGTTCCCGTGTTTACAGTCCACCTAGGCGGGTTTGCTGAGCGAGTAGGTGCTGCCGGAGTTCAGTCAGTTCGTGTTCCAGGCACTGCTGGCGCTGTTCAGTGGCCTGGCGCTCGTCGTCGTGCTGTTGAGCGACTGACTCCTGGTAATGGGCGCGATCAGTCAGACGCGGTTCGAGGTCGAACTTTTCACTGCCCAGACCAGCCAGGACCACTTCCTGACGCTGCACGGCTTCCGTCAGCCCTTGGTTGCCAGCGCCAGGGCCTGCTGTTCCTGAACCTTGATTAATGCGTCGTGTTCTACAAGAGTTTGCTGCAACTTTCCCTTCAGCGCGGAGGTGGCTGGTTACCTCGACCATTATGGACAGCTTCCTGACCCCTTGATGTTCTGGCTATTTGGTCGGGCACCCTTGCAGCGCTTATTAGATGACCACAGTCAGACCATGCTCTAACCCAGATGCACATTAACCCGAGGCCCACCATGAACGGCGTCCCCATGAAAAAAGCATTTCGTACACGGTTGTTGAGCAGCAGTTTGATCCTTGGGCTGAGCTGTTTCGCTTCGTCTTGCCGTGAGCAATAACTTTTTTTTTCCGCAGCGCTCAATGCCGAGTAGTTGATCATGATCAATGAGCGACTGGTTCGTAGCGTAGCTGCAAGGATTGCTCTTTCGGAGAGTTGAAGTCGCTGTACTGGATGGAGTTATCCAGAAAAATCGAGTCTGATTGGCGCAGGTAGTCGAAGTCGTCATTGCCGTTGCTGCGCTGATAGCCAACGGTCACCGTGTGGACGCCGAATTTGACCCCGGTTTTGCCGCTCCAGATGTTGTTATCAAAGCTGCCTAGGAGTTTTTTACCCTCGTCGACCGCGCGGTAGTAATTAAATCCACCGATCAACGCGATGTTGTCTGAGAGCGGATAACTAAAGGAAGTGCCAGCGTAATACTGATTCCAAACGTCCTTAAATTGGCTGGAGTAAAGACTCACACCAACATGCTCATTAACGGTGTAATCGCCCCCTAGGTAGGCAATCCACGGAGCATCAACAGCACCGGCATAGAAAGTCGAAAATCCGTCACGCATGCTGCTCGAATTGGGTTGGCTCATCGCATGCAGCCGGCCCCCCTGAATGGTCAGGTCTTTAATGCTTATATTGGTAAACGTTGCCCCCCTAAAGCTCTCTGGCAGCAGTCGAGAATCGCCATATGCCACGACAGGCGTGGATGGAAAGACGTCTCCTACTTTGACCACCGTATCCGTAAAGCGAGCCTTCGCGGCTCCGCCTACTTTTGAGTAAGAGTCTTCAGGTTGGCCTTTGCTGTTGTAGGGCATGACATCCACTGAGCTTCGAGCCCCCGAGCGCCCATCACCCGAATCAAGCTTGAGTCCTACCATTGCAAATGCATCAATGCCGAACCCGACGGTGCCTTGGGTAAAGCCCGACTCAAAACGTCCAATAATCCCATGAGCCCATTCTTCAGCGTAGCCATTGCCTGTAGGACTTGACTGACCCTTTCGATAGTCACGATTGAAATAGAGATTACGATTGAGAAGACTAAAGGTGCTCCCTTCAATGAACCCCTCAGGTTTTTGCTCAACGGCCACTGCAACTTGCCCCATGCTCATACCAAGGGCAATGAGAGAAAGACCATAAAAGCTTTTATTGTTCATTTAACACCCCAGGCTTTAGCTTGGCAGAGTTTCTTTATGAAATATTTTTGTCATTATAAAAAGCCACCGACACGTAGGGATTCCCTCTAAGTGCCGGCAGACATAATTTCATACAAAAGATAACTCCAGCGTGACCTGAAAATTACTTCTATGTCAGCGACCAGTAAGCATGCTTAAAAAGCCTAATGAATGATCTGACGTAGATATGACCTTTAGGGGTTAGCTTCCGTGTGGGCAGTTGGTACCCATAATCTTGTACTCCACGGTATTAAGCCTGCCCGCCGAGTCTTCATAAGTCATGCGCGAAGGCGCAACACTACAGGTTTTGTTGGCTTGCGTGACACTGATCACCTTCTGAATATCGAGGTTCATACCATATTCATAATGAACAACCTCAGGGATGGCCTTACCATTTTTCAAGGCATATTGCTCCATCGCCTGTTGGTTTTCTTGCATCATCCGACCGTAAACGCGGTCACCGCCGCCTTCAGCCATGGCCAATGACGACAAGGTCAAAATAGTGACGGCAAAAAGTGCTTTGAGTGATTTCATGATTATCTCCTGGTTCTCACTAACTTCTGAATAGAGAATAACCAATGAAGCCTTTCAGAAAGCTGCCGCGAATATTACTTATGTGTAAGCTTTCCCCCTTTCCCCCTTTCCCCCTGTACTTGTGAGCGCAACTCTTAGGAATTTAATTTTTTGGCGGAGTACGTTGTATGGTCGTACCAGCATCAAAACTCGCTCGAATTCCATATTGAGTATCTACGAGCCTCTTATTCAAAAATACATATCCCCATAGCGAACGACTTCACTTGGTCGCTTTTTATCTGTCATGACTGACCGCTTCACGGTCAGTTGCCGTCCTTCGCGACAGACAAAAACGGCCAACAGCTGCCGGTCAGGAAGGCAATCGGCAACCCATCAGTCAGTCATTCGAAGGCCGGGTATACTTCCTCATCGTAGGTATCTTCACGAACCGACAAACACGTACGATGGCACCACCATCCCTCGCTATAGAATATTTACAGAGCCCCAGAGCGTGCCGCTGAACTGCCCTCTGATTGAATTGCCCCTGACTCTGTAGACACAAATGACTGGCAGCTATGGGTTCCGGTCCAGGCTGCTCTGGCTGATCTGAAGGATCTAGCAATCATCATGCGGTGCCGGAATTCAATAATAAGCAAGAATCTCTGTTCGAAAGCTTGACGAGATATCCAGTTCGTAGAGGCCTTTTCTCTCTACATCCCCTACGAACGATAGTTCACCCTCTACTTGAGGAACTGCACGGTGTATCGAAATTTCAGTTGAGCCATCGAAGGGTGCTTCGAGCTCACTATTTTTTTCCCATGCAAAACGCGAGCTGGCGCCTTGAACATAATCCAGAACGGCCAGATCCTCTGGAAGATCCTCGGCAATCCGCTGGGAGAATTGTTGCAAAAGGGGCTCTGCAAGCGCATATAGCCATGCATGCTCATCAATATCTCCCATGCGTCTCAACACCCGCCCCAGCACCTGCCGGTAATGTAGTTCTGTGCGAATCCTACTGAGGTAGCAGCAGACCTGCAGTCTTGGAATATCGGTGCCCTCGCTAATCATCCCCACTGCCACGATCCAGCGATCATTGCTATTGCGAAACTTATCAATAAGGCCTTGAGCCCCGGGAGTCTGGTTTGTGACGACCAAACAATTTTCACCGCGGGCCATCAAAATAGAGGCAATCTGATTGGCGTGCCGGACGTTAGTCGCTACCACCAAGCACGCGGCATTTGGGGTGACCTTCCGGATCTCATTTAGCCGTTCACAGCCCAATTCGATGGTCTGTTGCACGATCTCATCGTTAGAGAGTAAGTCCTCAAAATTAACGGGAGACTCAGTGAGGAGCTGGGCAATGCTGGGATAAACAACGTCCGTTGAGCTGTTACCCACTTGCTCTGTCAGTCTTATTGCATTGTTATCGATCAGCACGATACGGGGAGGACGGCATACCTTGTCTGATATCGCCTCCTCAATGCCGTAGAGAAAGTCGCAGATCAGGCGGCCCTCCGGATTTGAGTACCTTGCCAATGCAATAGCTCTCTCATCCGACCGCCAAGGTGTACCTGATAGCGCAAGGGTATAGGCAGCTCTGTCTTGAACCCTCTGCAGAATGATCTGCCCCCAAGAATTGCTAAAAAGTGGGTCATGGCCTGCGCAGTGGTGGATCTCATCGAACACTGCGAAGACTCGATATTTATCAAGCAGCCTCCAGAATTCTTCACCCTGATGATGCATGCCTTGATAAGTGGTGGCGACACCAATAGAGCCTAATAGGCCATCAAACTGGCGGTTTAACACACCTGAAAATGTATTCCTCAATCCCTCTACTACTTGGCAGGACGGAGCAAAACAGAGCACAAGATCAATCTCACCGGAGAGCAATAGTTGACGGGCGATTTCCGCCGCCATTCTGCTCTTTCCTGCACCAGGGGTTGCTTGGCAAAAAAAATGCGGAGAATGCTTATAACGAGATAGAGCTGCATCAACGCATGCAGTCTGCCAGGCGCGCAGAGAGACATTCATGCGGCTAGCGACTTTAAGGTCTTCTCGACAGCCTTGAGGTGACCAAGTAGCCGAGAGCTTCGATCGCGGGCCTCAATGTAATTATCTTCAACCCAGACTTTCAGCTGTGGCATTTCATTCAAGAGCTGTTTATACCGCTCAGCCTCGCCCATGGATGTGAGCAAGTCCAACCGAATTTCTTTGGCCAACGTCTCAAGCCGTTGGGAAGGCGCCTCAAACGGTTTAAGAATACTCGCAGTAGGGCTTTGACCTTGCTGAGGGGAACAACTCATGAAATTGCAGTCGACGAGTTCAACAGAGAGAAGCTCTGGCTTGTCTAGCACGTGAAAGACCTGTCCTCGTTTTCGACGCACTTCATCTTGCCGAATCCATCCGACATGCTTCAAGCGGCGGACCTGCTCATATACATATTTCCAGAGCTCACCGAGACCGATATCTGATGGGGCTATTTTCTGAGCGTAGGCATCTCGAAGGTCGAGAGTGGTGAATCGTTGGAGTTTCTCTTCCTGGAGTAACTCGCAGATGTGCCTGTTTAACTTAAATGTAGCCGGTTTCATGCAGGCACCTAGGAATGCAAATAGCTATACAAATGCGGATTATAATCCGTCGCCACCTAGTCCGCAAACGACGGATAGTTTCGCCTTGAGTAAGTCGAGGCGGTTATGCATCAGCTGGCAAAGGATCTCGGGCAGAACATCCGTGAGCGAAGGATATCGGTAGGCCTATCTCAAGATGCTTTAGCGCACGTATGTATGATGGATCGCAGCTATGTCGGTAGGATCGAGAGAGGCGAAGTCAACCTTACGATCGAGAAGCTCTACCGCATCGCATACCAACTGGATTGCCAACCTCACACCCTGCTGCCATACATCAGTCGTTAGAGCCCTGACTCTAGATCGACCCTTCTCTGAAGAAGCACTGACCGATTTTCGCAAGGCTCGCCGATGGATCGAGGGGGATGCTCGCACTGGTGCTTGGGGGGCTGAAATCAGCTTGCTGCTATCCCGTAGCTGATAGCCTTGGCCAAAATACCTAATTGGCCAGAGTGGCCCAAAAATCGGGGGTTAGAGGGCTGTGCGCGAAGGGATACTGCGCTAACCTCGCCGGATAGTAACGAGCATGTGTGCCCGTTACCGCATTGAGGAAGGAACCTGTGCGCATCGAGTCGATCACGGTATCTGGCTTTCGCTGTTTCGGCCCGAATGAGATTGCCATCCCTATCTCAGCTGAGGTCACCACAATCGTTGGTCCTAACGCTGCGGGTAAAACTGCGCTTCTGCAGGCTATGTCGAAGATGTTCGGGGTCACGCGGGCGCAGCGCACCGTATCATTTTCGGATTTCCACCTCGCCCCCGGAGAGGATCCTGAGAGCCGCGATTCCAAAGAACTCTACATCGAGGCGCTTATTGCCTTCCCTGAGTTGCTGGACGGGTCTGCAACCCCAGAAATCATCGCCCCTTCATTTCGGCACATGCTGATTACGAGAGCGGCCCAAGCGCCCGTTTGCCGAATGCGGCTTGAAGCACAATGGGACGACGACGGCACGCTTGAGGGAGAGGTTTCACAGAATCTCTTTTGGATCGATAGCCTGGATAAGGAGCCCGCAGAGGACAAATACCAGCCAGTGGCTGTAACCGATCGGGGCCTTATACAACTTTATTACACTCCAGCTAGCCGGGATGCCGCCGGCCAAATCCGTGCAACTGCCGGTACCCTGGCCGCCCGACTCCTGAGGGCTATTGAATGGTCCTCCGACACTGAAGACAAAGTGCAGGAGGCGACTGAGAGCCTGACAGCCGCGTTTGAAGGCGAGTCTGCGATCACCGCAATCACCGAGGCCCTGCAAACGCGCTGGGCAGATCTGCATGACGACGCTTCTAATACCAAGCCTAGGCTCAGTCTGGTGAGCCGACGGTTTGAGGAGGTGATAAACAAGATTGCAGTCATATTTGAGCAGGGGCCTGACGGACGAGAAAGAGGTATCGAAGCCCTTAGCGACGGACAACAGTCGCTATTTTATTTTGCATTGGCCGCCGCCGTTTTTGACTTAGAGCGCGAGGTCGTTGAAGGTTCTGTAGACGGATTTCGAAAGGATGCACTGCATATTCCTGCGCTCACACTGTTTGCCCTTGAGGAACCTGAAAACCATCTTTCGCCCTACTTCCTTGCTCGAATCATCCGCCAAGTTCGATCGTTGACTGAGGCCAGTGGGGCGCAGGCCATAATTACGAGCCATTCGCCGGCAGTTCTTAGTCGCGTCGAGCCTAGCGAGGTTCGTTACTGCCGCTGTAACGCCAAGACGCGCATATCTAATGTGAAGCGAATTGAGCTGCCGGCTGGTGATGTGGAGGCCAGCAAGTTTGTGCGTGGTGCCATATTGGCCTATCCCGAGCTGTACTTCGCGCGGTTTGTCCTGCTCGTTGAGGGTGATTCGGAAAGGATCGTCCTCCCTCAACTCGCCGAGGCACTTGATCTTCTCATCGACCCAGCTTTCGTCGCGATCGTCCCTCTCGGTGGAAGACACGTCCAATATTTCTGGCGCTTACTTAAGGGACTAGGTATTCCTTACGCAACTCTCTTGGACTTGGATCTCGGCCGCGATGGTGGAGGTTGGGGGCGAGTAAAAACAGCTCTGGAGAAGCTTATTGAGTTCGGCGAACCTAAGGACAAAATCCTCAAAATCACATCCGGCATTATGACCGACGCAAAGTTGGCCGGAATGCACAAATGGAGCAACCCAACTGACCACTCCAACCTGTTGGGTTGGATGAATAGGCTGAAGAAATACAACGTCTTCTTCTCTGCGCCGCTGGACCTTGATCTGGAGATGCTAAATGCCTTCCCCGATGACTATGCCGCTGTGATTCCGAAAGGAGGTGGCCCCCGCATGGCCGCCGACAAGGCGGCGGAAGTTGTGCTGGGCACATCAGGTCCGGGACTTGCGGTATACACGGGGCCCTACGAGGACTACCCGGAATCGTTTCCGCAATATCGGTACCACTTTCTCACCCATAGCAAGCCAGCTACGCACCTTGCGGCATTGGCCCGGATTAGCAAGGCGAGTCTGATCGCAGAAATGCCAGCAGTTCTAGCCGAAGTTGTTCGACATATTGCCAGCTCCTTAAGGCGAGACTGATCATGGCCGTTTCGTCACGCCGAATACGTCCCGAGGACTGGAAGCCCGTAGGGGTGAAAGCTCTGGAGGCGAATGCGCTGACGGTGGCTCGTTCGCGAAAAAATCGGTCCGTTATTGCGGGGCCGGGCGCTGGCAAGACAGAACTGCTCGCGCAGCGCGCCGCCTTTCTCCTTCAGACTGATGCGGCCCCATCTCCTCGGCGCATTCTAGCTATTAGTTTCAAGCGCGATGCTGCGTCAAATCTGGCAGCACGCGTACGCCAGCGCTGCCACCACACCCATGCGAGCCGCTTCGACTCCATGACGTTTGATGCGTTTGCAAAAGGATTGGTCGACCGCTTCGGTCAGGCGTTGCCGGATCGCTGGCGGCCAAGACCCGATTACGAGATCGCGACTCACAATGAACGAGATTTTCGTGAGTTCCTTCATGAGCTTCCAGCGCCGCCTTCGATAATCGGAACGAAAAATGACGTGCGTGGAATTGGGCCAAAAACATTTGAGCGCCAGCACCTGCTCGGCTTACCGCTGCCTGTAGACGGATGGCCGGCCCCAACTGTCGAACAATGGGCGGCAGATGCGTTCTGGCAACAGTCACTCCACAACGGCGGCAAAAGTGTGCTGTCTTTCGCGATGATTGGCCGTCTCGCTGAACTGTTGTTGCGAGTCAACCCGATGGTACGGGATGCCCTGCGCCTCACTTATTCGCATTTGTTCATGGACGAATTCCAGGACACCACCAGGGTCCAGTACGATCTGGTAAGCACGATTTTCCGAGGCACAGAAACCATCGTGACTGCTGTCGGAGATAACAAGCAGCAGATCATGCGTTGGGCAATGGCGATGGATGATCCTTTTTCTGCCTTCGATGCCGATTTCGAAGGTGCCCGGACTTCGCTCTTCAACAATTACCGATCTTCGCCGGAGTTGGTACGTATCCAGCACGTGCTGGCCCAGGCGTTAGACGCGCGAGCCGTACAGCCGGTATCTCAGGCTGATGGCACAATTGACGGAGAAAGTTGCTCAATTCTCGATTTTGCAAGTCCGAAAATTGAAGCGCGGCAGTTGGCACGATCAGTGGCGTCCTACATTGCCCATCTGAAACTGGCTCCTCGAGATTTCGTCATCCTGGTTCGACAAAAGGCAGGAGAGTATGCCGAACTTTTAGAACCTGCTTTCGCGAGCGAAAACTTGTCTCTGCGTAACGAAGCTGGAATGGTCGGCAAAGTGATGCTGCAAGAGCTGATGGCAGAGGAAATCTCAAAGTTGCTGGTCACCGTTCTCCGCCTCGCAATGACTCCGCGAGCTGGTGGTTATTGGTCGACCTGCCAGAATTGGCTCGCGTCAATGAGAGGGATCGATGCCGATGACGCAATCAGGCAGAGTAGGCTCGCGCGTGAGTTGGATACCTATACAACCGAACTGGCTGCACGTTACTCCCATTCCCCAAAAAGCAAGTCGGCCTCGCGCGCACTTGTTGACGACATCCTAAATTTCGTGGGTCCAGAGCATGTGATCCGCTCCAACCCTGCCTATGACCAGGGAACCTGGCTAGAAAAAGTGCTAGACGCGACGGCGGAACATCTTCTGTCCACCTCGTTCCACAGTACGGACTGGTCCCACGCCCTCGACATGTACGAAGGCGTCCACGCAATTCCATTGATGACGATCCACAAGAGCAAGGGCCTTGAGTATCACACCGTCATTTTTGTCGGACTGGATGACGGCGCGTGGTGGAGTTTTTCCCAGGATGAAATTGAGGCGACAGCAGGATTTTTTGTGGCTTTCACCCGGGCCAAGCAGCGGGTCATATTTACTTACTGTGCCTCGCGTGGCACACGAACAAAAATTGCGATCCTGTACGAGCTGCTTACCAAAGCCGGAGTCCAAATTACGTCCGGATCGAATTGATGTTTCTAAGCGAGACTTCAAAGTTAGAGTATCGTGGCTATGAACTGTCTTCGGCAGTGGCGGCATGAGCAGGCTCGAAAATTCAAGGCACCTTGAGCAATATGATTCGGCTATTATGATTAAAAAGCGTGTTCAGCCCTCTAAACCGCCTTTGTTGATCCAGTTGATTCAGAAATAAGGATATTTCGATGCCCGCCACAGCTTCGTTGCTGTCGACAGTTCTCTTTCTATCGCAATCTGCGCAAGCGCATGCTGCTCGTTCGAGCGGCGGTTTTGTCGTGGATTCTCGAAAAACGCCAGAGAGTTTTTCATGAATTACTTTACCGACACTGCCGTTAACATTTTAGGCAACAGTAAGCTGCGGACGCCTCAAATCGAAGCCTACATCAAGGCCCAAGAGCATTTTGCAAGCAATCCTGAGCAGGATGCGCTGATCGTGCTGCCTACGGGCACGGGCAAATCAGGGCTGATTTCCATCGTGCCGTTTGGAATGGCGAAAGGGCGTGTCCTGATCATCACCCCTGGTCTTGTGACCAAGCAGAGCATCAGGAAGACCCAGGACCTCCTGGAGGACAATTTCTGGATTAACTTTGATGTGATCTTCAGCGGAAATGACCTGCCCGTCACTTGCGAGTTCAACTCGCTGACGCTCCAGCGCAACTTGGAGCAAAGCCACATCGTTTACTCCAATATTCAGCAAATTCACAGCGACCGCTCTACGTGCCTGACCAGGCGAGTCCCACCCGACTTCTTCGACCTGATCATCGTCGATGAAGGGCATCACGCGCCGGCTGAAACTTGGCAAAAGACACTTGGCTACTTCGCCAAGGCTAAAAAGCTATTTGTAACTGGAACCCCATTTCGCGGTGACAACCAGGAAGTGCCCGGAAAGCTGATTCACACAACGCCGCTGTCTGAGGTGATGAGAGACCGCTACGTCAAATGGCTCAGAAAAGAAACGGTCAATGCTCATCAACTCTATTTCACGTTGGCTGACCAGCCTGGCGTTAGGCTATCAAAGGAGGAAGTTCTCGGGTTCAAAGATCCTGAGTGGGTTCAGCGCAGCGTTGCATTGTCCAAGGAATGCTCACTGGATGTGATTGACCAGAGCATTTACAACCTCACCGAGCTGAAGAAAGCGTCACCTGAAGTGCCTCACAAAATCCTTGCTGTGGGCTGCAGTATTTCCCATGCCGAGGATTTGCGTACTTGGTACGAGGCCAAAAATCTGAGAGCGGCGATTGTTCATAGCTACATGGAGCAGTCGGACATCGATGCAGCTTTTAGAACGATCGATAACAATCAATGCGACGTGGTCATCTCCGTGAACATGCTGATGGAAGGATATGACCATAGATACCTTACGGTTCTTGCACTTTTTCGACCCTATCGAAGCCTGAATGCTTTCGCTCAAATCGTCGGCCGGGTTCTTCGCGCAATCCCTATAGAGGAGATCACAGCGTTCGAGATTGATAACAACGCCGTTGTGATCTACCACGAGGAAACCGGCCTGGATGAGATGTGGAGCTCGTTTCAGAAGGAGGTTGATCGAGCAAAACATCAACGCACCAAGGAATACGTGATCACTGACCAGGAATACGTTCGAAAAGAGGAGTCCCTGGCGGGGGTTGGTTCCTCCGAAGCTTTTGTCAGCGATCAGGATTCCTATTTGGAAGACCTGGATTTCAACAAGATTTTCTCTGACAAACGAGCCGAAATCGATGCTTTTGCGGCCCAGAAAGTCAAAGAGTTGCCGGGCATAGAGGGTTACGACGCTGACGTGCTTGCACAGTTGACGAACGTCATCCGCAACGCTGAGATGAAGAAAGCCGCCCAAGTCATCGACCCGACACTCATGGAAAAACGACCAGAGATCGCGCGGAAGCAGCTTCGAGAGATCCTTACCAAAAAGGCCCAAGATGAAGTTGCCACACTGCTCAGCGACCTAGGGATCGACGAGAAAAGCTCTACTCTTTATCGGAAATTCGCAGCTCACGTTCCGATGGCAAAGCCGAATACTCCCAACGACGGTATACTGGTGAGCTTTATCAATACCAAGCTGGCTAAGAAGTACGGCAAGGTTGCTGAGCGTGATAATAGCTCGCTTTCCGAGTCGATCGCGCACGTGGAAGTAGTCATCGCTGAACTGAGGAAAATGCTGAGATGAGCCTCGAATCTATCAAATTACTCGTTGACGAACTGACGACTCTCCATATCAGCCGAGGCGTTCAGCCTAGCGACCTCATCGACAACCTGTTCGAAGACACCTACGTCGAATCAGCATCCCGTAAGACATCGAATGGTGTGATATTTGAGATCACCTTTCTCGAGACCGATGAAAACGACTGTCCTGTGAAAGTGGCGATGCGATACACCTACGACAGTAGTCGCAACTTGGTGCTCATCGAACAGAAGGTCGCAAAGAAATACGCAATTCAGTGGGATCGTGCAGCCTCGATACGCCAACGAGTTGAAAGACTCGAAGCGATGCTGGCCACCAGTCTTCCACAAGAGAAAGTGACGGCCATACTTTCCACTATCCCAGACGATTTTGTGGCCATCTTTCCTCGTCTGAAGCTCGTCGCTTAGTCCAGGTATAACTGGACATATACCGCTCGGAGAGTGCCCCGTCCTGTGTGGAACGATCGGGTGACCCCTAGAGTTCAATTACTCGCGTAGAGCATGGTTTTGACCGATTCTGGTGGTCAATCGTCAGGCTTCTAATCAATAGCGTTTGAACCCCCGAGCACCAGACTCCATTCACGAGCTTTCAACTCGCGACATACTGAAGGTGATCCACCAAAGCAGCGTTGCGAAACTGCCATCATCTGTGCCTCTGTCACATAGCGAATCTCGGACCCATTTTCATCCAATAAGACGCCTCCGGCACCTCTCAACAGCGCATGACCTGCCACAACATCATGCGCTGAAACAGCGTAGAGAGAGATGCCGCAAATTCCGTCACCCGCAGCCACTCTTGCCAGTCTGTACGCGATCGATGGCATTGCATGGAAATGTCCTGGAGCACACAGTTCACGATTGAGTTCTGGCTTTGTCATCGCTGCTGCACTCACCATGATCGTGCTCTGATTCGAAAGCTGTTTATTCTCGAGGCGTACAGACACTGCTCGACCGTTGCGAATCAAATGGGGGGTGCCCTCAGCCCAACCGATGCAGTCGGGGTGCCCCTCAGAAGTCACTGGCGCGTATACGACCCCCATCACGGGAATGGTGTTATGCAGTAGCCCTACTGATATCGCTGATCCCTTCATGCCATTCAAAAAATCACTGGTGCCATCGTTAGGGTCTACAACCCAACACCACGACTGCCCTGTCAGAACGTGCCCGGTCTCTTCGCCCCAAAAATCGCAGTTGAACACGCTGAGAAGTTCTGGCCGCAAGAAACATTCGATTTCGACATCGATCGCGGCCTTGTCACCAATGCCTCGAGGTCCCTCTGGAAGACTCCACTCGGCCGCGAGGAGAGCGCCTGCGTGTTGAACGATCTCTGTTACTTGAGCAAGTAGTTCAGAAAGATTTGGACCAGGCATAAGGCTCCTCAAGGCTGATAAACCGCTCAGGGAATGTCTCCAAGGCTGCTGTGGCGCATGATAGGCATACCGATTGCAATTCACATCGTTTATAGCAAGTCGTTCCATATCGATACCCCAGGATCATCATGAGAAGACCAAAGAAGATACTTTTAAAGCTTAAGCAGATTGTCGAATACAGGCGGATAGCCCGCTCTGGTCTGGAAAAGCGGTCTCTCAAACAGAGCAGATTCTTGGAACGGGCAGCAAGCTTTGACCGAGATTTTGAGCCAGTTGAAGGCCTGGGTGGTGCAAGCAAACAATCACCTAAATGCATATCTGCAAAAGATAAGGAGGCCTGACAATTCTCTCCAACCTCAGGGCCGGCATGCGACCTTAGCGAATTTTAAGCCAATGGTTAACGAGGGGGGAAGCGATTCGGATCAGCTAATCGCTGTGCAATGTACGTGAACGGCCACTCGAAAACATCGGCCATGATCTGATTTGCTTTTGATTTTGGTGTGCTAGTAGAAGATTGGTAATTCCAAATAACGCTTGTTAGGCCGAGTGCTGAAGCTCATTTAGATATTCGGATATCGTATTCAGCAGCTCATTAACTGATGATGAGGAAAATCCCGCTTTTATTTCTGCTTGGGCCATTTTGACAGTTTGTAGTAACGATGAAAGGTGCTCGCTGCGGATTGCCGCCTCCACAACTTCTTTTCTGTTGGATATATCTGAGAAAGCAAGATGTATGTAGTTGTCTAAAGAATTAATGTTTGTGTGACCTGTCCATTGTTGCACCTCACGTTTGAAGGATTCAGTGTTGATTAGTAAGTTCCTGAACTCATCAGAATTGTTAAAGTCATGCTGAATAATCAATTTTATGAAATATTGAGTGATGAAGCGATGTCTGTACATGTGTGGAGATAAGCGCTCATTGATGCCAGCTAGTCCCGCCAACTCTGAGATCTCTTGTGTGATCGTATTTGGCATTAGGCCCTTTCCAGTGCGTGCACTGATAAACAGCAAGCCATCGTCCTCAACTCCCAGAGATTTAATTTTTGGGAGTCGGTTAAATTCAATATAAGAAACGATGAATTTTAAATCCGGAATTGAGATGGGCAAGTATCGATGATGGATTGAGTTTCCGCGCTTTTTCGCCGTCATCAATTTTAATCCGATGATAGGCTCATGAAGCGCTGCATATACATCATGCGTCGTTATCGAAACCAGTTCAGAACGTCGGCAACCAGTATGGGCGAGTAGTTTAAGCATCACGAATCTACGCTTTCTGAGAAATAGGTCCTCAGTACCAGCGGCTGCGTCGATAATGGCATTCGAATGAGCCTCAGTAATCGGGAATCTTTTTTTGTCAGGCGATGGCTCAGGAAATGAACGGTGATGCCAATAGTATTTGGTGATGCGCTTTCTTCCCTTCCCAATATCTATTTCAGCTTTTCTTTTTTCAGCTCTGATCACTCCATCTTTACCGACAAACTCATCTCTACCGGTGATTTTTCCGATATAGGCCAGTAAGTCGATACAGTTTTTCCCTATCGTAAGTATTGAAGTTGTCGACCGAAGTGTGTGTGTCGTAGACAATGATTTCTTGTTGTTAAGCAACGTCTGCATGAATAGTATAAAGAGGCTATCGGTCATTTGCGCAACATCAATCGCGTTATCCGAACAAAAACGCAGTAAATGGCTTATGTTGCCCGCATAGGTTTTTAATGTTCCGCCTTTGTTATTGCGAGACAATCCTTTTCTATAAAGAGAATGCATGTAGCAATTAGAGTAGTGACACCATGTACCGTTAGGGTAGCGAAGCATCGGGATGTACGAAGCCGAGTTGAAAATATATGTTTGATCGGAAAGTAGAGCTAAAGGTAGCTGAAAGTGCGCTGATGTCAAACGATAAAGTTTAGTCATTGGTCGTGACTCTGGGATATTTCAATAGTGCATAAATTTCCGATTGTTGTTTTTCGCAGAGTTGAATATTTACTATATTGTTTGTCTTCTTGGCGTACGCTCTCGCCTGTTCCATGCTTGTTTCTAATGCGATGGTGTAGCAAAGAATTTCTTCGTTGAGAAACTGTATTTCTTTTTTAAGAGCAATGACGTCGTCTTTTAACGTTCTAGGTTTGTCTTGAGCAGAAATCAGAACCACTACTGGGGAACACACTTTTAGTGCCAAAATTCTTGCATGATCCATAGCCTCAAAGCCTCCTGCAAGAAAGCAATCAGCACGGGTCTTCAACGTATTTAAAGAGCAAGGATAGATGTTTTTATCCGGAGCTGAGTGTCGAGCTAATGAGCCTTGTGATTTTAAGAAAGCTCCTATTGCTGATTTCTGATATTTGTGTGGATGAGAGGCAATATCGAGAAGTAAATTGTAAAGGTTGATTGTCGAATGGAGTTTTTGTTCATATTGATTTTATCAGCTTAGTTACCAGCCTATATGTAGTTGCGTCGTCTATTTTAATAAAATGTGGCTCGACAGTTAGCGAGTGGTTTTCGATTAGTGTTTCCAAGTAGATTTCTACTTCTTGAGAATCCAGTATGGTAAATTCAGATGTTCCAAAATGTGAAAGTAGAGCTGCCGCGAGTTCATTGGATACCTCTTTATCGCCAGCCGCTAAGGAGTCTGCCAGATAAGCTGCTTTTACCCCGCGAAGTACTTCTCCGGGAGTGGCTTCAGTAATGTAATGATAGAGGTGTTCAAGATCTGCATGGCCCAAGAACCATCTTAATGTGTCGAGGCCACCAAATGAATTGCCCCAAAAAAATATCATCGAAAAGCCGCGCCTCAGTTGGTGCTGGCGGAAATAAAATCTTGATCCTTCGCTGTTTCGAGGTGCCTCAATGTAGTCGCAGAAAAAATCAATACTTCTATTGTAGGCAGGCGAATGTAAGCTCTTTTTTAGTCCTTTTGCATATCTGTCAGGCGGGGCGAACAAATATGTATGTTCAATAATGAGTTTATTTTTGAGCAGCAGGCTTTGGAAGTTTTCCAATGTTTCAATAATGTGAACGCCGATACTTGGAATGGGTCTTTTTAAAATTTGTTTATTGGATAAAAATCCGGATTTTGCGTTAAAAAATATTAAATTTCGCTTTGAGTCATCAAGGCACTCAAACGGCATCAAGCTTTTAAGTTCCGATTGGCGCCGCGCCATCAGTAATCCGATGATCAATTGCGCTGCGCCATAATATACTCGTAACAGTTCCCACAGCCCCTCGTTACTGCGGAGCCTGTTAAAATACTCCTGAACTTTGTTTTCTCTAAGTTCTTTAGAGAGTTTTTTGCCAGCCAGCATCTTGGTGCTAAGACTCCAGCATTGGACTCCTAACCCAGCTAGGCGAGGTGTGATAGCTTTGCGAACCCACCAATCCGAATCAGGATCGTTTACGCTCTCCCCATACTTTGCTTGAGCAGCAATGACAGCAGAAGCAGATTGGAAAATGTCTTCTCCGTACTCGTAAATAAAATCGATAGCCTTTTGCAGCGCAGGTAATAGGATACTCGGCCTCAATGTCTTAAAACGCATGGTTTGCGCTAAATTTAGGTGCGCTTTCAAAGCACTCAAACTGAGCTTAGTAAAAGCATGACTGGGAATTTCAATTCCTAATTCTGGCAGTTTGTTTATCGCCATAAAAGTTGCATAATATTTGGTAAACTGTCGATCTGACATCGAGTCTTCATTTGCCGTGCGAACCCCAACGACATTGTACTCAGTTGTCATCCCCGGATAAGGGGCCAGATTTAGCTCAGGTAAAGCACTTTTTATAGCGCCCCCCACAAGGGTATTTTTATAGATGTGTGATGCCAGTCGGGTGATGCTTACCGTTAACCTGTACCCCGAGCTGAGAATGGGACTATAATAATCGTTCTCATGTAGCCATATTTTGACTTTAAGAGTTTCGCTTGGCGAAAGGCCATATGCTGTTTCATTTTGAATCATTAAAACATAGAGATCGGGATTTTTTTCAGCGAAACGTAAGACAATCTGATCGCTACACTCACTGGATCTTCTTAGGAAATCGACCACAGTTTGCCGCCAGTTATAGACCCCTTCAGCAATTTTTTCCGAACTCGACAACTGATAAAAAAACGATGCGACATCGTTTTCTGTTAGAAGGTTTAATCCATGGCTGGCGAGCTTAAGGCGCGAACTGTTCAGCAAAAGGTAGTCAATGATGTTTATCGCTCTTCGCGTGTTAGCGTACGCGGTGATACTACCTGGTTTTACACCTTGATTTAAATTCTGGGTATTCTGAACAGTTATCCAGTTTTTGAATAATTTCAATAATTTTTTGTTTTTGGGGTCGGAAAGTTTAGACCCGTCCTCGAGCTCCACGTTGAAATTTACACAAAATCTATACCCGTGCGCGAAATCAAAGCACCATGCGTTGGAATCAAAGTCCGAGGTCAACCATTCGCTCTCAAACCGAGTTTTCTGGGAGGGGAACATTTCTTCCAGAAAGGCCAGCGCGTGAATATTTTCTTTCGCGTTCATTTAAATGGTTATCCCTAGTTTGTTTTTAGCGTTAGAGAGTGCAAGCTGGATGTCTGGTCGATCACTAAGGCATGAGTCAACGTGAGTGATTATTTTAGAGCTGAGATCTTTCCAAAGACTTGATTGTAAATGGCTGCTAGATTTGTACCTTGAATCATTAAGCTTTAATAGTTCTTCAAAAATTTGTTCATTCAGTGATACCAATATAGAGCTGTCGGGCCGCGCCTCGCTAAAGCGAGTGTTTGATTCCTCAGGGGGGAGTTGTATCGAGTGGTTTAATAAAAACTCCTCAACCTGCTCTAAGCTGTCAAAACCTGAAGCCTTCAGTTTGTATGGGCTCCCATCCATCGCTTCGATAATTATTCCTGCTTGAAAAATTCTAATCCATCGATCCTGAAAGAAATCCCAAATGGGTGCTGGGAGATAGCGCGCTAACAACGATGGATCAAATGATTTATGGCCAAGAGCTTCGGACATTTTTTTTGCGCTTTTTGATTCTAAATAGATCATTACTCCAGCGGTCGCGCGAATTGTGGAGAGATTAGCGCGTTGTGCGAGGTACGTAGCTTCAGCATGATCTAGGTTCGTGTATTTCTTTAAGCCGGATACCAGTCTTTCTATTGGGATGGGTGATGTGGTAACCGAAGCTAACTTTGGTCGCTGAAATTTGCCGAAGCTTCTAACTGCGGATAATAATAAATATCTGTAATTATCATCTCCAATAGATTGTAGGTATCGTCTGCCGTAGTCGGTGACGTCGATTATTTGTTGAACAAGATATGCACCGTACTCGCAAAGGCTAATAGTCTGCTCAGCTTCACGGTGCCCTCTACGAAGTTTATATCCAACTAATTGATACCCGTTGTCGGTTGGGATGAAACCAATTTTTTTCCCATGCTCATCATATATCTCCAAGTTTTCCAAGAAACCAACGGTGATTTTTGGATACAGACTTACGAGTAGTAGGCAGTGTGGGTACAATGAGCTTGTTGTTGCTAATCCTAGCTCATATGCTGTTTCTGCAAATGGCGAAGCAAAAATTTGGACAGCTCGCTCCATTATATATGAATAGGAGTGCTCTTCGATATTTCGTGCTGCATTAGCAAAGCACGCTGGATTATTCCGATCTCTCATCCATTGAATTTGGCCTCCCTCGTTTTCTCCAGATCCACCGATCCAGCGCAGTGTTCCATTCGGCGCTTCTCGCAATCGTCGATTTAGTCTGGCGTCCAGATCTGCGACTTCAGCTTTAGCCCAGGTTGTTAAGTCGTTCATTGATGAGTTTAGGCTGTCAAAGATGTGGTAGATAGCCGCTTGGTCGGTAATCTCTAGTGGAATATCGTGCAATAATTTTGAATGAACGAGTGTTCCGTCATTTCCAGTGCTGATTCTTGAAGCCGCATCGGTATAGAGTCTCTTTGGTAACACGGGTAATCCAGCATACCCCCCACTTAGTAGGGATGCTGGAATGAGTTGGTTGCGCACGAAAGCTGAGAATTGTACGTTCCAGGCCGATGCGATGGTGCTTAGTTTCTGACCTTTTCCGCTATCATATGCTGTTGTAACGTAATACTTCACAAAACGATCCCAGAATTCGCTCATGAATACGTCTGAAGTTAAGTGTGTAGGTGTGATATCCAATGGTTGAGTCTCTATAAAATCTCCTAGATTCGATAGCATTGGCATTGCTCGATAACGCCTTCCTGATAGGAAGATATGAGTTTCAGAATAGAGTTTCCTTGTAAAGTTGGCACCAAGCTTTCGGTAAAACGCCCATAAGGGAAGAAAATGCATCCCTCCAGAAACATTCAGCAACGGCCATCCTCGCCAATATTCTATTTTTTGGGGGCATTGCTCTAAGCTATTCAGCACACTTATGTATTTGTTTATTTCTTCGATAGTCAAGGGGAATGAATAATCTTTCTTGGTGGGGTATTTCTCTGATAGGAAAGGAATTATTGATATGAAAAACCTCGCTCGTTGGGCGCGAAGTAGCGGAGTCGTTTCAATATGTTTTTCTGAATATAAAAAACCTAGGAAGCCTTCCGCCACCTTTCGGAATTTCGATTGCGATCGCGGAGTTGCCGCCTGACGGGTTATCTGGAGGTAGCACTCAAAGCTTTTAAGCGTAATCTGCTTCACTGATGAACATAGCCGACCACGGCTCGACGTTGCGTCGGTAAATATTGCCCTTTGGTATTCATTCAGCTGCTCATACGGATAGTGATCATAGTGGACCCCATTTGAGAAGATTGGCAACGATTCGATGGACGGAAATGCCATGGTAAACCCTTGATCTGACGGTCTAAATTCGATTTTGACAACCAAACCTAAAAAGTCAAAATGGGAGTTCGTCGAGGAACAGCACGCCATGGTGGGCTAGGGTGATTTCGCCGGGTTGTGGTTTAGAACCACCGCCCACCAATGCAGGGCCGGAAGCCGAGTGATGGGGCTGGCGGAACGGTCGTTGCGGCCAATGGCTCAAGGGCACGCAACTGGTGACGGATTGAATGGCTGCGACTTCCAGCGCCTCGTTTTCGGCGAGCGGTGGAAGCAAACCCGGCAAACGACTCGCCAACAACGTTTTGCCAGTCCCCGGCGGTCCGCTAAATAGCAGGTTATGAGCCCCAGCCGCCGCAATCAGCAATGCGCGCTTGGCCGAGATTTGCCCCTGCACCTCATTCAAGTCCGGATAGGGTTTGCTGGCATAGAGCAAGCCATTGGAAACGTAGGGTTCGACCGGCGTATGTCCATTGAAGTGCGCAACGGCTTCCAGCAGGTGATCCACGGCAAACACCTTCAATCCCGACGCCAGGCAGGCTTCCTCGGCATTCGCCCGCGGCACCATCAGCGACCGCCCGGCCTTGCGTGCGGCCAGCGCAGCCGGCAATACGCCTCTCACGGCACGTACCGCGCCTGACAGTGCCAGTTCTCCCAGGCATTCAATGTCATCCAGTGTCAATGTCGGCACCTGCACGCTGGCGGACAGAATCCCCAAGGCGATCGCCAGATCAAACCGACGTACCACCGGCTTGTACGTCGACTATGGACATTTTACGAAGCCCCCGTTTTTACTGGCCTGCGGCATGAATTGACAATGTCCATACTTGCGCCAGAAATTTTCTCCAGTTCGCTCAAAAATGTCTGCGGTTGGACAGCCTTAAACCGACCTAGCGCAACCGGGTCACATTCGGGGGCAGAACCGAGGACCGGTATCTTTCCAACTCAAGTGTTAATTCCAGTATCTTGGCATCAGCTTCTACCAACTGAGAAGCGATCAGGTCACGCTGCTTTTTGATCTCTTCGAGCTGGTCTCGAAACGTACGATTCTTGGCTCTTTGATTGATATTTTTTTGCCTAGTGGAGACCTTCGCTGGAAGTGCATTCGCACTAATCCAATGTTGTATCTCCGCGATTAAACTTGGAAATCTCGCCTTTTTGAGTGCGGTAGGATCAGTTCCTGCCTCCTTAGCTATGAGGTTCTGAGATATTATGGAGCCCTTCGCGACTCTAATAGGCTCATTCTTTTTAAGTCGCTCAAAAGCTTCCCTAAATGCTTCTTCTGCTTTGCTCATATAATATCCATGTCTAAGAATTTAAGAACGTTTACAACCGCCTTGTTTTGGGAGATTAGCGAGTCGTAGTATGGTGAACCCGGATGGGCGAAAGATAGGAGGTCCTGTATATCGTCTCCAAGTTGAATAATTTCCGATTTTCGCTCTCTATCGTATAGGCCGTCCGCGCAAGCCGGTTTCCCATCTCCACCGCCGCAACGAATGATGTTGTCTACACCGCCATGGGTGCAATTTCCTCTTTTGGTACAGCCTCCTATTAGCGTCTCACGCCAGCTGACTAATCCTTTTTTCGCGGACTTGACTAGCGCCTTCGCGTCCGATGACGAGACAATTTTTAGTATCTGTGTTTTATGAGTCTCACCAAATGGACTAACAAATCGGGGGGTAAGTAATCTTGTAATCTCTTGCCCAAGCACCTCATACATTGCCTTTAAATAGGTGGCATGCGCTACTGGGTCCAATCTCACTCTAGAAAATCCTCTGCCATAGTAAAGAGACATGGCGCGAGTAGCGTGCTTAAGTTGATATTGTATTGAGGGGTCGGAGACCAACGAAGATGCTTGCATGTTAACTGCACCTGTTCGGCGGAGTTGATGCCAGGCGAAAGGCCACGGTCTACCTACAGAGAATTCGTCACCGTTTAGTGACGGTGTGATGAGCCTTGCATACTCCAAGTCCGCTTCTTGTATCAATGTCTGCGTTTTATCGAATAATAAGGGATAGCTTTCGATAATTGAAAGATAGCTAGGGTAGGAGGGGCGTACAGTGAATGGTTTACCACACCCATTTCCCCGAGACCAAGGTTCATATTGGCGAATATTAAAAGTTGGATTAGATATCTGATCAGCAGGAATCGTTGAGCCGAGGCGTTCAGACGCGGTTTTGAATCTCAGATTTATCACATGCCTCAAAACATTTACTGCAAGTTCTACTGAAGGTGAGGTGACCCACCTAGCATCTTTGTCTTCAAGTGTCTTTGTAGTGATTCCGCCAATGGTATAAATTAAGCCGAACTGTGGATCTTTTTCAATTTGCAGGCATTCGTATCTTAGCTTCCAAGCTTCTTCAATTCTCATGAGTGAGAAGTTTAGTATGTAAGCGTTGCCGACCTTGGTAGCTAACGACATATAACTGCCGAGTGTGGAAACCGCGCACTTCGAATCAGCAGCCTCTGGTCCATTGATCCACTTTTTGAACGTGTCCAGCAGCCCGTATTTTCGAGCGATATCACTGAATGAACCAAATGGGCCCTGACCAAAGTGTTTTGACTGTCGTCGAACTTTTGGATCAAAAATATTATCCAGAGATCCGTACAGGTTTTTATAGAGATTGATGCACTCATTATAGCAGCCTGCTATTTGCTCTGAGCAGGCATGGTAGTCTTCGAGGAACTCCCGAAGACGATTGACCTGATAAGTCCATATCCTTGGCGGGATATAAGCGGTTTGTGATCCTTCGTGCTTCGACACAGCGCCGCTTAGCCGTCGAAGCGATTCTCTGTCAAGGATCAAATGGCCAAATTCAAATCGTTGCTCGTAGAGGGTATGAAGTAAGATTAGGGCTGGTTCAGCGAGAGACGAAGAAAGAATATCTGGAATTTTGTCCACAATATGTGGATTTTTGTAAAGATTGGAGCAGTTTACATTTTCGTTAGTGCATAACTTGAAAATCGGAAATAGGTGAGTAAAGCGGGATTTTAATGTTCCTGCATTATTTACCGGTCGCGGCCCCCATAGCCACCATGCGGAAATAAGCCGCGCCATTGCAGCACTTTCCGTCGATAAACCACCAGATCGTTCGCCTGAGTCCTGAAAGTCTAATTGTAGTGGTCTCCCTGCCCAAGCAGAGAGATCCCACACTGTGTCTCCATAGCGGCTTACGACTATACCTGACTGGTCTATCACAACTGGAAAGTCTGGCAGGGGGGGCCAGGTAGCAGGATGAAAGTTCTCAGCATTTGGCGTGACAAAGGGAAGTTCTATTCCAAGTGCCAGGCGGTAATCGAGTGCGGTCATTTAAACTCTCATTTCCATAAGTCTAACGAACCCGTTCCACTTTGGGTGATAACGGCCTTCCTCAATTCGAGCACCCGCCTCTATCACCCATGCTTTGTACGCCTCGACTTCTTTGTAGGCTGCAATTTTTCGAGTGATCTCCTCAATAGCCATTTGCGCCGGATGTTTGTCTCGGGCAGCGCCATTAGGTCGCTGAGAGGCTAGTTCCAAAGATTTGAGGTGGCGATAGCTAAACAAAGACCACACATGATCGATGTCAGCTATGTCTCGTTGGTGTTGACAGAATAGGCAGCCAGCAGGGTTTGCGCAGTCTGGCGCAGGCGCATTTTTTGGTATCGCATTCGCAGCCAGAGGGGTTGGCTTAACACATACTCCAGGCCCCGGTGGAGAAAAGGCCGGGTCGGTTTTTTGGTGATATCTAGTAATTTCAGCTAACGCGGCTTGATAGCTTGGACGCTCGTATTGACTTAGGAGTGTCGACTCTTCGTGCTGCGCCATTTCTGCTACGAGGTTTGGATCACGAATTTTTCTAAGCAACCAATTAACCTTCGCAAGACGGAGGCTCCTCGGTGAGATGTACTCTACATCGATTTGTTTCAGTAATTTTCTGGTAGCAGCAAAGTTGGTTGAGGTAGTGGATGCTCGCTGGAAGTGAGATGTAAGCGGAAAGAGGAGCCCTTCTACAGGAAATAGGGAATTACGCCAGCCGAGATAGGTCTCGAAGTGAGTGCGGTATTCGCTATGTACGTCAAATTCCACTTCACCCTGGCGTCGCTCTTTAAACATCGATTTTACATGGTAACCGCCACTGAAACTTTGGTAAGTGAATTTTCCATTCTCAAGTCTGGAGGCCTGCGAAAGGTTCATTTGTGTTTGGGCTATAAATATCAATAACTCTGCTTCTAGCCGCAGGTTTATCAATGGATGGCGAGTGCGCCATGAAGTATCGCTTATCCAAAGTGCGCGCTTACTGCTCTTGTTGGTTGCACCATCCAACCCATTCTTTAATTTTTCCGATGGAACTAATCGGCACCAGTGTTCTAGCTCTTTTCCAGATCTAAATTTTAAAAGTGCTGGCAGATCTCCTTGAATGGTCTCTCTGCTAAGCGAGTTGCAAACGTCCAGCAGCGCCTCACCCATTACGAATAACTTTTCAAAGTTGATTTTTTCGCCAGTCTTTCGCCATCCTTTGACGCCGTATTTTTTACGAAGTCGCGTATAGCTGATGATCTGCCTTTCTCTGTTCAGCGCCTCGTCAATCAATGCCCCGACAGCCACAGCGCAAGTCCACGGCGTATCTGAATTGGTATTCTTTGCTCGCGCCTCAGCTATTAAAGAATCACTCCAGTCAAGAAATATTGATTCGACTGTGGACTCGGTAATTTCGAAGTTGTTTTCGTCACTCCATTTGTATAACTTGCGCAACCTCTGATATGCGCCCTTCAATGTTGCTGGACTTTTACCAGCGACGATGGCTCCTTGAAGTATGTTAAAAAATTTTTCGGCAAGGGGGATTCTTGTTGGATTCGGACTTCCAAATACGCCTCTATTGATCGCGGGTGTCGCTTTATCAATAGGGAGTTGTGAGGCGCCTTTGTACACTAAGGAATTTAGACTCCATGGCGTTTCAAGTCGACCATATTCCACACCATCAAAAGTCAGGTCGGGAGTTATATCTTTCACGTGTTACCGCCTGAATTTCCTGTTGCACCAAAGAATGCTTTAGTAAATTCATTTGCCATCGATATTTTTATAGGTGTTTTTTCTACAAACCTTATATATCGTATCGTTGTTGATTCGTCTCGGTGCAGCAGTGCTTCTTTCACAATCGCAATTGCGTGTATCGCTCCACCAGCCCTTATGGCGAGGCGCGCCAGTGATGTAGCAAATGTGCAGCGAGTCTGATGGAATTTGAAATTGTTCAGTGCATTCACGCCATGGCGGCGCCCAATTGCTCTTAGGTTATGCATTGCCACATTTAATGCTGGGGAGCGATCTTTATCACGTACTGAATAAAGATTGCCGAATCGGGTCAAGAAAACGTGGTTTTTATATTCAGGTTTGGCTTTTGACTCGCGCAACAAACGGTGTGCGCTATAGCAATATTCCTTCAGAGAGTCTAAAAGCGGTTTCGTTATCCACACGTGGCCAGTCACGCCGTTCTTGGTAGCAACAGGGGGTGTCGCTCCCGGACCCACTGCAAGTCGGTACAGACCTTCAGAAGAGGGATCTTGAACCGCATTTTCTAATGTCGGGATCGTAAGGTCTGATAGTGTTTGAATTCTCATCCCAGTAAAAAATCCGGCCATCAATAATAGATGTATTTCCGTTGAGCAGTGCTCTCTAGCTATCTCAAGTATTTTTGATCTGTCATTTTCCGATACGGGGTATAGTCCATCTTCCAGTTTTTCCCCTGGGGACGAGCGATTAGGTATCGACAGGTTTGTGCTATTAACGGCAAAAGTGCGTTCGAAGCCAAAAGCATTGTTAAATTTTAAGCTCAAAAAACGCTCCCGCCACATCGGCCACTCAGGAGATATCAACCCGTTATGTCTGAGCCATCTATAAAACTGGATAGCAACGCGCATGCGCTGGCTTGCGGTAGAAGGAGCTATGAGGTTAGCTTTTCTTGAGCTTATTAAAAACCCCCTGTATTTGACCAAGCATCTGTCGCGCTCTTTTACAGGAAAGTCCCACCAGTTCGTTTGCGCTTCTTCGAGCCATTTCGCATAAGCGTGTATGGATGTGGCTTTGGATTTTACAGTCTCAATATCTTTTTGATATTGGGTTGCTTGCAGCATTAGCCAAAGATTTGCTTCACGCCAAGGAAGTCCACAAGACCAAAATATTTGTGGAAGGCCGTTCACCGCACTCAGTTGAGATCCAGTCGTCCATTGAACCTCATTTCCATCTATTTGAACTCGATGAGGAGTAAAGGAAATATATTCTTGCCGTGACAAATTTAACCCCCGTTTTCATGCGGTATTGACCGTCAGTTCTCAAATGAGCTGACCGAACAAAACCGTCCATGTCCATAGGGTGAAACATTGCAGGTACGCCGTCCATAGGCTCACCTAACCTGTATCCACCATCTTTAGGTAAGTCCGCAGGCGCGAGATTCAGCGTGATGCGCCGCGCCGGAAATTGCAGGCCTGAATTGATGATCGCGCTGCGTACCCGGTCCTTGCTTTCCTTCACTGCTGCTTCGGGCAAACCGACCATCGTCAGCGACGGCAAGCCGTTGGCCAGATGGACTTCTACGGTAACGGCGGGCGCATCCACGCCAATCTGGGCGCGGCTGTGGACGATGGAGAGGGACATGGTCGTTCCTTGAGCTTTACGGGAACCGCTTCCTGCGGTTTTTTGAAGGGTAGTCGGGGTGTTGTTCTTCGGCGTTACGAATGAGGCGACAAACTTTCACTGGATGTTGCGAGTGTCTTTCTGGTGATGAAGCGTAAGCGAGCGTGGGGTGCCGACGTAATGGGTCTCGGGATGATGTTTTTGTAGGACCTTGCCTAGAACAATGACGGACGCCGGTGAAAGTGGGTGAGCGCTCTTGTCTGTCTGGCTGGGCTGCTTATGATCATTAATTGATCGCTGACTTCGGAGAGGATAATGAACAGTAATGGAATGCGGCCCGTTCATCCTGGCGAAATTCTTCAGGAGGAGTTTCTTGAACCGTTGGGCATTTCAGAGTCAGCTTTCGCCCATTCGTTGAACGAACCGTTAAATGTGGTCAACGATATCGTGATGCAACAGCGTTGTGTCAGTGCTGATCTAGCGGGGAAGCTATCTGACCACCTGAACACCACGCCCGAGTTCTGGCTGAACCTGCAAGCGACTTACGATTTGCGGGAAGCTGGAATCGAACGTGGTAGGGCTTTAAATACTTAAAGCGATTGCAACATCCGCGAAGCACGCTTCCACCAAGGCGCATTGACCGTCCGTTGCACCCGTTCACCCTCCGCAAGCATGTGCGGAACATCCTGCAACCGAATCCACGGCTGGTTATTCCAGTGCAGCAAACTCAGCGACATCTCCGGCCAGTTCAACAGACTCAGAATCGGGCGTTCGCTTGTTGCCGGATGTTGGGCGTCTCTGAGGGCTGGCACTACGTTGTGGGTCAGCCATTCGCGCAGGCCTCGGTATTCGGGGCAGTAGTGGTAGACAAGCAGGGCGTACACGCCGGATTCGCTGATCATCAGGGTGTTTTCGAGGGTGCCGTGGATGACGACTCGCGCGGATTGATGTTGATCGGGATCGAGTTTTCGGACGGCGCGTTCGTCGAGGAAAAGGCGAAGCAGACGGCCCAGGTCTCGGGCGCTGAACCAAGGCTGGTTTTCGATCAAAAGCGCGTGGAGGTGGAGTTTGTGGCGGGTGAAGACGTGAGGGACTAGATAAGCGTTATCGCAACTCATTAATACAGCTCCTTTTGCTAAAGAGGCTGCCGTCAATCGTCGCCAAACAATTGGGTGGCAGCTGTACGCGGGTTGGCGAACCGGAGCAAAAGGAACCCGGCAGACCCGAAGGTCTCCCACGCACAGCCGCCATGACTCGAGAGATGGTCGTCGTACGCCTTAAGCTTCCAGGTCGCCAAACCCAGTGCTGAATATTCAGCTGAGAATGAGCTTAGGAGCCTGGGCTTCACGGCGCTATCGGACGGCGGTGGTGATCTTTGTAGGACGTTGCCGAGATGGTGGCGGGGCGGCAGATCAGGAGATTGCAGCCTTTGGCAGGTCCTACAGGGTTGGTCGGTCCAGTGTGGGAAGGCTGGTAGACCGAGGTGACTCTAATCGCGAGCAGGCTCGCTCCCACAGGGGATTGCATTGTCTGGTGGGTTACTCGGCAGGCGGATTCAGCTTCGCTTCCAGCTCCGCAACCTTCGCTTCGAGGCTTTCCAGCCGTGCCCGGGTCCGCGCCAGCACAACCATCTGGCTATCAAACTCTTCCCGGCTCACCAGGTCCAGCTTGCTGAAGCCGCTCTGCAACAACGCCTTGAACTGGCTTTCGATTTCGCTTTTCGGCAATGGGGTTTCGCCGCTGAAGAGGCGGGAGGCGGTGCCGCTCAGGGCGTCGAGGAAATCTTTGGGTGCGAGCATGGGAAATGTCCTGTCAACAATGGCGGGCAGTGTATCACGCAGTGTCTATAGTCAATTCCGTCAGCAGGGATGCACGCTTTTCGCGCATGTGGACAGACGGCTGCGCACTGTTGTTGTGCGTATCCGTGGGGCCGATTAAGGAAAGGGGCTGTTGGCGGCGGTCAAGGGGTTGAATTCAGTGGGTTTTGGCGAGATGGCAAGCTTTCTGCTTAGTCAGTCGTAACCCATGCACTGATGCAGTCGCTGTGACGAATGCAGTGCGCCAAGCGGAACGGGGAGTTGTTTCGTGAGGAGCGGTTAGCTGGCGTCGGACGGGCAGGTAAGGTCGACGATGCGTTACAAAGCCAGGCACTGCGCTTAGACTTGAGTCGGGTTTGTTTTCCTGGGGCAAGTCCACCAATTCGGGAGAGAGTTTTCATGAAGCTAGTCACTGCCATCATCAAGCCGTTCAAACTGGACGACGTGCGCGAGTCGCTGTCCGAGATCGGCGTGCAGGGCATTACCGTTACTGAAGTCAAAGGCTTCGGTCGGCAGAAGGGTCACACCGAGCTGTATCGCGGCGCGGAATACGTGGTCGATTTCCTGCCTAAGGTAAAGATCGATGTCGCCATTGACGACAAGGATCTGGACCGAGTTATCGAGGCGATAACCAAGGCCGCCAACACCGGCAAGATCGGTGACGGCAAGATCTTCGTGGTCAATCTGGAACAGGCGATTCGCATCCGTACCGGCGAAACCGATACCGACGCGATTTAAACGCCGCCACAAACCCAACGCCCCAGGAGAAAACAATATGACTCTGCGTAAATTCGCAGGGCTAGGAGCCCTGTTGTCCCTCGTAATGCCCAGCCTGGCTATGGCGGCAGACGAAGTGGCGGCCCCAGTCCTCAACTCCGGCGATACCGCCTGGATGATGACCTCGACAGCCCTCGTGCTGTTCATGACCATTCCCGGCCTCGCCCTGTTCTACGGCGGCATGGTTCGCTCCAAAAACATTCTTTCCGTGATGATGCAGTGCTTCGCCATTACCGGTCTGATCAGCATTCTGTGGGTCATTTATGGCTACAGCATCGCGTTCGACACCACCGGCATGGAGCAGGGCGTCGTCAACTTCAACTCGTTCTTCGGTGGCATGGGCAAGGCATTCCTCGCCGGTGTCACGCCGTCGAGCCTGACCGGTCCTGCGGCGCTGTTCCCTGAGGCGGTGTTCATCACCTTCCAGATGACCTTCGCCATCATCACCCCTGCGCTGATCGTCGGTGCCTTCGCCGAGCGGATGAAGTTCTCCGCCATGCTGATCTTCATGGGCGTGTGGTTCACCTTGGTTTACGCACCGATTGCGCACATGGTCTGGTCCGGCAACGGCGGCCTGATGTGGGATTGGGGTGTGCTCGACTTCGCGGGCGGCACCGTGGTGCACATCAACGCCGGTGTGGCCGGTCTGGTTGCGTGCATCGTGCTCGGCAAGCGCAAAGGCTTCCCGACCACCCCGATGGCACCGCACAACCTCGGTTACACCCTGATGGGCGCCGCGATGTTGTGGGTCGGCTGGTTCGGTTTCAACGCCGGTTCCGCCGCTGCGGCCAACGGCACCGCCGGTATGGCAATGCTGGTGACCCAGATCGCAACCGCCGCCGCTGCACTGGGCTGGATGTTCGCCGAGTGGATCACTCACGGCAAACCAAGTGCACTGGGTATCGCTTCGGGTGTTGTGGCCGGTCTGGTCGCCATCACCCCGGCCGCTGGTACCGTGGGCCCGATGGGCGCGCTGGTCATCGGCCTGGCAGCGGGCGTGGTGTGCTTCTTCTGCGCCACCACGCTGAAACGCAAACTCGGTTATGACGATTCCCTGGACGCCTTCGGTGTGCACGGCATCGGCGGTATCCTCGGCGCGATCCTGACCGGTGTGTTCGCCGCACCGTCCCTGGGTGGCTTCGGCACCGTCACCGACATCGCCGCTCAAGTCTGGATTCAGTGCAAAGGCGTGGGCTTCACGGTGATCTACACCGCGATCGTCACCTACATCATTCTCAAGGTCCTGGACGCTGTCATGGGTCTGCGTATCACGGAAGAAGAAGAGGCCGTCGGCATCGACCTGGCACTCCACAACGAACGCGGCTACAACTTGTAAGCACGCGCATAAAAAACTTGCCCGGCTTGCCGGGCATTTTTTTGTCTGGCGTTTGTCAGTGAAGAGACTGCTGAAAGGTTTTTTCGTACACGTTTAGTGGCGTTTACGACGGGCGTTTTTCTGCGGCCAATGGCTTACATGATTGAAGGAATATTAGGGCCTTTGTTTTTTCCCAGAGCGCGCTAGAATGCGCCCCGAACGTGCGGAGAACTGTATGTGGCAACAGACTCTGATTACCCTGCGGGCACGGCCCCGGGGCTTTCATCTGGTAACGGACGAGTTACTCGCCGGCCTGCCTGAACTCAAGGCGTGCCGGGTCGGTCTGTTGCATTTGTGGCTGCAGCATACCTCGGCGTCGTTGACCATCAACGAGAACGCCGATCCGGCGGTACGTCGCGACTTCGAACGATTTTTCAATCGTCTGATCCCACAAGGAACAGACGGCTATGAGCATAACGACGAAGGCCTGGACGACCTCCCGGCGCACTTCAAGGCCAGCGTGCTTGGCTGTCAGCTCAGTTTGCCGATTTCGGCAGGCCGACTGGCGCTGGGGACCTGGCAAGGTGTTTATCTGGGCGAGCACCGTGATTTTGGCGGTGCCCGTAAAGTCCTCGCCACCGTGCACGGTGAAGAGGCATGAACCGCTGGTCACCAGCGGTTATTGAATTTTTCCGGCGGCTGTCGACAGACGGTGAAGCTGGGCTATAACTAATCTGCTTTTCGCAAGTCATGAGGTAGAACATGAGCGACGATGATCTGGAAAACGACGACCTCGAAGTAGGCGACGACGAAACCGAAGAAGGTCTGGAAGCAGCGGCCGAAGACGTCGCTGAAGACGACGGCGGTGAAACGCCCGTTCCGACCGCCAAAGGCAAAGCCAAGGCTGCGGTGTCGGTTGACGAGCTGCCGAGCGTCGAAGCCAAGAACAAGGAACGCGACGCCCTGGCCAAGGCCATGGAAGAGTTTCTGGCACGGGGCGGCAAGGTGCAGGAAGTGGAGGCCAATGTGGTCGCCGATCCGCCCAAGAAGCCTGACAACAAGTACGGCAGCCGGCCTATCTAAGCGTCTGCTATTGGCTTGCTGAAAAGGCCCGCCGTCGCTGCGGGCTTTTTCATGGGAGAAGAAAAGGTATGGACTTGGCACTATCCACTGTGGGAGCGAGCCTGCTCGCGAAGGGGTCAACACATTCAAAATAGGTGTCGGATGACCCACCGCTTTCGCGAGCAGGCTCGCTCCCACAAGGGTTGTATGTGAATTCAGGATCAGTGTTGGGCGTTCCACCGAGCCAGCAACGCCGGCAATTCGGTCAAACTGCGAATCTCGGCATCCGGTGCCTTCTCGGCTTCCCAGGCCTTGCGCGCCGGGTTAAACCAGATCGCCCGCAACCCCGCCTGCTGCGCCCCGGCAATGTCATCCCCCGGATGATCGCCGATATGCACCGCCGTCTCCGCCGTCGCACCACCCCGTTGCAATGCCTCATGAAACAGGCGCGCATCGGGCTTGGCGATGCCGATGTCTTCGGCGCACAACGCAAACTTGAAGTAATCGGCCAGTCCCAGCCGGCGCACATCGGCGTTGCCATTGGTGACCACACCCAGGGCGTAATGCTTGGCCAGGGTTTCCAGCGTCGGCTCGACGTCGGGAAACACCTCGATCTGGTGCCGGGCATGCAGAAACACTTCAAAACTCTTGTCGGCCAGGTCCGACGCCTCGCCGTGGTCGTATCCGGCCTCCTCCAGCGCATGGAACAACACCCGGCGCCGCAGCGCGCTGATACGGTGTTTGAGGCTCGGTTCGAGGGTCAGGATCCGTTCCCGAATAGCCCACAAATGCTCCACCGGCACCGCGCCCAGGTTCGGTGCGTGCTCGGTCAGCCATTCACGCAGTATGGCTTCGGCGCTGACGATCACCGGGGCGGTGTCCCACAGGGTGTCGTCGAGGTCGAAGGTGATCAATTGGATGGTCATGAATCATCGCCTTTAATGCGTTTGGCCCGTGGATGGGCGCTGTCGTAGACCGTGGCCAGGTGCTGGAAGTCCAGGTGGGTGTAGATCTGGGTGGTCTTGATGTCCGAGTGGCCGAGCAATTCCTGTACGGCGCGCAGGTCCTGCGAGGATTCCAGCAAATGGCTGGCAAAGGAATGCCGCAACATGTGCGGGTGCAGGTTTTGCCCCAGCTCGCGCTCACCAGCGGCTTTGACCCGCAACTGAATCGCCCGGGGGCCAAGGCGCCGACCTTGCTGGCTGACGAACACCGCATCGTCTGCCGGGTTAGTCATGGCCCGCAACGGCAGCCACAGTTCCAGGGCTTCACGCGCTTTTTTGCCGACCGGCAGCAGGCGAGTCTTGCTGCCTTTGCCGAGCACCTGAACCATGCCGTCGGCCAGATCCAGCTGATCCATATTAAGCCCGGTCAGCTCCGAAAGGCGCAAACCCGAGGAATAGAACAGCTCCAGAATCGCCTGATCCCGACGTGCCAGGAAGTCATCCTCCACCGCGCCTTCAAGCAGTTGCAGCGCGCGGTCGGTATCGAGGGTTTTCGGCAGCCGTCTTTCGCCCTTGGGCGGTGCCAGGCCGTTGGCCGGGTCGTGATCGCAAAGACCTTCGCGGTTCAAATAATGATAGAGCCCACGGACGGCCGACAGCAGTCGCGCCAGGCTGCGCGAAGATTGACCCTGGGAATGCAGGCGCGCGATCAGGCTGCGCAGACGCTGAATGTCCAGCGCGGCCCAGCTGCTGATGTTCTGTTTGACGCACCAGCCCAGCACTTTGTCGAGGTCGCGGCGGTAGGCGTGCAGCGTGTGGGGCGACACCTGCCGCTCACTGCGCAGGTGTTCGCAGTAAGCGTCCAGTTGCCGTTCCATGGTCAGCGTACCGAGCGCAGGGAACTGTTGACCCGAGGCAGCACGCGACCCATGACTTCGGCGATGTAGCTCAGGAACAGCGTGCCGACCGAGCTTTTGTAGTGTTGCGGGTCGCGACTGGCGATGGCCAGGACGCCGTGGATGCCTTGATGGCTGATGGCGACAACGGCGGTGGAGCCGATCTGTTTGCGCTGTTCTTCGCCGAACAGGAAGTCCAGTTCGTGATCGCGCAGGCTGCCGCTGACGCTTTTGTCTTCCGAGAGCAAGCCGCCAATGGCCGTTTGCGCGTCGGCATGGGTGACCCAGCGGCCCACCGGCATCGGGTTGTCACCCAGCAGGATCAGGCTGACAAAAGGCACCTGGAAGTCCTGGCGCAGACTGTCTTCGACGCTGATCACCACGTCTTCCAGGCTGCTGGCATCCATCAGCGCCAGAATCAGGCGGCGGGTCTTGTCGAAGAGGCGGTCGTTGTCGCGGGCCACGTCCATCAAATGCGAGAGGCGATGACGCAACTCAATGTTGCGGTCGCGCAGGATCTTCATCTGGCGTTCGACCAGCGAGACGGTATCGCCGCGCTGGTGCGGAATGCGCAAGGCCGGGAGCAGTTCTTCGTGCTCGACGAAGAAATCCGGATGAGCCTCCAGGTACGCGGCAATCGCCGCCGCCTCAAGGCTTTCGGAAGGGGATTCGTCGGGCTGTGGGGCGGGAACCTGGGGCTTATCTTTCATGGATTCGACTCTCTCAAAGACGCACTTGTCCTTCATAAACGCGGACTGCCGGGCCGGTCATCATGACCGGATGGCCAGGGCCCGCCCATTCAATGGACAGACGCCCGCCGGGCAGGTCGATCAATAGCGGCGAATCCATCCACCCCTGGCTGATCGCGGCCACTGCAGCAGCGCAGGCGCCGGTGCCGCAGGCCTGGGTTTCCCCGGCGCCACGTTCCCAGACGCGCAACTGCGCACGGTTCCGGTCGATGACCTGGAGAAAACCGACGTTGACCCGCGCCGGGAAGCGCGGGTGGTGTTCGATTTTCGGTCCCAGTTCATGCACCGGTGCGTTGTTGATGTCGCTGACCCGCAACACGGCATGGGGGTTTCCCATGGACACGGCGGCCAGTTCGACGGTCGTACCCTCGACATCGAGCTTATAACTCAAGGCCTGTTCTGGCGCGTCGAATGGAATCTCGGTCGGTACCAGGCGCGGTGCGCCCATGTTGACACCAATCTGGCCGTCGCTGCGGATATCCAGTTCGATGATGCCGCTTTTGGTCTCGACGCGAATCTGCCGCTTGGCGGTCAGGCGTTTGTCGAGCACGAAGCGGGCGAAACAGCGCGCACCGTTGCCGCACTGTTCCACTTCGGAACCATCGGAGTTGAAGATCCGGTAGCGGAAGTCCACGTCCGGGTTGCTCGGCGCTTCGACGATCAGCAACTGGTCGAAACCGATGCCGGTGTGCCGATCGCCCCATTGCTTGGCGTGCTTGGGCAGGATGTGCGCGTGCTGGCTGACCAGGTCGAGGACCATGAAGTCGTTGCCCAGGCCGTGCATCTTGGTAAAACGCAGCAGCATGGGATTACTCCGGCAGCAGGCTTTCGCCAGCAAACAACTCGGCTACCGTCTCACGGCGACGCACTTCAAATGCCTGATCACCGTCCACCAACACTTCGGCGGCGCGGCCGCGGGTGTTGTAGTTGGAACTCATGACAAACCCATAGGCGCCGGCCGAATGCACGGCCAACAGATCGCCTTCTTCCAGGGCCAGTTCACGATCCTTGGCCAGGAAGTCGCCGGTCTCGCAGATCGGGCCGACGATGTCGTAGGCGCGCGCTGCTGCAGTGCGCGGGCGCACGGCGGTGACATCCATCCAGGCCTGGTACAGCGCCGGACGGATCAGGTCGTTCATGGCCGCGTCGACGATGGCGAAGTCTTTGTGTTCGGTGTGCTTGAGGTACTCGACCTGGGTCAGCAGCACGCCGGCGTTGGCGACGATGAAACGGCCCGGCTCGAACACCAGCGCCAGGTCGCGACCGTCGAGACGCTCGCGCACGGCTTTGATGTAGTCGGCAGCCAATGGCGGCTCTTCATCGCGATAACGCACGCCCAAACCGCCACCGAGATCGATGTGGCGCAGGTAGATGCCGCAATCGCCGAGGCGGTCGACCAGGCCCAGCAGGCGGTCGAGGGCGTCGATGAACGGCGGCAGGGTGGTCAGTTGCGAACCGATGTGGCAATCGACGCCGACCACTTCCAGGTTGGGCAACTGGGCGGCGCGAATGTACACGTCTTCGGCGTCGGCGATGGCGATGCCGAACTTGTTCTCTTTGAGACCGGTGGAAATGTACGGGTGCGTGCCGGCATCGACGTCCGGGTTCACACGTAGCGAGATCGGTGCGCGAACACCCAGCTCGGCGGCGACCACTTGCAGACGCTCCAGCTCATCGGTGGATTCGACGTTGAAGCAATGGACGCCAACTTCCAGGGCGCGACGCATGTCGTCACGGGTCTTGCCGACACCGGAGAAAACGATCTTGTCGGCGCTGCCGCCGGCGGCCAGTACGCGTTCCAGCTCGCCACGGGAGACGATGTCAAAACCGGCGCCAAGACGGGCCAGGACATTCAGTACACCCAGGTTGGAGTTGGCCTTGACCGCAAAGCAGACCAGGTGCGGCATGCCGACCAGCGCATCGGCGTATGCCAGGTACTGGGCTTCGATGTGCGCGCGGGAGTAGACGTAGGTCGGTGTGCCGAAACGTTCGGCGATGGCCGACAGGGCCACACCTTCGGCAAACAGCTCCCCGCCACGGTAATTAAAAGCGTCCATGGCGTTCCCTTATTGGTAGACGTCGTGCTTGTGTGCTTTGGACGGCTGCTTTTGCGAGGACTGAGCCTGCTCGGCGGGATCCTGGGAATCGTCGGGCAGATACAGCGGGCCTTTTTGACCACAGGCCGACACAAGGCAGGCAACCGCGACGAGCGCAGCAAGGGAAGAGATCAGGCGCTTCATGGCGAAATCCTTGAAAATGCATTAATTGCGCCGGAGTATACCGGCCACCCGTCAGCTTGCCTATGCGACGGGGCTCCCGTCCGGCGGGGCTTGGCACGATGCTGGTCAGCCGGGCGCAATCCCTGTGGGAGCGAGCCTGCTCGCGAAGGCGTAGTGTCAGTCAACATTGATGTTGAATATGATGGGCCCTTCTCGAGCAGGCTCGCTCCCACAGGATTCGTGATCACCGTGGGTCGTTATCCTTTGCAATCACCGGGGCTCGCCCGTATCTTGCGGCGCTTGAGCGTGAACAGACACTTTTTGAGGTTGCCGTAATGAGTTTGACCGAAGCCCGTTTCCATGACCTGGTCGATGCCACCCAGCAGACGCTGGAGGATATTTTTGACGATAGTGGCCTGGATATCGATCTGGAGAGCTCGGCCGGTGTGCTCACCGTCAAGTTCGAAAACGGCAGCCAGTTGATCTTCAGCCGCCAGGAACCCCTGCGTCAGCTGTGGCTTGCGGCCGTGTCCGGTGGTTTCCACTTCGATTACGACGAAGAGAGCGAGCGCTGGATGTGCGACAAGAGTGAAGAACAGTTGGGCGAGATGCTTGAGCGCATCGTCAAGCAGCAAGCTGACGTCGAGCTCGATTTCGAAGGCCTGTGAGACCGTGACCCAGCCTGCGCCCGTTCGTCCGCCCAAACCGCTCTACAGCAATGTCAGCCCGGCCGTGCCTTCGCCGTGCAGCGGTGTGTGTCGGCTGGACGAACAGAAGGTCTGCCTCGGCTGTTTTCGCCATGTCGAAGACATCCGCGAATGGCGCTCGGCGGATGATGATCGTCGGCGTGTGATCTGCGCCCAGGCAGTCCAGCGCAAAGCCTTGGCATAAGAGCTTTTGTGGCGAGGGAGCTTGCTCCCGCTGGGCTGCGAAGCGGCCCCAAAAAGCTTACGACTGCTGCGCAGCCGAACGGGAGCAAGCTCCCTCGCCACAGGCAAGCCTCTCTCAAAAATGTCAGCGCAGGTGCGTGGTCGCCACTCACTTGTATATTTATTGAGCTGTGATAGTGTCCAGAAACGCCTCAACCCATCGAGGCTCGTGAAAACCCCGCCTTTTTCTGGCGGGGTTTTGCTTTTTTTGTGCAGAAGAAAGGAGTCTGCCTCAATCATGACCACACCTTCCATCACCCTTACTCGTCTGGACGTGCAACGTCTGGAGCGCCTGATCGACAGCCTGGATGACACGCTGCCGGGCGTCATTGCGCTGCAAACCGAACTGGATCGCGCCGATACCGTGGTCGGTCACGAAGAAGTGCCCGCCGATGTCGTCACCATGAATTCCCGTGTGCATTGCCGCGAAGAAGGCAGTGGCAAGGACTATCACCTGACCCTGGTTTATCCCAAGGACGCCAACGCCGACGAAGGCAAGATTTCCATTCTGGCGCCGGTCGGCAGCGCGCTGCTCGGCCTTAAAGTTGGCCAGCACATCGACTGGCCAGCACCAGGCGGCAAAACCCTCAAACTGACCCTGCTGGAAGTTGAATCCCAGCCGGCCGGGGGCGGTCATTTTCCGGAGTAAACCGCTTAGACCTGCTCGAGCGCCTCATTCAACGCGCGCTCCAGGTCGGCCTTGTAGCGCAAATACAAATTGCTTGAACTCTGACCATCACCGAGCAGGCCCGACAAGTCCAGGTCGGTGATGTAGCAGCGATAGCGCTCGATTTCCCGGCGCTGCTCGACGATCTCCTGGGCGACCACGCTAAACAAATGGTCGCCATACTCCAGCTCTGAAAACTCCCGCTGATTGCAATACAACGTGACCTGCACCTGTCCCGGCGCGGCTTTGCCGATGATCGCCTGCACGTCGTAGAACGGTTTATTGATCGGGGTTTGCGGCGCCGGCCGGGTTTCGACGCGACGCGCCCGGCCAGGACCTGACGGCAGTAGCTGGTAATACAACGTGTCGAGGTTCAGGGGCTGGGCGGCGTTCATCGGCAGCAACGCGTCGCGTCGGTACTGGATTGATTGCAGGAACCGTTGCAGTGGCACCAGCAGGCTTTGTTCGTCGTGATAGGGCAAGCGCTGCTGCCACAGGGCATTGAATTCATCCAGTACGTACAGCTCCGCCTGCTGTTCGGTGATTCGGTAGAACACTTGAATGCATTCGGGCTGGCCCATGGGCAGGATCAGCGCCAGGTCGTGGTATTCCAGTGCCATCGGGTCCAGGTGCAGCGGGCTGTAGCTCGCCAGTTCTTCGCCCAGGTAATCGAACAGCGCCGGCAGCGTGGTGAGGGCGACGTGATTGACCTGACCGGGCACCAACTCCAGCACGTGGTAATGCTGCTGGACCTGTAGCAGGTAGCGATGATTGAGCTGGCTCAGCAGCAGGTTCTGCGCCGTATCGAGGACCTCTTCGACCCGCCGTGCAATGAATTGCGCCCGGTTGTGGCAGAAGCAACGCACCCTCAAACGGGGTTGTTGTGGACCGTTCGGCAAGTTGTTGAGGTAATCGCGCAGGCAGTCGAGCAGGGCGTGGGGGCCGTCGTAGCGGTTGACCAGCACTTCGTTCCAGCTGTTGAGCGTGACCTGGTCCAGGGTCAGCACCAGGTTTTCCCGGACACCGGCGTAGCTCAGGGAGTCGGTGCGCTCGGTGGTCATCAGGATATTCAGGTCGCGATGGTGCTTGAGCGGATCGACGCCGACGTTTACCAGAATCAGCACTTCACTCGGCACACTGGCGCGCAGCAAGGGCTCTTCGGCAACCGTCGCCAACGGCAGGGCGATGCTTTGTTGCAGGCTGCCGAGCAGGTTGAACAGTTCGAACTCGCTCAAATCGCTGGTGCCTGGGTGCAAGGCGAGGCGGGTGCTGCTGTCGATCACGCCGTTGCGGTGGCACCAGGTCAGTAGCTCCAGCAATTGGCGGCTGCGCTTGATCGGCGCGAAATGTTCCCACTCGTGGGCTGCCAGGCTGCCGTTGTACAAGCCCCACTGGGTTTGCCCGGGTTCTTTCTTGTTGGGTGCTTGCACCAGGGTCAGGGTGTCTTCGGCCAGGTCCGGGGCGATGCCGGGGTTGATGAACTCGACTTTGCCCGCTTTGCGCTCAAAGGCTGCATACAGCCGCCGACCCAGCACGTTGAGGTCGCGTTTGTTGATCAGGCTGGCGGTTTGCTCGTTGCGGGCGAACTGGGTCAGGAAGCGGTAGCTGTAGTTCAGTTCATTGACCAGGGCTCGGCGTTCGGTGCTGACTTGGCGGACTTTCCATTGGCTGCGGCTGTCGAGCAGCGCCAGCTGCCGCTGATCCCAGTGCCATTCGTGAGCCAGGCGCTCAAGCAGCGAACGTTGCCAGCTCTGGGTGCGACTGCTGCCGGTGAGCTTGCGGTTGACCTTCAGGTACAACGCGCGGCGTACCAGCTCCAGGCGCTCCGGCTCGCCCCGCGCGGTGAGGTATTCCTCAATGCGTCGGTAGACCACGATGTAGGGGTCGAGCTCGTCGAGGTCCAGTTGATTGGCGAATACCGCCTGCTTGAAGCGCAGGCTCAAGCAATGGACCTTGGGGTGTTCGCTGGCATACACCTCGATCAGCAGAAGTTTGAGCACGGATTTGTAGGGCGACTCGATGCCCTTGAATAACTGCCAGAGCCCGGCGCCGATGAATTCCCCCGGCGGGATATAGGCCAGATGCCCCAAATCCAGCGACTCGTCCGCACGGATGAAGCGCTTGGACAGCAGCGTGTGGGTGTAACGGTCGTAGGCGGCTTCTTCGTAGACTGGCACCAGCCACCAGATTGGCGTGCGGCCGGCCAGCCAGATTGCGGTGCGGTAGAACTCATCCAGCAGCAGGTAGTGCTGGGTCGTGCCGCAGTCTTCCGAACTCAATTGCGTATCGCGCTCGCCGAGCACGAAGCGGGCCGGGTCGATCAGGAAGAAATGCGCCTCGGCGCCCTGGCTGGCGGCCCAGGCCTCAAGCAACTGGCACTTTTTGCGCAGCTCGGCGAGTTCGTTCTCGTTCAAGTCCGGGCTGTGACAGACCCACACGTCCATGTCGCTTTGATCCGCCTGGGCCAGGGTGCCCAGACTGCCCATCAGGAATAGTCCGTGGATCGGTCGCGGTGGATTGCTGCCGTGGCGTGGCTTATAGGAAAACGATCGGGTCAGGCGCTGGGCTTCGGCGAGGGCGTTGGCGTCAGGCTCGAAATTCGACAGCCCGGCTGGCGTGCTGCCCGACACATAACCTGGCAACAGCGGGTGATTCACGTGGAAAAACAGCGGCAGCAGCGTCAGCACCGTTTGTTGGCGGGGCGACAGCCCTTCCATGGCACGGGCCATGCGGCCTTCGTTGAGCTTCAGAAAGCGAGCGCGCAGCTGGCTGAGAACCTTGCGGTCGATTCCCTCGTCCAGATCGGGGCGGATTTCATGGGTGCGGGTCATGTCAGCTCAAACCGGCTCGCGAAGCTCGGACGTGGGGTCTGCGGATGGGGGCAGTTTAGCGCCTCGGACGCGGGACTTTTAAGCTGAATTTGTATTTTTGACGCCAGATTTCTACCGCGAGGCGACGTCAAGTCACAAAGTGTGCCCGCGGAAATCCCGTAGCAGGGGTTTCCGTGGGCGCTACGGTAATGCTCAGGCTGTTTCCTGGACGTTGAGAATGGTCAGAACGGTTTGCACATTTTGCGCGGCGTCACGACCCAGACTGGTCAGATAACCACCATCTGGCTGGGTGATCAGTTCTTTGTCGAACAGTCTTTGGGCGGCAGCAATGGCTTTCGGGGCAGCGGTCTGATGAATTTTCAAACCTTCCTGGGAACTGTCCAGGTTGAAGAGTGCGAGGATTTCCAGTTCGGCAACCAACTCAGGGGTAAGCGACATAAGGACTCCAGACTTTCTAGGAATTGGACGACAGCGCCCCTAAGGTGAGCCCACTCGTGCGGCATGTCCAGTGCTCGCGACAGGGTTTTTTCGCCTCGGGATGCATTCCCCGCAGGGTGGTGCGCCAGCGGGGTGCGTAGGAGCGAGGCTTGCCCGCGAAGAACGATGACACGGTTTGTCTGGAAAAACTTCAGCGCACCCTTCGCGGGCTAGCCTCGCTCCTACGGAATCGGGGTTACTTCTTTTCCGGCGGCAACTCTGGCAATGCACGCAGGGCGGTTTCATACCATTCGGTGTTGAACGCGCGGTCTTCTTCGAGGATTGCGTCGATTTCTACCGCCAGCACATGGGCCATCAGGTTGAGGATTTCCTCGCGCTCGTAACCCACCAGGGTCAGCTTGTTGAACGTGGCCTTGGCCGCAGGCGGGTTGTCGCTTTCGATCTGGTTTTCGATGGCTTCGATCAGGGTGGTTTCGGTGAATTCTTCTTCGTCGCTATCGATATCAGTTGGCTCGCTCATGGCAGGCTCCTCAAGTTTAAGGCGGCCAGTTTACCTGCATTCAGCGCTGTGATGCTGCTGGCAGGAATCGCTTAGGCGTTCTATAAACAGGCACTGCCAACCCCGCACGGCCTGGAGGCTTTGTGATGCTCAAGCTTTATGGATTTTCCGTCAGTAACTACTACAACATGGTCAAGCTGGCGCTGCTGGAGAAGGGCGTGCCGTTTGAAGAAGTACCGTTTTATGCCGGCACAAGCCCGGACTCGCTGGCCATCAGTCCGCGCGGCAAGGTGCCGGTTTTGCGCACCGAGCAGGGTTTCATCAATGAAACCGCGGTAATCCTCGAGTTCATCGAGCAAAGTCAGAACGGTATACCGCTCCTGCCGAGCGACCCGTTCGAGCGGGCGCAAGTGCTGGCAGTGGCCAAGGAAATCGAGTTGTACATCGAGTTGCCGGCTCGCGCCTGTTATCCCCAGGCATTTTTCGGCATGCAGGTGCCGGACGCGATCAGGGACAAGACCAAGACCGAGCTGCTGGCAGGCTTTGCCGCGTTGGGCAGGCACGGCAAGTTCGCCCCTTATGTGGCAGGGGACAGTCTGAGCATTGCGGATTTGTACTTCCTGTACAGCGTTCCACTGGCCTGTGCGGTGGCGCATAAGCTGTTCGATATCGATCTGCTGGCCGAGATGCCGGCGGCCAGGGCGCTGTTGGAGCGACTGGAGCAGAACCCGAACGTACAGCGGATTGCGGCGGACAAGGAAGCGGCGATGCCGGCGTTTATGGCGATGGTCGCTTCCAAGAAGTAGGGTTTTGTAGCGTTCTTGAATCAGTCTTCGCGGGCAGGCCTCGCTCCTGCGGGATCGGTGTCGTTCGCGCAATTGCGGGGCGACACAGATCCCGTAGGAGCGAGGCTTGCCCGCGAAGCTTTTAGCGGCTGGCGAGCAATGCCTGACCGCGCGCCACGGCCTTCTTCACCTGCGCCGGCGCAGTCCCGCCGATATGGTCGCGGGCGTTCACCGAGCCTTCCAGGGTCAGCACGGCGAATACGTCCTGATCGATCTGGTCGCTGAACTTGCGCAGCTCCTCCAGGCTCATTTCCGCCAGGTCCTTGCCGCTTTCCACGCCGTACTTCACGGCATGGCCAACGATTTCGTGGCAATCACGGAACGGCAGGCCGCGGCGTACCAGGTAGTCAGCCAGGTCAGTCGCGGTGGAGAAACCACGCAGCGCCGCTTCGCGCATCATCGCGTGCTTGGGCTTGATCGCCGGGATCATGTCGGCAAAGGCTCGCAGCGAATCGCGCAGCGTATCGGCCGCGTCGAACAGCGGTTCCTTGTCTTCCTGATTGTCTTTGTTGTAGGCCAGTGGCTGGCCCTTCATCAAGGTCAGCAGGCCCATCAGCGCGCCGAAGACACGGCCGGTCTTGCCACGCACCAGCTCTGGAACGTCCGGGTTTTTCTTTTGCGGCATGATCGAGCTGCCGGTGCAGAAACGGTCCGGCAGATCGATGAATTGGAACTGGGCGCTGGTCCACAGCACCAGCTCTTCGGAGAACCGCGACAAGTGCATCATCGCGATGCTCGCGGCCGAGCAGAACTCGATGGCGAAGTCGCGATCAGACACGTTGTCCAGCGAGTTGCCGCCCACGGCATCGAAGCCCAGCAACTGAGCCGTGAACTCGCGGTCGATCGGGTAAGTGGTGCCGGCCAGCGCGGCGCTGCCCAGCGGCATGCGGTTGGTGCGCTTGCGGCAGTCGACCAGGCGCTCATAGTCGCGGCTGAGCATTTCGAACCAGGCCAGCATGTGGTGCCCGAAAGTCACCGGCTGCGCGGTTTGCAGGTGGGTGAAGCCCGGCATGATGCTGCCGGCTTCGCGCTCGGCCTGCTCCAGCAAGCCTTTTTGCAGGCGGGTGATTTCGCTGAGGATCAGGTCGATCTCGTCACGCAGCCACAGGCGGATGTCGGTGGCGACCTGGTCGTTGCGGCTGCGCCCGGTGTGCAGTTTTTTACCCGTGACGCCGATGCGGTCGGTCAGGCGCGCCTCGATGTTCATGTGCACGTCTTCGAGGTCGATGCGCCAGTCGAACTGACCGGCCTCGATTTCACCCTGGATGGTCTTCAGGCCATCGGTGATGCTGTCGCGCTCGGCGTCTGTCAGCACGCCGACCTTGGCCAGCATGGTGGCGTGGGCGATCGAGCCCATGATGTCGTGGCGATACAGGCGCTGGTCGAAAGTGACGGAGGCGGTGAAGCGGGCGACGAAGGCGTCGACGGGTTCACTGAAGCGGCCGCCCCAGGACTGATTGGTCTTGTCAGTGCTCATGAATTCGCTCGTGTCGGCTGAAGAAAAAATGACGGTGGAAGCTGCCGCGGATAATAACAGGGTTGCCAATCCTGTCGCTGACGCTGGTCGACAGGTTTTTTTCACAAGGCGGGGTCCATACTCGGGACATGCCTTGTGGGAAATTGCGCAACGATATTTTCCGATTGAGCAATATCGTCCCTGCAACCGTCTACAGTTGGACAATAGGAACAGCGCACTTCTCGGCGCTGCGGCTGACTATAAGAAGAGGGGGTGTTCATATTGTGTATCGGCAAACCCTACGGCGATACCTCGCTTATGCGGGCCAGAGCCTCCAATCAATTGGCAGATGAAAATTTAGCCGCCGGTCTCGCGGCACTTTTTGGCCCTCGCGCTAGTCTTAGCGTGGATCGCGGTGACGGACGTCACTTCACCTGTCTACGCTATCCTTGTGCGAGACTCACGCAGGAATCCAGCGCAATATGAATGTCCTGATCGTTGATGACGAACCCCTAGCCCGCGAGCGCCTGAGCCGAATGGTTGGCGAACTCGAGGGATACACTGTCCTGGAGCCCAGCGCCACGAACGGCGAAGAGGCGTTAGCGCTGATCGACAGTCACAAGCCGGATATCGTGTTGCTCGATATCGGCATGCCAGGCCTTGATGGCCTGCAAGTGGCTGCCCGGTTGTGCGAACGCGAAACCCCGCCCGCCGTGGTGTTTTGCACCGGGCCCGATGAATTTGCCGTGGAAGCCCTGCAGGCCAGCGCCGTGGGCTATCTGGTGAAGCCTGTGCGAACCGAACATTTACATGATGCATTGAAAAAAGCCGAGCGGCCCAATCGCGTCCAGCTCGCCGCCCTGACCCGTCCAGCCGCCGAAAGCGGCAGCGGCCCCCGCAGCCACATCAGTGCCCGAACACGTAAAGGCATTGAGCTGATCCCGTTGGGTCAGGTGGTCTACTTCATTGCCGACCACAAATACGTGACCTTGCGCCATGAAGGCGGCGAAGTGCTGCTGGATGAACCGCTCAAGGCCCTGGAAGATGAATTCGGCGACCGTTTCGTGCGCATTCACCGCAACGCTCTGGTCGCCCGCGAACGCATCGAACGCTTGCAGCGCACGCCGCTGGGGCATTTTCAGCTGTTCCTCAAAGGCCTCAATGGCGATGCCCTGATCGTCAGCCGTCGCCATGTGGCCGGCGTACGAAAAATGATGCAACAGCTTTGATTCGCTGATCAGAAGCGAACTTCACACCCGTTTGTTGGACGTCCGGGGCCAGGGAGGCCACGTAGTTTCTGATACAAGTCAAAGTGGATTTGGCTGAGCTGTTATTATCCGCCGTATCTATTCAGTACGGATTGATCCATGTCCTCTCGCGAAATCCGCATCGCCACCCGCAAAAGTGCTCTTGCCCTGTGGCAAGCCGAATACGTCAAGACACGTCTGGAACAGGCTCATCCGGGCTTGCTTGTGACGCTGGTGCCCATGGTCAGTCGTGGCGACAAGCTGCTCGACTCGCCCCTGTCGAAAATCGGTGGCAAGGGCCTGTTCGTCAAGGAGCTCGAAACCGCGTTGTTGGAAAACGAAGCCGACATCGCCGTGCACTCGATGAAAGACGTGCCGATGGATTTCCCCGAAGGCCTCGGTCTGTTCTGCATCTGCGAGCGTGAAGACCCGCGCGATGCGTTCGTTTCCAATACCTACGCCAGCCTGGATGAGTTGCCGCAAGGCAGCATCGTCGGCACCTCCAGCCTGCGCCGTCAGGCTCAGCTGCTGACTCGCCGCCCGGACCTTGAAATCCGCTTCCTGCGGGGCAACGTCAACACGCGCCTGGCCAAGCTTGATGCCGGCGAATACGACGCCATCATCCTCGCGGCTGCCGGCCTGATTCGTCTCGGCTTCGAAGATCGCATCACCTCGGCAATCAGTGTCGACGACAGCTTGCCGGCCGGTGGCCAAGGCGCGGTCGGCATCGAATGCCGTAGCGCCGACAGCGTAATTCACGCCCTGCTGGCGCCGTTGCATCACCAGGACACCGCCACCCGCGTGACCGCGGAACGTTCCCTCAACAAACATCTGAATGGCGGCTGCCAAGTGCCAATCGCCTGCTACGCCGTGCTTGAAGGCGAGCAGATCTGGTTGCGCGGTCTGGTGGGCGATCCGAGCGGCGGCCTGCTGCTCAACGCCGAGGCTCGTGCGCCAAGGGCCGATGCAGAAGCCTTGGGTGTGCAAGTCGCTGAAGACTTGCTGAGCCAGGGCGCCGCCGACATTCTGAAAGCGGTCTATGGCGAGGCAGGTCACGAGTGACGGGCTGGCGCCTGCTGCTGACGCGCCCCGCAGATGAGTCGGCGGCGCTGGCCAGCGTTTTGTCGCAAGCGGGGATTTTCAGCAGCAGTTTGCCGCTTCTGGAGATCGAGCCGATTGCTGTCTCTGACACAATGCGCGAGGTGATTCAGGGGCTGGATCGTTACTGTGCGGTGATCGTGGTCAGTAAACCGGCCGCGAGAATGGGCGTTGACCTGCTCAATCAGTATTGGCCACAGCCACCGTCCCCACGCTGGTTCAGCGTGGGCGCGGCGACGGCGCAGATCCTGGCGGATAACGGGCTGGACGTGAGTTTCCCCGCCGAGGGCGATGACAGCGAAGCCTTGCTTGAGTTGCCCTCGTTGCGCGAGGCGATTGCCCGACCCGATCCGCGGGTGCTGATCTTGCGCGGGGAGGGCGGGCGCGAGTTGCTGGCTGAGCGTTTGCGCGAGCTTGGTGCTAGTGTCGAGTATCTGGAGTTATACCGTCGTGGACTGCCTCACTACCCGTCGACGGTGCTGCCTGACCGGATCGAAGCGGAACGCTTGAACGGGCTGGTGGTCAGCAGTGGGCAGGGTTTTGAGCACCTGCGCCAATTGGCAGGCGATGCCTGGCCTGAAATGGCGCGGTTGCCGTTGTTTGTTCCAAGCCCCAGGGTCGCCGAGCTGGCACGTGCCGCCGGGGCCCAAACAGTTGTGGATTGTCGTGGCGCCAGCGCCACGGCTTTGCTGACGGTGTTACGGGAGCATCCCGAACCCGTTCTCTAATGCAAAGGATGGATACGTGAGCGAAACAGCCTTGCCTAAAGATGACGTGCTGCCGGTGCTTGAAGCGCCGGTTGAAACTCCACCACCTGCCACAGTGCAGCGCCGGGGCAATGGGCTGGCAATCGTCGCGCTGCTGTTGGGCGCCGCCGGTGTTGCCGTGGGCGGTTGGGGTGTCTGGCAGGTGCGTCACCTGCAAGCCAACACTCAGCAGCAGTTGAGCCAGGTCCAGGCGTTGAGCGATCAGGCGCAGAGCCTGAAACTCAATGAACAGCGCTTGAGCGCGCGCCTTGAACAAATGCCTGCAGCCGAAGAACTGGACGCTCGCAGCCGTTTGGTGGCGCAGTTGCAAGGCGATCAGCAACGCTTGAATCAGCGTCTGGAAACGGTCCTCGGTGCGAGTCGCAAGGATTGGCGTCTGGCCGAAGCCGAGCACTTGTTGCGTCTGGCCAGCCTGCGCCTTTCTGCGCTGCAGGACATCAGCAGCGCCCAGGCCCTGGTGCAGGGTGCCGATGAAATTCTGCGTGAACAGAACGATCCCGGTGCCTTCGCAGCTCGCGAGCAAGTGGCCAAAACCCTAGTGGCGCTGCGCAGCACAGAACAGCCGGATCGCACCGGGTTGTTCCTGCGATTGGGCGCACTGCGCGATCAGGTCATCAACCTCACCGAGCTGGCCCCCGAGTACAAGGATCGTGGCGAATCGCTGTTGGGCCTGACGGCCGATGGCGATGGAGCCAGTCGTTGGGCGCAGTGGTGGGATCAGATTTCGCGCTACATCCGCATCGACTTCAATGCTGACAAAAATGTTCGTCCATTGCTGGCAGGGCAGAGCCTCAGTCAGGTGCGTCTGGCGCTGAGCCTGGCGCTGGAGCAGGCGCAATGGGCCGCGCTCAATGGCCAGGCAGCGGTCTACACCCAGGCGCTGGCTGAGGCGCGTGATGTATTGACGGGCAACTTCAACCCGGACAACCCTCAAAGCAAAGTCATGCTTGAGCAGGTGGGCGAGTTGAGCAAGCAGCCGGTCACTGTGGTCACGCCGGACCTGACCGGGACATTGAGTGCGGTTCAGGGGTATCTGGAGCGGCGTAACGTCAACGCCGAAGACTCGATCAAACCGATGGCAAAACCGGCCGCGAACACTGCGCAGGAGGCCACGCCATGAAACGCCTCTATGTGATCGTGTTTCTGGTCATCGCCGCAGCCGCCGCACTGGGCCTGGCGATCGCCGAGCATTCCGGTTACGTGCTGATTGCCTACAAGACCTTCCGTTATGAAGCGAGTCTGTGGGCCACCCTGGCGTTGGTCGCGGTGCTCTGGCTGGTGTTCTGGGGCATCAAGGCGTTGGTTGAGCTGGTGATGACGTCCAGCGGCGTGGTCAATCCGTGGTCGCGGCGCAATCGCAGCCGACGGGTGCAAGTGGCGATCGAACACGGTCAGCTGGACCTGGCGGAAGGTCGCTGGGCCAGTGCGCAGCGTCATTTGCATCGCGCCGCCGAAGCCGAGCGCCAGCCGCTGCTCTACTACCTTGGCGCCGCACGCGCCGCCAATGAACAAGGTCACTACGAGGAATGCGACAACTTGCTGGAGCGCGCCCTCGAACGCCAGCCCCAGGCGGAGTTGGCGATTGCCTTGAGTCACGCCCAGTTGCAGAACGACCGTGGCGACACCGAAGGCGCCCTGGTGACCCTGCAAGCCATGCACGAGCGTCATCCTCATAACGTCCAGACCTTGCGCCAGTTGCAGCGTCTGCATCAGCAGCGCGGCGACTGGTCGGCAGTGATTCGCCTGCTGCCGGAGCTGCGCAAGGATAAAGTCTTGCCTCCCGCCGAGCTGGCCGATCTGGAGCGACGGGCGTGGGGTGAAAACCTTTCCCTGGCGGCGCATCAGGAAGCGGACGGCACGGTGGGTTTGCAATCGCTCAATCGCGCCTGGCAGCAACTCACCTCGGCTCAGCGCCAGGAGCCTCAGTTGGTGCTGGCCTATGCCGAGCAACTGCGGCAACTGGGTGCACAGGTCGAAGCGGAGGAGGTTCTGCGCACAGCGCTGAAGCGCAAGTACGACAGTCATCTGGCGCGTCTCTACGGTCTGGTGCGTGGTAGCGATCCGGCTCGTCAACTGCAAATGGCGGAGGGTTGGCTCAAGGATCATCCGGCCGACCCAAGCCTTCTGCTGACACTCGGCCGCCTGTGCCTGCAAAGCAGTCTGTGGGGCAAGGCGCGGGACTATCTGGAAAGCAGTTTGCGGGTCCAGCGCAACCCGGAAGCCTGTGCGGAACTGGCGCGGTTGCTCGCTCAGCTCGGCGACACAGAGCGCAGCAATCAGCTGTTTCAGGAAGGTCTGGGCCTGCTGGATGAGCGCCTGCTGGCGGCACCACTCCCAGCGCCCGTTTACGCCTGACGTATTCCTTCTGTAGCAGCTGGCGCAGCCTGCGTCCGGCTGCGAAGCAGTTGTAAAGCGAGCACCACGGTTTCATCAGGCCAATCGCGTTTAAATGTATGACGACTGCTCAGCAGCCGGATGCAGGCTGCGCCTGGGGCGGGAGTCGTTCCTGGGCGCGATCCGGCCGCTCGAATTTCGCTGAATGTTTAGCTTTGTAATCCCTGATCGGCTTTGTCCTACACGGGACTTCATCAAGTCCTCCCGACGCTGTCGGGAATTCCCTACACTTCTGGTGAAGTGTCCGTGCCGGCCTGCCTTGAAAGGCTGGCGCGCTTTCCTCTACCGTAACCGCCTGTCTCTACTGTTACGGATAAGCCATGTTTTTGGCCTGCTCACGCTCCTTGTTTTTCATGGCTTTTATTGCAGGTGCCTTGGCCTTGGGCGTTTCCTATTACCTGGAATACGCAATCGGCCTCAAGCCTTGCGGGTTATGCCTTTTGCAGCGAGTCTGCCTGGCGTTGTTCACCGGTGTCTGCCTGACAGCTTCGGTGCATGGCCCCGGCCGCTTCGGGACTTTTCTTTATTGGCTGCTCGGTTTGTCATGCAGTCTCGCCGGTATGGTCGCGGCTTGGCGGCAAGTCTTGTTGCAAAGCGATCCGGCGCATCAGCTATCGACCTGCTCTACCAATCCGCAGGCCTTATACGAGAACGTGCCCTGGCTGTGCAAAGTGACGCGGATGTTCAAAGGGGACGAAGATTGCGCAGAAATCTCCTGGACGCTGTTCGACCTGAGCATCCCGGAGTGGAGTCTGCTGCTCTTCATGGCGGTGACAATTCTGAGTGTTTATCTGCTGCTGCGCGTTGTCTGGCTTGCCTGCAAGCGACCGCTCAGCGGCGTGTCGTCGCACCGGGGGCTGGCGGGTGATTAAACACTTGTATGAACTTTATCTCCTGCGTACCTTGAAGCCATTGTCGCGCGGGCATAATCTGGCCCGCACGTGTCATTGGAATTATGTTGCTCGATGGCGCTCTGCCTGGCCGATTCTTGATGATCAAGACTGCGACAGGTGTAGGGCAGCATGACCCACAAGGGAAGAGAGATCACCATGCTCGAAAGTTGTCAGAATGCTCAGGAACGTTGGGGTGGAGTGCATCTGCTGATCGATCGCTGGTTGCAGGAGCGTCACGAACTGGTTCGAGCCTACGATGCTCTCGGTGCCAAGCCAGAGGCTTTGGGCGAAAACCGAAAGCCGTTGCAGGAATTCTGCGGCGTGCTGGTCGACTACGTGTCTGCCGGGCACTTCGAAATCTACGAACAGCTGACCGGCGAAGCCAAGGCTTTTGGCGATACTCGCGGGCTGGAGCTGGCCGAGACGATTTACCCGCGCATCGACGTCATCACCGAGAAGCTGCTGGCGTTCAACGACCTGTGTGATGCAGGCAAGTGCGTGGCAGAGAAATTCAAGGAGCTGGGCGGGCTGTTGCACGAACGCTTCGAACTGGAAGATTGCCTGATCGAAGTGCTGCACACTGCTCACAAGGAAGAGGACTCGGTTCAGGCCTGAACCTCTCCTGCAAGACTAAAAAACGGTGCGCTATGCGCGCCGTTTTTCGTTCTCGGTTTTCAGCTTGTGGCGCCGCGCAATTCGACTTCGAACACCAGCGGCGTAAACGGAGCGATCAGGTCGCCGGCACCGTCCGCGCCATAGGCTTGCGACGACGGAATCACCAGGCGCCATTTCGCACCGACCGGCATGTTTTGCAATGCGCTGCGCCAACCACTGATTACGCTATCCAGACTGAACCACTGCGGCTTGCTGTTCTGATCGAACACGGTGCCGTCGGGAAGGCGTCCGACATATAAAACTTCGACCTTGCCATCAGGGCCTGCCTTGGCCCCCGTGCCCGGTGCCAACTCGGTCAGCAAAATGCCATCCGCCAATTCACGAACACCCGGTTTGGCTTTTTCCTCGGTGAGAAAGCGCTGCTCTTTTTCCAGCGCGACTTCACTTTGTGGCAGGGCGGGTTGCTCGGCGACCTGGGCTTCGTGCTCGGCCAGAATCTGTTCGATCTGCTCGTCTTTCAATGCCAGTGGCTTGCCTTGATAGGCTTGTTGCAGACCGTCGAGCAATGCCTGGAGTTGCAGATCCGGCACCTCTTGGCGCAAGCGTTCACCCAGGCTCGCACCTAGGCTGTAAGCAAGATCGTGGGCCTCGTTCGGGGTGGTTTTTTCGGCGGCCTGGGCCACGGAAAAACACACACACAACGATAAAAAAAAGTAGCGCGACATGGGCACACTCCGATCTGAGATGCGGTGGATTATGCCAGTGTGAGTGCGCTCAAAGGTGAACTGGTTTTGCACCCGCGCAGAAGAATTTCAATCTGTTGCAACGCAGCGCTTTCGATACTGTCAACATGCCCTAGCGGCGGTGTCATCAGAGGTCTAGTATGAGCCGCACCCACGTCAGCCAGGAGGTAAACCATGTCGGCCACCAAGAAGCCTGTAAATACCCCGTTGCACTTACTCCAACAACTCTCGGGCAGCCTGCTCGATCATTTGGAAAACGCTTGTTCCCAAGCCTTGGCTGATGCTGAAAAACTGCTCGCCAAACTGGAAAAGCAGCGCGGAAAAGCGCAGGAGAAATTGCACAAATCCCGTACCAAGTTGCAGGACGCCGCTACTGCCGGTAAAGCCAAGGCACAAACCAAAGCGAAGGGTGCGGTGAAAGAACTTGAGGACTTGCTCGATGCCCTCAAGGATCGTCAATCCGAAACGCGCAGCTACATTCTGCAACTCAAGCGCGATGCTCAAGAAAGCCTGAAACTGGCCCAGGGTATCGGTCGTGTACAAGAGGCTGTCGGCAAGGCGTTGTCCCTGCGTTCGGCCAAGCCTGCTGCGGCACCTGCCAAGAAAGCCGCTGCCAAACCGGCGGCTGCCAAAGCACCGGCCAAGCCTGCTGCCAAACCTGTCGCCAAAGCGCCGGTGAAAGCCGCAGCAAAACCTGCGGCGAAAAAACCGGTTGCTGCCAGCGCTGCAAAACCAGCGGCTAAATCGACGACTGCCAAAACGGCCGCCAAGCCAGCTGCTGCCAAAACGGCCGCCGCTAAACCTGCTGCAAGAACCGCTGCTGCGAAACCGGCTGTGACGAAAACCGCAGCGGCAAAACCAGCTGCAAAATCGGCTGCTGCGAAGCCTGCTGCAAAACCTGCCGCTGCAAGAACTGCTACCGCCAAGCCAGCCGCAAAACCTGCCGCGGCTAAAACCGTTGCCGCAAAACCGGCTGCGAAACCTGCTGCAAAAGCTGCGGCGAAACCCGCTGCTAAACCCGCTGCCAAAGCTGCCGCCGCGAAACCCGCTGCCGCCGCCAAGCCAGCTACTGCAGCGAAACCAGCAGCCAAACCAGCTGCAGCAAAACCTGCTGCCGCGAAGCCAGCTGCAAAACCTGCCGTCAAACCGGCCGTGAAAAAGCCTGCCGCTGCTGCCAAGCCAGCTACTGCGCCAGTTACCAAGCCAGCGACTCCAGCTGCATCGGCTTCGCCAGCGGCAGCAGCCACCCCCTCGACCCCATCGACTGCGCCAACGCCAGCCGCACCGTCGAGCACCAGCACCACCCCAGCCAGCGCTTCTTAAGTGCCGGTTGCCGCGACGCGCAGCTGATGCAGCGCGTCGCGGTTCAGGTGGGCGGCGCCTGCCGCCACACCTTCCAGCCAGGCCGTTGAATCGGTCACCTCATACTGCGGCCAACTCTGCGCCACACGTTCCAGTCGCAACAGCAGATGCCGTTCGGCTTCCATCTCCAGTGCTTTCACTTGTTCGCGCAGATCATCCAGTCCGGCATCCTCGCTGGCGGCGGCTTTCCATTGCATTCGCAAGGCGCGCAACGGTTGCACGACATCTGCGTCCCAAGGTCCGGCTATATCGCGAAGCAACTGCAAGCGTTGTTCGTTACAGGTGACGCCCCGTTCTCCCAGCCACAACGCGCATAGCAGCAAGCACACGTTCACACCCGCCGACTGCAACGTCAGGCACGCGTCTTCAATGCCGGGACGCGCGTAGGTGGTAAGGGAAAAGCTCCACAGGTCAGAGGACATAGTGCTACTCGCGCCAGTTGCGAGCGAAGCTGGTAGACTCCGCCGCCATTATGATTCGACTTCAGAACCTGACTTTACAGCGTGGCCCTCAACGTCTGCTAGAAGACGCTGAGCTGACCCTGCACGCCGGCCACAAAGCCGGCCTCATCGGTGCCAACGGCGCCGGCAAATCGAGCCTGTTCGCCTTGATTCGGGGCGAACTGCACCCGGACTCGGGTGACTGCTTCCTGCCGGCCGACTGGCGCATCGCCCACATGCGTCAGGAAATCGAGACCCTCGAACGCCTGGCGGTCGACTACGTGCTCGATGGTGACCTGCGCCTGCGTGAGGTGCAACGCGACCTCGCCGCTGCCGAAGCATCGCATGACGGCGCCGCTCAGGCCCGTCTGCACGCGGAACTCGACAGTGCCGACGGTTACACCGCCGACGCCCGGGCTCGCAAGCTGCTGGCCGGTCTTGGGTTCACTAACGAGCAAATGGATCGTCCGGTAGGAGATTTCTCTGGTGGCTGGAGGATGCGTCTGAACCTGGCGCAGGCTTTGATGTGCCCCTCGGACCTGCTGCTGCTCGACGAACCGACCAACCACTTGGACCTCGACGCCATCATCTGGCTCGAAGAATGGCTGAAAAGCTATCCCGGCACCTTGCTGCTGATTTCCCACGACCGGGACTTCCTCGACGCCGTGGTCGATCACGTCGCCCACGTTGACCAGCGCAAGATCACTCTGTACCGCGGTGGTTATAGCGCCTTCGAACGCGCCCGTGCCGAACGCCTGGCCCAGCAACAGCAGGCCTACGAGAAGCAGCAGGCGCAACGTGCGCACATGGAAAGCTACATCGCCCGCTTCAAGGCCCAGGCCACCAAGGCCCGTCAGGCCCAGAGCCGGATCAAGGCGCTGGAGCGGATGGAAGAGCTGTCCGCCGCCCACGTCGATTCGCCGTTCGACTTCGTCTTCCGTGAATCGCAGAAAATCTCCAGCCCGTTGATCGATCTGTCGGACGCTCGCCTGGGTTATGGCGACAAAGCCGTGCTGGAGAAGGTCAAGCTGCAACTGACCCCCGGTGCGCGGATCGGTTTGCTTGGCCCGAACGGTGCCGGTAAGTCGACCCTGATCAAGAACCTCGCCGGTGAACTCTCGCCGTTGGCCGGGCGCCTGACCCGTGGTGAGAACACCGTCGTCGGCTACTTCGCCCAGCATCAGCTCGATTCCCTCGATTCCAAGGCCAGCCCGTTGCTGCACTTGCAGCGTCTGGCGCCGACCGAACGCGAGCAGACCCTGCGCGACTTCCTCGGCGGTTTCGACTTCCGTGGCGCGCGTATCGACGAGCCGGTGCTGAATTTCTCCGGTGGCGAAAAGGCCCGTCTGGCCCTGGCATTGATTGCCTGGGATCGGCCGAACCTGTTGCTGCTCGACGAACCGACCAACCACCTGGACCTCGAAATGCGCCTGGCGCTGACCATGGCCCTGCAGGAATTCAGTGGCGCGGTGCTGGTGGTCTCTCACGATCGTCATCTGCTCAAAAGCACCACCGATAATTTCTATCTGGTGGCCGACGGCAAGGTCGAGGAGTTCGACGGCGATCTGGAAGACTACGCCCGCTGGCTGGTCGACTACCGTCAGCGCAATGCGCCGGTCAGCAACACCCCGGTCAACCCGGACAAGACCGACAAGAAGGCCCAGCGCCAGGCCGCTGCTGCGTTGCGTCAGCAACTGGCACCGCACAAGCGTGAGGCTGACAAGCTCGAAACCGAGTTGGGCAAGCTGCACGAGAAACTGGCGAAGATCGATACCAGCCTCGGCGACAGTGACATTTACGAACCGGCGCGCAAGAACGATTTGCGCGATCTGCTGGCTGAACAGGCCAAGTTGAAGGTGCGTGAAGCCGAACTCGAAGAAGCCTGGATGGAAGCCCTGGAACTGCTCGAAAGCATGCAGGCGGAGCTGGAGGCGCTGTCCTGATGGAAGCCTTCAAGCTGCCGCTGCCGGCGGGGTGGGGCGAGCCGATCTGGTTCGCTGCGCAAATCCTGCTGATTCTGTTGGCGGGTTACTTTGCCCAGCGCTTCGTCGCTAAATGCCTGACGCGCCTGGGCGAGCGCTACCCGTTTCCACCGCAACTGCTGATGCCGCTGCGCGGAGGTTTGCGCTGGCTGATCATGGGCAGTGCGCTGATTTTCGTACTCGAACGCCTCGGAGTCTCGGCCACCGTGCTCTGGACCGCGTTGTCCGGGTTTGTTGCGGTCGCGGCAGTGGCGTTCTTCGCCATGTGGAGCGTGCTGTCCAACCTGCTGTGCGCGATCCTGATCTTCACCGTCGGCCCGTTCCGCATCGGTGACGTCGTCGAGTTGGTGGACACCACCGACAAACCCGGCGTCAAAGGCCGGGTGGTGGCGATCAATCTGCTTTACACCACGCTGATTGAAGCGGAAGAACTGGGTACCGGCAGCGCCATGGTGCAAGTGCCCAACAGTCTGTTCTTCCAGCGTTCGGTTCGGCGCTGGCGCGGGAGTGATGTGTTTCCGTTGAGCGGGATCGAAAAGTAAACCTTCTGTTGCCGGACACACCGCTATCGCGAGCAGGCTCCTCCCACAGGGGAACGTATTTCAACTGTGGGCGTGAGCCGGCTCGCGATGGGACCAAAAGTCATAAAACGTTGGTCGGCAGTCGCTCTATCCTTCAAAAAATCGGTAGTCATCAGCCCAAAGCCGCATTAGCTTAGACGTCTGTCACAAGTCTGAGTCGAGGTGTGCAATGGAGCTTCAAACATGGCTGGCGTTTTTTGCCGCCTGTTGGGTGATCAGTCTGTCTCCCGGTGCCGGCGCCATTGCGTCGATGTCCAGCGGTCTGCAATACGGTTTCTGGCGCGGTTACTGGAACGCCCTGGGCCTGCAATTGGGCCTGGCGGTACAGATCGCGATTGTCGGCGCCGGTGTGGGTGCGATTCTCACGGCATCAGCCACCGCTTTCTATGCGATCAAATGGTTCGGTGTGGCCTACCTCGTTTATCTCGCGGTCAAGCAATGGCGCGCGCTGCCCAGCGACATGAGTGACGACGCGGCCGTGCGTCAGATCGGCAAGCCGCTGGCTTTGGTGTTCCGTGGGTTCCTGGTCAATATCAGCAATCCCAAGGCTCTGGTGTTCATGCTGGCGGTGTTGCCGCAGTTCATTGATCCTCACGCACCGCTGCTCGCTCAGTACCTGATCATTGGTGTGACCATGGTCTGCGTCGACCTGATCGTCATGGCCGGGTACACCGGGTTGGCGTCGAAGGTGCTGCGCCTGTTGCGCACGCCCAAGCAGCAAAAACGCATGAACCGGACCTTTGCCGGGCTGTTCATCGGTGCGGCGGCGTTTATGGCGACATTGCGCAAAGCTGCGGTTTAAAGCACCAAGGAACACAAAAGGCGACCTCCGAGGTCGCCTTTTTCATGTCCGGAGCCCCTGCAGAAACGCCGGTACTTGCTAACAAAGCTTGAGTGAAAGTCATTGGAAGTGAACAATGTGTTACTTCGTATTTCCAATTGAGATTCATTCATGACTGCCCCGTCCCGTTTCCTGGCCTGGCTGGTGTTGCCGCTGTTTGCCTTGTGCAGTTTCAATCTGCTGGCTTCCACCGTGGAAGGCGCGCCGCAAGCCCTGCATTTGCTCGATTACATCGGTGCGGATTACCCGCAGACGGTGCAAGCGGGCAAGGTCGTCGACGAGTCCGAATACCGCGAGCAACTGGAATTCATCAAGGTCTTGCAAGGCTTGATCGCCGCGATGCCGGCCAAACCTGAAAAAGCCGGGCTGGAGCAGGGCGTCAGCACGTTGCGCAATGCAATCGATGCCCGTCAGGACGGCGCGGACGTGGCCCGTCAGGCTCGGCAACTCGGCGCGAAACTGGCCGTGGCCTATGAAGTCAGTCAGGCGCCGATCATTACCCCGGATCCGACCCGTGGTGCACCGCTTTACGCCCAGCATTGCTCGGTCTGCCACGGCGATACGGGGGCCGGTGACGGCCCGGCGGGTGTCGGTCTGACGCCGCCGCCAGCCAATCTGCGTGACACGGCGCGCCTGGATCACCTGAGTCTGTACGCGATCTACACCACAGTGGGCCTGGGCGTCGAAGGCACGGACATGCCGGCCTTCGCCGATCAACTGGACGATCGCCAGCGTTGGGACCTGGCAACCTACATCGCCGGTTTCAGCGCCGATCCGGCCGCCGCCACATCCGAAAAGACCTACAACATCGCCGACCTCGCTCGTCAGACGCCAGCCGAAGTGCAGGCCGCCGATGGCCCGCAAGCCGCCGCGACGTTCCGTGCGCAGCGGGCGCAACCGCCGCAGGTCAAGCGCGGCCCGGCGCAGTTGCTCGACTACACCGCCGCCACCCTGGACAAGAGCCTCGCGGCCTACCGTGCCGGTGATCATGATCAAGCCTATGACTTGTCGGTAGCGGCGTATCTTGAAGGCTTCGAACTGGTCGAGAGCTCGCTGGACAACGTCGACGCCAACGTGCGCAAGGACACCGAAAAGTCCCTGATGGCGTACCGTCAATCGTTGCAGGACGGTTTTCCGGTGGCCCAGGCCCAGCAGCGTCTGGACGCGGCCAAGGCCAAGTTGAAGGAGTCCGCCGGGCTGCTGGGCAGCGACGGCTTGAGCTGGTCCTTGAGCTACATCTCCGGTTTGCTGATTTTGCTGCGTGAAGGCCTCGAAGCGATTCTGGTGCTGGCGGCGATCCTGGCGTTCCTGCGCAATACCGGCCAGCAATCGGCGGTTCGCAGCGTCAACGTCGGTTGGGGCCTGGCGTTGTTGGCGGGTCTGGCGACCTGGGCACTGGCGGCCTATGTGATTGATGTCAGCGGTTCGCAGCGTGAATTGCTGGAAGGTGCGACGGCGTTGTTTGCCGCCGTCATGGTGCTCTGGCTGGGCGTGTGGATGCACGACCGTCGTCACGCGGCAGCCTGGCAGGATTACATCAAGAGCAGCCTGGTGGGCGGCGGCGGACGCTTCGGCTTTGCGACGCTGGCGTTTTTCTCGGTGTATCGCGAGCTGTTTGAGGTGATTCTGTTCTACGAAACCCTGTGGCTGCAGGCGGGGCCTGCGGGGCATAACGCAGTGTTGGCCGGTGGTGCAACGGCGCTGGTGTTGCTGGTCGGGCTGGCGTGGGTGATCCTGCGTGGCTCGCAAAAACTGCCGCTGTCGTTGTTCTTCAGCATCAACGCCGGTTTGCTCTGCGCGCTGTCGGTGGTGTTCGCCGGGCATGGCGTGAAGGCGTTGCAGGAAGCCGGAATCTTCGGCACCCGGCCGGTGCCGTTCTTTGACTTCGACTGGCTGGGGATCCACGCGGATGCGTATTCGCTGAGTGCCCAGTGCTTGGCGATCGTTGCGATTGTGGTGCTGTATGGCCGTAGCTGGATGGCGGAGAAGCGGCGGGTGCAGGTTTCTTAAGAGCATTCGCTGCGCTCATATTCGCGGGCAAGCCTCGCTCCTACAGGTTGTACGCGGCCCCAAATAACGCGCGAATCCTGTAGGAGCGAGGCTTGCCCGCGAAGCTTTTAACGGAGGGAAACATAATGCGCGTATGGATCGATGCCGACGCCTGCCCACGGGCGGCGAAGGATCTGGTGGTGAAGTTCGCCCTCAAGCGCCAGTTCGAAGTGGTGCTGGTGGCGGGGCAGCCACAGATCAAACCTGGCCTGGCTCTGGTGAAGCTGATCGTTGTGCCCAGCGGCCCGGATGCCGCCGATGACTATCTGGTGGAACACGCGGTGCCAGGTGAACTGGTGATTTGCAGCGATGTGCCGCTGGCCGATCGGCTGGTGAAAAACGGCGTTTCAGCGCTGGACCCGCGGGGCAAGGAATTCGATGCGCAGAACATGGGCGATCGGTTGGCAGTGCGTAACCTGTTCACCGATCTGCGTGAACAAGGCCAGATGAGTGGCGGGCCGGCGCCGTTTGGTGAGCGCGAGAAGCAGGCGTTCGCCAATGCGCTTGACCGGATACTCACTCGGCTGACCCGTAAAGCCTGAGCCTTACTCAAATCAAAGGTGGGCGCGAGCAGGCTCACTCCCACAATTTGACCGCGTTAAGCGTCGTTTTCGTGGGTCAGTTCGAGGACACGGTCGACCAGTTTGTTGATCCCCGAGGCGGCTTCGCTGATGCTCTGGGCCAGCATATAAGCCGGGGTGCAGACCAGTTTGCGCGCCTTGTCTTCGACGATGTCGCTCACTGCGCAATCCTGGTGAGTGGCGCCCATCTTGTTCATGGCGGTGGCGGTATCGGCGTCGTTGCCAATGGTGCAAGTCACACCCGGCCCATAGATTTTCGCCGCCAGCGCCGGCGAAATGCACATCAACCCCACCGGTTTGCCCGCTTCGGCAAACGCTTCGGTCAACGCCAGGACGTCCGGTTGGACGGTGCAACCGGCGCCTTCGATGGCGAAGTTCGACAGGTTCTTGGCCGCGCCAAACCCACCCGGCACGATCAGCGCGTCGAAGTCTTCGACGCTGGCCTCACGAATGTCCTTGATGTTGCCCCGGGCGATCCGCGCCGATTCCACCAGCACGTTGCGTGACTCGGGCATTTCGTCGCCGGTCAGGTGATTGATCACATGCAATTGCGAGATATTGGGGGCAAAGCACTGCACCTCGGCGCCACGCTGGTCCAGGCGCAGCAAGGTAATCACGCTTTCGTGGATCTCGGCGCCGTCGTACACGCCACAGCCGGAAAGGATCACTGCAATTTTTTTGCTCATGGGTTTTTCTCCAGATTCATGGCGTTAAATGTCCACTAATTTGTCACTCGTTGCCATAGGGTTAATTCGCGGCTACACCTAGCATCTGTCCTCAAGATTCCGATCAGGGCGCGTCAATGGACTTCATTCTGTATGCGGTGCCGTTTTTCTTTGTGCTGATTGCCGTCGAGCTGCTGGCGGACCGCTGGCGCGGGTTGAGCAATTATCGGCTGGCGGACGCGATCAACAGCATCAGCACCGGGGTGTTGTCGACCACTACCGGCCTGTTGACCAAAGGCGTCGGCCTGGTGACCTATGCGTTTGCCCTCCAGCACCTGGCGCTGTTCGAACTGTCGGCCGACAGCGTCTGGGTCTGGATGTTTGCCTTCGTCCTCTATGACTTCTGCTACTACTGGCTGCACCGTATGGGCCATGAGCGCAACATCCTCTGGGCCGCGCACTCGGTGCATCACCAGAGTGAGGACTACAACCTCTCCACGGCCCTGCGCCAGACCAGTACCGGCTTTCTGCTGAGCTGGATTTTCTACCTGCCGATGGCGGTGCTCGGCGTGCCGTTGCTGGTGTTCATCAGCGTTGCCGCACTCAACTTGCTCTATCAGTTCTGGGTGCATACCAAACACATTCCCAAGCTCGGCTGGTTCGAGTGGTTCTTTGTCACGCCGTCCAATCATCGGGCTCACCATGCACAGAACGCTCTCTACATGGATCGCAACTACGGCGGGGTGTTCATTATTTGGGACCGTCTATTTGGCTCGTTCCAGGAAGAGGACGACAACGAGCCGGTGATTTTCGGCGTGACCACGCCGTTGGCAAGCTGGAATCCGTTGTGGGCGAACGTGCAGTTTTACGCACAGCTTTGGGATGACGCGCGACGGGCTGAAAGCACATGGGACAAGCTGCGGATCTGGTTCATGCGCACCGGCTGGCGGCCGGCGGATGTGGCGGCCAAGTACCCGATGAACAAACCGGACCTGAGTCAGTTCCGCAAATTCGAGGTGCCGCTGGACGGGCGTCAGCAGGTGTATGTGGCGTTGCAGTTCTGCGTTTACATCGCGCTGGGCAGCTATTTGATGAACCTCGAGCCACGTTTGCCGACTGCCGCGCTGGTGTTGGGCTGGGGCGCAGTGGCGTTCGGCTTGTTTACGTTGGGCATGGCCCTGGAGAATCGCCCGCAGGCGTTGAAACTGGAGCTGCTGCGCCTGGCATCGAATGTGCCGCTGGTGTGGCTGGCGCCGGTAGTCGGGCTGTGGCCGGCCAGCGCAGTGGGCTGGATCGGCCTGTTCAGCTACAGCCTGCTCAGCGGCATTGGTCTCTACTGTTGCAGGGACCGCTTCACTCGGTTGGCGTCTTAGTCTCGGCGGCCTTGGCCAGCTCGGCTTGCTCGTCGGCGTAGATCTTCTTCGCCAGACGGGCATTCTTGAAACGCCGGCGCAGCCACAAGCCCAGGCCCAGTACCAGCAGGGCACCAAGCACCCACAGCTCGTACTTCTTGACGCTGCCCAGCATGCCCTCAAGCACCGCGCCGAAGTGATACGCCGCTGCGGCCAGTGCGGTCGCCCAGATCGCAGCACCAATCCCGTTGAGCAGCAGATAACGCCCCGGCGGATATCCCGACAGGCCGATCGCCACCGGCATGACCGTGCGCAATCCATAGACGAAGCGGAAACTCAGCACCCAGATGTCCGGGTGTTTGCGGATATGTTCCAGCGCCCGGTCACCCATCAGTTGCCAGCGTGGTTTGCGCGCCAGCAATTTGCGACCGTGTTTTCGCCCGAGGAAATACCACAGCTGATCGCCGGCATAACTGCCACAGAACGCCACGATCGTGACGATCTTGATGTCCATGTATCCGCGGAACGCGAGGAAGCCTGCGAGCACCAGGATGGTTTCGCCTTCGAAGAACGTGCCGAGAAAGAGGGCGAAGTAGCCGAATTCCTGAAGAAATTGTTGGAGCATTGTCTGGATGCTGGCGAAATGAACGCGCAGCCTAACCCTTCGTGAACATTCATGAAAGTGTCCAAATGTGTCTCGACGTGAACATTTCCTACAAGGACAATGGAATGCGACTACCTGCCGCAGGGGTGCACATAACTGTAATACCACGGTCATAATGGCCGCTTATAACTGTCACGCTCGCACGCCAGCGGGCTCAGGAGTCTGCCGTGAGCTTTACCCCCGCCAACCGTTTGTTTCCTGCAACCCGCCTGCGTCGCAATCGCCGTGATGATTTTTCGCGTCGACTGGTCCGTGAAAACGTTCTGACCGTCGACGATCTGATCCTGCCGGTGTTCGTGCTGGACGGTGAAAACCGTCGCGAAGCAGTCGCGTCGATGCCGGGGGTTGAGCGTCTGACCATCGATCTGTTGCTCGAAGAAGCGGCCAAGTGGGTCGAACTGGGGATTCCGGCAGTGGCGTTGTTCCCGGTCACGCCCCCGGAGCTCAAGTCCCTGGACGCCGCTGAAGCCTGGAACCCGAACGGCATCGCCCAACGCGCCACCCGCGCCTTGCGTGCGCAGTTCCCGGAACTGGGTGTGATCACTGACGTCGCTCTGGACCCGTTCACCACCCACGGCCAGGACGGCATTCTCGACGAAGAGGGCTACGTGCAGAACGACATTACCGTCGATGCCCTGGTCAAGCAGGCGCTATCCCACGCCGAGGCCGGCGCACAGGTGGTGGCCCCGTCGGACATGATGGACGGTCGCATCCAGGCCATCCGCGAAGCGCTGGAGCTGGCCGATCACGTCAACGTGCGGATCATGGCTTACTCTGCCAAGTACGCGAGCGCCTATTACGGCCCGTTCCGCGATGCGGTAGGTTCGGCGCTGAACCTGGGCAAGGCCAACAAGGCCTCCTATCAGATGGACCCGGCCAACAGCAACGAAGCCCTGCACGAAGTGGCGGCGGACTTGTCAGAAGGCGCGGACATGGTCATGGTCAAGCCAGGCATGCCGTATCTGGACATCCTTTACCAGGTCAAAGAAGAATTTAAAGTGCCGACCTTTGTTTATCAGGTCAGCGGTGAATACGCCATGCACATGGCGGCCATCCAGAATGGCTGGTTGAGCGAAGGGGTTATCCTCGAATCCCTGACCGCTTTCAAACGTGCAGGGGCTGATGGCATCCTGACTTACTTTGCCGTGCGCGCCGCTCAATTGTTACGAGAGCAGAAATAGCCCTCCCAGGAACATTCCATGAATACCGAAGGACTCACTGAAGTTGCCGTAAAAGAAGCTCAACCCGTGGTCGAGCAAATCGCCGAGACGCCGCCGGAGCTGGAACCCGCTCCACCCGCGGCGGTGACCGAAACCGCAACAGCGGCGCCAGCGATTGCGATTCCCGGTCTGGATGACAGCAGCCTGTATATCCATCGCGAGCTCTCGCAACTGCAGTTCAACATCCGCGTGCTGGAACAGGCGCTGGATGAGTCCTACCCGTTGCTGGAGCGGCTGAAGTTCCTGCTGATCTTCTCCAGCAACCTGGACGAGTTCTTCGAGATTCGCGTGGCTGGCCTGAAGAAGCAGATCACCTTCGCCCGTGAGCAGGCCGGTGCCGATGGTCTGCAACCGCATCAGGCCCTGGCCCGCATCAGCGAGCTGGTACACGGTCACGTCGACCGTCAGTACGCGATCCTCAATGACATTCTGTTGCCGGAACTGGAAAAACATCAGGTCCGCTTCATCCGTCGGCGTCACTGGACCACCAAGATCAAGACCTGGGTGCGCCGCTATTTCCGCGACGAGATTGCGCCGATCATCACCCCGATCGGCCTCGACCCGACGCACCCGTTCCCGTTGCTGGTGAACAAGAGCCTGAACTTCATCGTCGAGCTCGAAGGCATCGACGCCTTCGGTCGCGATTCCGGTCTGGCGATCATCCCCGCGCCACGCTTGCTGCCGCGCGTGATCAAGTTGCCGGAAGAAGTGGGCGGCTCGGGCGACAACTATGTATTCCTGTCGTCGATGATCCACGCGCACGCCGATGACCTGTTCCAGGGCATGAAGGTCAAGGGCTGCTACCAGTTCCGCCTGACCCGAAACGCTGACCTCGCGGTCGATACCGAAGACGTGGAAGACCTGGCCCGCGCCCTGCGCGGCGAGCTGTTCTCCCGTCGCTACGGTGACGCGGTGCGCCTGGAAGTGGCCGACACGTGCCCGAAACACCTGTCCGACTACTTGCTCAAGCAGTTCAACCTGCACGAGACCGAGCTGTATCAGGTCAACGGTCCGGTCAACCTGACCCGCCTGTTCAGCATCACCGGCCTGGACAGTCAGCGAGCGCTGCAATACACGCCGTTCACCCCGCAGATCCCGAAACTGCTGCAGAACAGCGAGAACATCTTCAGCGTGATCAGCAAGCAGGACATTCTGCTGCTGCACCCGTTCGAGTCCTTCACTCCCGTGGTCGACCTGTTGCGCCAGGCCGCGAAGGACCCGCATGTATTGGCGGTCCGCCAGACCCTGTACCGCTCCGGCGCCAACTCGGAAATTGTCGATGCGCTGGTGGATGCCGCGCGTAACGGCAAGGAAGTCACCGCGGTGATCGAGTTGCGTGCGCGCTTCGACGAAGAGTCCAACCTGCAACTGGCCAGCCGTCTGCAAGCGGCCGGTGCGGTGGTGATTTACGGCGTTGTGGGCTTCAAGACCCACGCCAAGATGATGCTGATTCTGCGTCGCGAAGCCGGCGAGATCGTGCGTTACGCCCACTTGGGTACCGGCAACTACCACGCGGCCAACGCCCGCTTGTACACCGACTACAGCTTGCTGACCTCGGACGACGCCTTGTGCGAAGACGTCGGCAAACTGTTCAGCCAGCTCATCGGCATGGGGAAAACCCTGCGCATGAAGAAGCTGCTGCACGCGCCATTCACGTTGAAGAAGGGCATGCTCGACATGATTGCCCGGGAAACCCAGTTCGCCCTCGATGGCAAACCGGCGCACATCATCGCCAAATTCAACTCGCTGACCGATCCGAAGATCATCCGCGCGCTGTACAAGGCCAGTCAGTCCGGGGTGCGTATCGATCTGGTGGTGCGCGGCATGTGCTGCCTGCGTCCGGGTATCGCCGGGGTGTCGCACAACATCCATGTGCGCTCGATCATCGGGCGTTTCCTGGAGCACACCCGGGTGTTCTACTTCCTCAATGGCGGTGAAGAGCAGATGTTCCTGTCCAGCGCCGACTGGATGGAGCGCAACCTCGACAAGCGCGTAGAGACTTGCTTCCCGGTCGAGGGCAAGAAGCTGATCATGAGGGTCAAGAAAGAGCTGGAGCTTTATCTGACCGACAACACCCACAGCTGGAGCCTGCAGGCGGACGGTCGCTACATCCGCAACACGCCGACCGGCAACCAGAACCCGCGCAGCGCGCAGGCGACCTTGCTGGAGCGGCTGGGCAGTCCGATTCTCGCCGTTCGCTGACGCAGATTCTGTTGGGCAAAAAAAGGGCGATCCACATGGATCGCCCTTTTTGGTTTCAGCTTTCTACCTGTGGCGAGGGAGCTTGCTCCCGCTGGACTGCGTAGCAGTCCCCTTCTTTTCAGGGATAGACGGGGGCGCTTCGCACCCCAGCGGGAGCAAGCTCCCTCGCCACAGGGAATGTGATCGCTGCGGTTTTTAGCGCACGTTCAGCGTGAAGCTGACTCGGGTGAGCCATTCCGCTTCGAGAGCGAAGTCGGCCTGGGTCAGTTGGTTTTCGTCCAGCCAGTTTTCAGGGAACAACACATCGAGGCTGTCGCGTTTGGCGTGCAAGACGACCTGCGGCATTTCCTGGGTGCCACGGATGTGATGGAACAGGATCGCAAAGCGCAGCAGCACGCACAGACGAATCAGCTTGATCCCGTCCTCGCCGAAATCGGCAAACCGGTCCCGGGGAATGTTGCGTCGGTGACCGCGCACCAACAACGCGAGCATCAGTTGGTCTTCACGGGAGAACCCGGCCAGGTCCGAGTGCTCGATCAGGTAGGCGCCGTGCTTGTGGTATTGATAGTGAGCGATGTCCAGGCCCACTTCATGGACCTTGGCCGCCCAGCCGAGCAGTTCGCGCCAGACGCCGTCATCCAGTTCCCAATCCTTGGCCACCTGATCGAAGGCATGCAGGGCTTTGCGCTCGACCCGCGCCGCTTGTTCCAGATCGACGTGATAACGCTCCATCAGCGAGCTGAGCGTGCGCTCACGGACGTCTTCATGGTGATGACGGCCCAGTAGGTCATAGAGCACGCCTTCGCGCAGGGCGCCTTCACAGTGATCCATGCGCTGCAGTTCTAGGGCGTCGAAGATCGCTTCGAGAATCGCCAGGCCGGCGGGGAAAATCGCGCGGCGGTCAGGCTTGATGCCTTCGAAGTCGATTTTCTCGACATCGCCCAGCTTCATCAGTTTGCGCTTGAGCCAGGCCAGGCCTTCGGCGTTGACCTCGCCCGTGCCATGACCGCCCGCCTTCAGCGCCAGGCCAATGGCGCGGATGGTGCCCGAGGAGCCGATGGCTTCATCCCAGGTCAGGCGATGCAGCGCGTGTTCGATGCTCATGATCTCCAGCCGCGCTGCGGTGTACGCCTGGGCGTAGCGGGCCGGGGTGATCTTGCCATCCTTGAAATAACGCTGGGTATAACTGACGCAGCCCATCTGCAGGCTTTCGCGCAGCAGCGGTTCGAAGCGCTGGCCGATAATGAATTCGGTACTGCCGCCGCCAATGTCGGCCACCAGGCGTTTGCCCGGGGTGTCGGCGAGGGTGTGGGACACGCCGAGGTAGATCAGGCGCGCTTCTTCACGGCCGGAGATGACTTCCACCGAGTGGCCGAGGATTTCTTCGGCGCGGCGGATGAATTCACCGCGGTTGCGGGCTTCACGCAGGGCGTTGGTGCCGACGATCCGCACGGCACCGGGCGGCATACCGTTGATCAGTTGGGCAAAACGCTTCAGGCAATCGAGCCCGCGCTGCATGGATTCTTCGTTGAGCTGACGCTCTTCGTCGATGCCGGCGGCCAGCTGAACTTTCTCCCCGAGGCGCTCGAGAATACGGATTTCGCCGTTCTGGGCCTTGGCCACGACCATGTGAAAGCTGTTGGAGCCCAGGTCGATTGCGGCGATCAGGGACAGATTCTTGGCTTGGGATTGCGGCATGGTCATGGGGTCTCGGTCGATAACCTCGACATCCTGCCACGATCAAACGCTGCCGCCAACGCGCAGCGTTCAAAGCCTTGATCCAGAGCACGGACGGCATGAGTTCCTGTGGCGAGGGAGCTTGCTCCCGCTCGACTGCGCAGCAGTCGCAAAACCTGCACATGCGATCCAGTGAAAACGAGGTGATAGTTTTTAGGGCCGCTGCGCAGCCCAGCGGGAGCAAGCTCCCTCGCCACAAAAGGGTTAGCCTGCTGCTTCAACTGTGCCGATGAAGTTCGCCAGCTCCGCCGTCTGCGGGTTCGCAAACAGAATCTTCGGATCCCCCACCTCATGCACCTTGCCCTGATGCATGAACACCAACTTATCCCCCACCTCCCGGGCAAAGCGCATTTCATGGGTGACCATGATCAGTGTCATGCCTTCCTTGGCCAGTTGCCGGACCACGCTCAGCACTTCATTGACCAATTCCGGGTCCAGCGCTGACGTGATTTCGTCGCACAGCAAGACTTTGGGAGACATTGCCAACGCCCGGGCAATCGCTACGCGCTGCTGCTGCCCGCCCGACAGCCGGTCCGGGAAGGCATCAAACTTCTCGCCCAGCCCGACCCGCTCCAGCATCTCCCGCGCCAGCTCGACCGCTTTGGCCTTCGGCACTTTTTGCACCACTTGCGGCGCGAGCATCACGTTCTCGCCCACGGTCAGGTGCGGGAACAGGTTGAACTGCTGGAACACCATCCCGACTTTCTGCCGCAAGGTGCGCAAATCGGCGCGAGCGGCATCGAGGTATTCGCCGTCGACCTCAATTACGCCGTCGTTGATCGACTCCAGGCCGTTGAGGGTGCGCAGCAAGGTGGATTTGCCCGAGCCGCTGCGGCCGATGATCGCCACCACCTGGCCTTCCTCGACGCTCAGGTCGATGCCTTTGAGCACATGGTGGTCGCCGTAATATTTATGCAGGGCCGAAATTCTAAGCAGAGGCATGCAGTCTCCTTTCCAGGTAGCGCGCACTGAGGGACAAGGGATAGCAAAGCAGGAAGTAGCCGAGGGCGACGAGGCCGTAGACCATGAAGGGTTCGAACGTCGCGTTGGCGAGCATGCCGCCGGTCTTGGTCAGTTCGGTGAAACCGATGATCGAGGTCACGGCGGTGCCTTTGACCACTTGCACCGAGAAGCCCACGGTGGGTGCCACGGCGATCCGCAGCGCTTGCGGCAGAATCACGTAGCGCAGTTGCTCCAGCGGGTTGAGCGCCAGGCTTGACGAGGCTTCCCACTGACCATTGGGAATCGAATCGACGCAGCCGCGCCAGATCTCCGCCAGATAGGCGCTGGTGAACAGCGTCAGGGCCAGCGCCGCCGCCATCCACGGCGAAATCTCCACACCGGCCAGCGCCACGCCGAAAAACACCAGAAACAGCTGCATCAACAGCGGCGTACCCTGGAACAGCTCGATGTAAGTGCGGGCAATGTTACGCGGCAGAGGCTTTTTCGAGATGCGCATGACCATGATCAGCAAGCCGATCAGCCCGCCGCCGATAAACGCCACCAGCGATAACGCCAGGGTCCACTGCAGGCCGGTGAGCAGGTTGCGCACGACGTCCCAGAAGGTGAAATCGCTCATTGGCTGCTCCTTGATATGTAGCGACGGCCGATCCAGTTCAGCAGTTGGCGGATCAGCAGCGCCATGCACAGGTACAGCAGCGTGGTCAGGGCATAGGTTTCAAAGGCGCGGAAGTTGCGTGACTGAATGAAGTTGGCGGCAAAGCTCAATTCTTCGGTGGCGATTTGCGAACAGACCGCCGAGCCGAGCATGACGATGATGATCTGGCTGCTCAGGGCCGGCCAGACCTTGCCCAGCGCTGGCAGCAGCACCACGTGGCGGAACGCTTCGAATCGACTCATCGCCAAGGCCGCTGCGGCTTCCAGCTGTCCTCGGGGGATCGCCTGGATACCGGCGCGGATGATTTCGGTCGAGTAGGCACCGAGGTTGATCACCATCGCCAGCACCGCCGCCTGCCATTCGGAAATCTGTACTCCCAGCGACGGCAAGCCGAAGAAAATGAAAAACAGCTGCACCAGAAACGGCGTATTGCGGATCAACTCGACGTAGACCCCGAAGATCGCCGAGAACGGGCGAATGTTCCACGCCCGCACCAGCGCCCCGACGATGCCCAGCCCCACACCCAGCACCGCGCCGATGGCCGTCAGTTCAAGGGTGAATAAGGCGCCGCGCAGTAGCAGATCGGTGTTTTGCACCACCGGCAGAAAGTCGAACTGATAGGCCATATCAAATCTCCCGAGCGACGATCAGAGGTCGGCCGGCAATGGCTCTTTCAGCCAGGTCTGGGAGTTTTTCTCCAGTGCGCCGTCGGTTTTGGCGGTGGCGAGGATCTGATTGACCTTGCCCAACAGCGCCGGCTCGTTCTTGTTCACGCCGACATAGACCGGCGAGTCCTTGAGCTTCACTTTCAACGCTGGAATGCGTTTAGGGTTTTTCTCGCTGATCGCGACCATCACCACGTTGCCGCTGGCGATGAGGTCGACTTGCCCGGCGATGTAGGCGGCAATGGTCGAGTTGTTGTCTTCGAAGCGTTTGATGGTCACACCTTCGGGAGCGACTTTGGTCAGCTCGATGTCTTCGATGGCGCCCCGGGTGACGCTGATGGTTTTACCCTTGAGGTCGTCCAGGCCTTTGATGTCGGCATCCGGCGGACCGAACACGGCGAGGTAGAACGGCGCATAGGCGCTGGAGAAGTCGATGACTTTCTCGCGCTCGGGGTTCTTGCCCAGGCTGGAGATCACCAGGTCGACCTTGCCGGTGGTCAGGAATGGAATGCGGTTGGTGCTGTTGACCGGGGTCAGTTCAAGTTTGACCTTGAGTTGCTCGGCCAGCAGTTTGGCGGTGTCGATGTCGAGGCCTCGGGGTTTCATGTCCGGGCCGACCGAGCCGAACGGCGGAAAGTCCTGAGGCACGGCGACCTTGAGGACGCCGCGTTTGACTACATCCTCCAGGCCGTCGGCGTGAGCGGGTGCCTGGCTCAACATCAGGCTGGCAAACAGGGCAGTGAGAAGGGCGCTGTAACGCAGGGTCATGGCGAATCTCCGAATCGACGAGGAATGAATTCTGCGGATCGACAGAGCACGGGCCATGCCAAGAAGCGGATTTGGGGGCCGCAGGCCACGGTTTTACTGGATTCTTTCGGTCTTACTGGTCTGAACAGTGAATGGGCGTTTCGCACCCTCATGGCGCATCCGTGAAACGTGCCGAACCCCCATGGGGCACGACTTGCCGAGGGCTGCGAATAGCTTTACAACTAGCCGCTCATTGTCCTGGTTCGTCTGAAAAAACCATGAATTTGATTTCCAGAGCCGTACCTGAAGTGGCGCTGCAAGCCATCCGTAAACTGATCACCGAACAGGGTTTCGCGCCGGGCGATGCCTTGCCTTCGCAGCGAGATCTGGCGGTGCAATTGGGGGTGAGTCGGGCGTCCCTGCGTGAGGCGCTGTCGTCGTTGAGTGCGTTGGGCGTGATCAGCATCCAGCCGGGCAAGGGCGTATTCGTGCAGTCGCCGGTGGATTTGCCGCGCGGCGATGCGGCACTGAGCTGGCCCTTCGCAGCCCAGGCATCGCCGTTGGATATTTTCCAGTTGCGTTATGCCCTGGAAGGTTTTGCCGCCGGTTTGGCCGCGGTGACCCTGAGCACTCACGAGCTCGATACGCTGGAAGACAACGTGGCCGCCATGCGCAACGAATTGAAGGCAGGCGACTTCGAGGCGGCGGCACGACTGGATTTCGATTTTCACCGACGCATCCTGCTGGCCAGCGGTAATCAGGCGATGCTGAGCATCCTCACGGCCAGCGCCGACATCTTTCTGGAGAGCCAGAAGCTACCGTTCATCCGGGCCGAACGCGCCATGGAAACCTGGCAGGAACACCGCAAAATCCTCCGTGCGCTAGCCCGGCGTTCGTCCGGCGCGGCGCAGAAAGCCATGCAGGAACATGTACGCAATGCAGCCCTGCGTACCGGAATTGCCTTCGTCGCTCCCGCCACCCCGTGACTTGAGCTATACCCAAAGTCATGCGCCACCATAGCGAGACTCAATCAACTGCACCTTCCTGAACGAGGGAAGGGCGGCTATGATGGGCCACGTTTTTTTGCTTACAACCTGGAGACTTCCATGAGCAGCGATCTTATCAAACACGTCACCGACGCTAGCTTCGACGTCGACGTCCTCAAGGCCGAAGGCGCTGTACTGGTCGACTACTGGGCTGAATGGTGCGGCCCTTGCAAAATGATCGCTCCTGTCCTGGACGAAATTGCTGAAACCTACAAAGGCAAACTGACCGTTGCCAAGCTGAACATCGACGAGAACCAGGAAACCCCGGCCAAGCATGGCGTGCGTGGTATCCCGACTCTGATGCTGTTCAAGAACGGCAACGTTGAAGCGACCAAGGTCGGCGCACTGTCGAAGTCGCAACTGGCGGCCTTCCTCGACGCCAACATTTAAGCGTTGTTATAAAGCGTCATGAAAAGGCCCCGCATAATGCGGGGCCTTTTCGTTATTGAGGGCTAGACGCTCCGAAACTCAGGTGGTACATTCGGCCCCGCACTGGTTTCTCCATTGCCCCCTGCTAGCCGTCGCCGACGCACTCCTTTTCGAATAAGTACGCGATCCTGTCGCCTTCTCTGCGGCGCGGCCTCATTAAGCCAAAAGCTTAATTTCCCCCCCTCCATAAATGATTACGTCATTCCTATATGAATCTGACTGAACTCAAGCAAAAGCCGATTACCGAACTGCTCGAATTGGCCGAACAGATGGGCATAGAAAATATGGCCCGTTCGCGCAAGCAGGACGTGATTTTCTCCCTGCTCAAAAAGCACGCGAAAAGCGGCGAGGAAATCTCCGGTGATGGCGTGCTGGAGATTCTCCAGGACGGCTTCGGCTTCCTGCGCTCCGCTGACGCTTCCTATCTCGCCGGCCCAGACGATATCTACGTCTCGCCGAGCCAGATCCGTCGCTTCAACTTGCGCACCGGTGACACCATCGTTGGCAAGATCCGCCCTCCGAAGGAAGGCGAGCGTTATTTCGCGCTGCTCAAGGTCGACACGATCAACTACGATCGTCCCGAGAACGCGAAAAACAAGATTCTCTTCGAGAACCTGACCCCGCTGTTCCCGACCGTGCGCATGAAGATGGAAGCCGGCAACGGTTCCACCGAAGACTTGACCGGTCGTGTCATCGACCTGTGCGCCCCGATCGGCAAAGGCCAGCGCGGTCTGATCGTTGCACCGCCGAAAGCCGGTAAAACGATCATGCTGCAGAACATCGCCGCCAACATCGCTCGTAACAACCCTGAAGTTCACCTGATCGTATTGCTGATCGATGAACGTCCGGAAGAAGTGACCGAAATGCAGCGCACCGTGCGCGGCGAAGTGGTTGCCTCGACGTTCGATGAGCCGCCAACCCGCCACGTGCAGGTTGCAGAAATGGTGATCGAGAAGGCCAAGCGCCTGGTCGAACACAAGAAAGACGTGGTGATCCTGCTCGATTCCATCACCCGTTTGGCTCGTGCCTACAACACCGTGATCCCGAGCTCCGGCAAAGTACTCACCGGTGGTGTCGATGCCCACGCACTGGAGAAACCGAAACGTTTCTTCGGCGCCGCGCGGAACATCGAGGAAGGCGGTTCGCTGACCATCATCGCCACCGCGCTGGTTGAAACCGGCTCGAAGATGGACGAAGTGATCTACGAAGAATTCAAAGGCACCGGCAACATGGAACTGCCTCTGGACCGTCGTATCGCTGAAAAACGCGTCTTCCCGGCCATCAATATCAACCGTTCCGGCACCCGCCGCGAAGAGTTGCTGACGGCCGACGACGAGTTGCAGCGCATGTGGATTCTGCGCAAGCTGCTGCACCCGATGGACGAAATTGCGGCCATCGAGTTCCTGGTCGACAAGCTGAAAACGACCAAGACCAACGACGAGTTCTTCTTGTCGATGAAGCGTAAGTAAGGCGGTTTTTACATCCGCTTAAAATGGCGTCCTTCGGGGCGCCATTTTTTTTGCCAGAAAAATGGGAGGTTTGTGATTAACTCCGGTCAGTTAGAAAACAAAAAAACGATCGTAAAAACAATCAACTGACTGGCCTTACTGTTTATGAGCACGCTTGCTTATCGAAGGGATATCGACGGTTTACGCGCAATCGCCGTGATTGCCGTGGTGCTGTTCCATTTTGGCGTTCCAGGGTTTACCGGCGGGTTCGTCGGCGTGGACATCTTCTTTGTGATTTCCGGCTACCTGATCACCTCGATCATCTGGAACCAGCGTCAGGCCGGGCGTTTCAGCTTTGTCGACTTCTGGGCCCGCCGTGCCCGGCGAATCCTCCCCGCGCTGTTTGCCATGATCATTGCCGTGCTGGCGGTGGGCTGGTTTCTGTTAGCGCCCAAGGACTATGAAGAACTGGGGCGCTCGGTGCGTTACCAGGTGATGTTTGTCTCCAACATCCTGTTCATGCGTCAGGACGGCTACTTTGACGTTGCTTCCGACCTCAAGCCGTTGCTGCATACCTGGTCGCTGGCGGTTGAAGAGCAGTTCTATATCGTTTTCCCGCTGTTGCTGACGCTGTTGTCGAGTCGCCTGAAAGCCTGGCGTCTGGCGCTGTTCGCCGTATTGCTGGTGTCTTTCGGGCTCAGTGTGTGGGCCGTTGCGCATCACCCTGAGAAAGCGTTTTTCCTGTTGCCGATGCGCGCCTGGGAGTTGTTGGCCGGCGCCATGCTGGCCGTGGCGCCCAGAAGCCAATGGCGCCTGACCACCGCCGGGGCTCAAGTGGTCAGCCTGGCCGGGTTCGGGTTGATTCTGCTGGCGATAGTAGGTTACGACAAAAGCACGCCATTCCCCGGTGTCGCGGCGTTGTTGCCGACCTTGGGCGTGGTTGCACTGATCTGGGCCAACGGCCATCGGCAGACCCTGGTCGGGGGGCTGCTGGCCAGTCGCGTACTGGTCGGCGTCGGGCTGATTTCCTATTCCTGGTACCTGTGGCATTGGCCGGTGTTTGTCTTCGCCAGTTACGCCAGTGTCGAGGAGCCCGGCCCGTTTGATATTGCCGGCTTGATTCTGCTCACCCTGGTGCTGGGCTACTTGTCGTGGAAATTTGTCGAGACGCCGTTCCGTGAACGACGGCTGCTGGCGGGGCGTCGGCAGATGCTGGTGGCGGCGGGCGTCGGTGTACTGGTGCTGGGGCTGGCCGGGCAAACGTTGCGCTGGACCCATGGCTTGCCTTCGCGCCTGTCCGATCAAGCGTTGCAGTACGCCAAGGCGAAGGAATGGCGTCCGGAACTGATGCGCTGTTTAGCCGACGACAAAACCCCTGACGACAAGCTCTTCTGTCACTACGGGGCGCCGGCGTTGTCGTCACGGGTGCTGGTCTGGGGCGACAGTCACGCCACCGCGCTGATTCCGGTATTCGATGAGGGGGCGCAGAAGCATGGCGTCAGCGTGATTCTCGCCAGCTCCACGGGCTGCCTCCCGGTGGAAGGGCTTGAGCACGATCAACGGTGCGCCCGTTTCAATCGCCGGGTCGAGCAGGAGTTGAAGCCGCAGTCGGTGGGCGATGTGGTGCTTGTCGCGCGCTGGAGCCTGTATCTCTATGGTGATGCGAAAGGCGATCTCGGGCATGCACTGAAAGATGCCCATGGTCGTTACGAAAGGGCCAATGCCGAGCAGCAACTGGCGGAAGGGTTGCAGGCGACCATCCGGCAATTGCGCAATGGCGGGCATCGCGTCTGGCTGATCAAGGAAGCGCCGTTGCAACCCTTCAGCCCGCCTTACCGCCTCAGCCGCCTGGCCATGCTGCATCGTCCGACCGATGACGTCGGTTTAGCAGTGGCTGAGCACTTCAAGCGCCAGGCGTTCATCAGCCAACTGTTCGCGCAGATAGCGGCGGCGAACCCCGGCGTGACCGTGGTTGATCCGGCGCCATTGCTGTGCGATCACGCGGGCTTGTGCCGCGCCCAACTCGACGGTCATTCGCTGTATACCGACGACAATCACCTGTCGGAAGTCGGTGCGCGCTTTATCGCGCCGGTGCTTGAGCCGCTGTTCAAGCGCTTGCAAGCCCGCACGACACTGGGCAATGGCAACGCAAATGCGGCCAAGTAAGCAGCGATAAGCTGCCAGCGGGCGGCAGAGCAGGTAGGATGTACGCCTATTTTAGGGGTGCCATCGTCAATGAAATTCAAGGATCTTCGGGATTTCGTGCAGCAGCTTGAGCAGCGCGGAGAGTTGAAACGCATCCAGATCCCCGTCTCTCCAGTGCTGGAGATGACCGAAGTCTGTGATCGCACGCTTCGGGCAAAAGGCCCGGCGCTGTTGTTCGAAAACCCGACCGGCTACGACATTCCGGTGCTCGGCAACCTGTTCGGCACCCCCGAGCGGGTGGCGATGGGCATGGGCGCCGAGGCGGTCAGCGAGCTGCGCGAGATCGGCAAGCTGCTGGCCTTCCTCAAAGAGCCCGAGCCGCCGAAGGGCTTGAAGGACGCCTGGTCCAAGCTGCCGATCTTCCGCAAGATCATTGCGATGGCGCCGAAAGTCGTGAAAGACGCGGTGTGCCAGGAAGTGGTCATCGAAGGCGACGACGTCGATCTGGCGATGCTGCCGGTGCAGACCTGCTGGCCCGGCGACGTCGGCCCGCTGATCACCTGGGGCCTGACCGTCACCAAAGGTCCGAACAAAGACCGCCAGAACCTCGGCATCTACCGTCAGCAAGTGATTGGCCGCAACAAGGTCATCATGCGCTGGCTGAGCCACCGGGGCGGCGCGCTGGATTACCGTGAGTGGTGCGAAAAGCATCCCGGCCAGCCGTTCCCGGTCTCCGTGGCCCTGGGCGCTGACCCGGCGACCATCCTTGGCGCCGTGACGCCGGTACCGGACAGCCTCTCCGAATACGCCTTCGCCGGTCTGCTGCGCGGCAACCGCACCGAACTGGTGAAGTGCCGCGGCAACGACCTGCAAGTGCCGGCCACCGCCGAGATCATCCTTGAAGGCGTGATCCATCCGGGCGAGATGGCAGACGAAGGCCCTTACGGCGACCACACTGGCTACTACAACGAAGTCGACAGCTTTCCGGTGTTCACCGTCGAGCGCATTACCCATCGGATCAAACCGATCTACCACAGCACCTACACCGGCCGTCCGCCGGATGAACCGGCGATTCTCGGCGTGGCGCTGAACGAAGTGTTCGTGCCGATCCTGCAGAAGCAGTTCCCGGAAATCACCGACTTCTACTTGCCGCCGGAAGGTTGCTCGTACCGCATGGCCATCGTGACCATGAAGAAGTCGTATCCGGGCCACGCCAAGCGGGTAATGCTCGGTGTCTGGTCGTTTTTGCGACAGTTCATGTACACCAAGTTCGTTATCGTCACAGACGACGATATCAATGCGCGAGACTGGAACGACGTGATCTGGGCCATCACCACGCGCATGGACCCCAAGCGCGACACGGTGATGATCGACAACACGCCGATCGACTACCTCGACTTCGCCTCGCCGGTCTCCGGCCTGGGTTCGAAGATGGGGCTCGATGCCACGCATAAATGGCCGGGCGAAACCACTCGCGAGTGGGGCCGGGTGATCGTCAAGGACGACGCCGTGACCCAACGGATCGATGCCATCTGGAATCAGTTAGGAATAGATTGATGCGTGTAACCTTGCAGCCTTCCGGAGCAGTGCTAGAGATTCTGCCCGGCGAGCGTATTCTCGATGGCGCGCGGCGCCTGGGCTATGAATGCCCGCAAAGCTGTCGTAACGGCAATTGTCACGTGTGCGCGGCGTTGCTGGTGGAAGGCCGGGTCGAACAGGACGGCGGTGTGCGTGACCATGGCGAGTTCTACACTTGCATAGCAGAGCCGCTGGAAGACTGCATCGTGCTGTGGGATGGCGTGCTCGCGCTGGGAGAACTGCCGGTGCGCAGCTTTTCGTGTCAGGTCATTGAATGCAGGGACGTCGGCGGCGATACCTTTCGCGTGCATCTGCGGGCGCCAGCCGGCAAGCCACCGCGTTATCACGCCGGCCAGTATTTGATGATCGAACGTGAAAACGGCGAGAAATCCGCCTTCTCCCTGGCCTCGGCACCGCATTCCGGCCGCGACCTGGAAATTCATGTGTTGGCGCGCGAAAGCAGTGCGCTGAGCCTGATCGAACAACTGCAACGCAACCCGATGGTGCGGATCGAGATGCCGTTCGGCGATACCCATCTGGCGGAACTGCCGGACGGTCCGCTGGTGCTGATTGCCGCCGGCACCGGCATGGGCCAGATCCACAGCCTGATCGAACATTGCCGGGCTGCGGGTTTTAAACATCCGGTGCATCTGTATTGGGGTGTGCGTCGGCCTGAAGACTTTTATGAAATCGAACATTGGGATGAGTGGCTGAAACTGCCCAATCTGTTCCTGCATAAAGTCGTCAGCGATCAATGCGGCTGGCAGGGGCGTTGCGGCATGTTGCATGAGGCAGTGTGTGAGGACTTCCCTGATCTGAAAGCGCTGCACGTATATGCCAGCGGCTCACCGGCCATGGTCTACGGCACGCTGGATGCGTTGGTTGAAGCGGGGATGGATGCCCATCAAATGCGTGCCGACGTCTTTGCGTACGCGCCACGATCTTGATCCACGATCTTGATCCGCGATTCTAATCGTTATAACTCCATATATAGCCGATCGGTATTTATAAATTTATATAAATGCCGGTAGGTTATATCCAAGGAAGGCAATTATTTAAGAACTGTGCCATGGCACTTAAATTGCCTTAAAACATATGTGCCTTATTGTTACAGCGGTGCGTTCTATTTAGTAATTCTTTATCCGCGGGGAGCTGAACGCTATTCGCCATGAGCGCCATTGAATCTTCATTTTTGAATCTGGCTTACCCTCCGCGGCTCGATCTGGGGCCGCAGCTTACGCACGAACAATTACTCAGCTCGATGCAGTCGACCATGGCTCGACACAAGGGCGGGCCCGTCTGGTTATTCGCTTATGGTTCGCTGATCTGGCGCCCTGAATGTGCGGCGGTGGAGCGAGTGCGCGGCCGAGTGCATGGCTACCATCGCGGGTTATACCTGTGGTCCCACGAACATCGCGGCACGCCGGAAGTCCCTGGTCTGGTCTTTGGCCTGGATCGCGGCGGTTCTTGCAGCGGCTTCGCTTACCGTTTGCCCGAAGAACAACTGGAAGCCTCGCTTTATGCGCTTTGGCAGCGCGAAATGCCGTTCCCGTCTTATCGGCCACACTGGCTCAACTGCCGTCTCGAAGACGGAAGCCAGGTTCAGGCCTTGGGGTTTGTGTTGGAGCGGCACTTGCCCAGCTATGCCGGCAACTTGCCGGATCATGTGCTGAGCCATGTGTTCGAAAACGCTTGCGGGCGTTACGGCACCACTCGCGATTATGTCGAGCAGACCGCCAACGCCCTGCGTAGCCACGCCATGCCAGACCGGAATCTGGAGGCGCGGCTCAAGCGCTGCCAATCAAAAGCCGATCAGGCGATCGCTTCTTCGCGGGTCTGACTGGCGATTTGCTTGTGCCCCAGCGTGGGCGCCAGGAACGCCATTGCCAGCAAGCAGGCGGCGACCAACAGGATGAAGCCGCCATCCCAGCCGAAGTAGTCTACGGTGTAGCCCATCAGCGCACTGGCCGCGACTGACCCGCCCAAGTAACCGAACAGACCGGTAAAGCCCGCGGCGGTACCGGCGGCCTTTTTCGGTACCAGTTCCAGCGCTTGCAAGCCCACCAGCATCACCGGGCCGTAGATCAGGAAGCCGATCGCGAACAGCGAGATCATGTCGACCATCGGGTTACCCGGCGGATTCAGCCAGTACACGATCGTCGCAACGGTCACCAACGCCATGAACACCATGCCGGTCAGGCCACGGTTGCCACGGAAAACCTTGTCCGACATCCAGCCGCACAGCAACGTGCCCGGAATGCCTGCCCACTCATAGAGGAAATACGCCCACGAACTCTTGTCGAAGTCGAAGTGCTTGACCTCTTTGAGGTAAGTCGGTGCCCAGTCCAGAATGCCGTAGCGCAGCAGGTAGACGAAGACGTTAGCCAGGGCAATGAACCAGAGCATTTTGTTGCGCAGCACGTATTTGACGAAGATGTCCTTGGCGCTGAATTCTTCTTCGTGGCTGGCGTCGTAGCCTTCCGGGTAATCGTTCTTGTACTTCTCGATCGGCGGCAGGCCTGTCGATTGCGGCGTGTCGCGCATCACAATGAACGCAAAGACCGCAACCAGCAGCGCCACGGCGGCCGGGACGTAGAACTTGCTGTGCCAGTCGTTGAACCAGCCCATGCCGAGAATCGCCAGCGGGCCGATCAAGCCACCGCCGACGTTATGCGCGGTGTTCCAGATCGACACCACTTGGCCGCGTTCTTTCTGCGACCACCAATGCACCATGGTGCGGCCACTTGGCGGCCAGCCCATGCCTTGCGCCCAGCCGTTGATGAACAACAGGATGAACATCATGGTCACGCTGGATGTCGCCCACGGTGCGAAACCGAAAACGAACATCACCCCGGCGGAGACCACCAGGCCGAAGGGCAGGAAGTAACGCGGGTTGGAGCGGTCGGACACGATGCCCATCAAAAACTTGGACAGACCGTAGGCGATGGCAATCGCCGACATGGCCACACCCAGTTGACCCTTCGTATAGCCTTGGGCGATCAGATCGGGGAACGCCAGGGTGAAGTTCTTGCGCAGCAGGTAGTAACCCGCATACCCGATGAAAATCCCGGCGAAGATCTGCCAGCGGAGGCGTTTATAGGTGTCGTCTATTTTTTCTTCAGGCAATGGAGCCTGATGTGCGGCAGGACGAAAGAAAGCAAACATTCAAGAGCTCCAGATTTCTTGTTTTGACTGCGGATGCGAATGTTACAGTTTCGTTACCGAAAATAGCACCGGTTCGCATCGACCAAACAGCGGAAATGTGGGCAGTTGCGTGTTCCTTTATGAACATGTCGCACAGGTATAAGTGAAGGGCGTTATGGGAATGGTCCTGGGCGGCGGTTGATGAGGCATTTCAAGCGTCCTGAAAAAGCGGCCCGGACAATCCGGCCCGCTTTTTAAGGTTCAGCGAACCTGTACCACCACTTTCCCGACCGCCTTGCGCTGTCCAAGATCATTGATCGCCTGCGCCGCATTGCTCAGCGGATACACCTGCGAAACCAACGGCCTCAGTTTGCCCTCGGCAAACCAGCCAAATAACTGCTGGAAGTTCGCCGCGTTGTCCTGCGGCTGGCGTTGGACAAACGAACCCCAGAACACGCCGACTACGGCCGCGCCCTTGAGCAGCGCCAGGTTCACCGGTAGTTCTGGAATGCGTCCGCTGGCGAAACCGACCACCAGCAAGCGGCCGTTCCAGGCGATGGCGCGGATGGCCTGGTCGAACAGATCGCCGCCGACCGGGTCGTAAATCACGTCGGCACCCTGGCCGTCGGTCAGGCGTTTGATTTCGTCCTTGAGGCTGGTTTCGCTGTAGTTGATCAGTTCATCGGCGCCGGCTGCCTTGGCCACCGCAAGTTTTTCGGCGCTGCTGGCGGCGGCAATCACGCGGGCGCCCATGGCTTTGCCGATTTCTACGGCGGCCAGGCCTACACCGCCGGAAGCGCCGAGCACCAGCAGGGTTTCACCCGGTTGCAGGTTGGCCCGTTGCTTGAGTGCGTGCATCGAGGTGCCGTAAGTCATGCTGAACGCGGCAGCGGTGTTGAAGTCCATCGAGGGCGGGATCGGCAGCACGTTGTAGCCCGGCACGGCGACCTGCTCGGCGAAACTGCCCCAGCCGGTCAGGGCCATGACCCGGTCACCGACCTTGAGGTGGCTGACTTTTTCGCCCACTGCACTGACCACACCGGCCGCTTCGCCACCCGGGGAAAACGGGAAGGGCGGCTTGAACTGGTATTTGCCCTCGATGATCAGCGTGTCCGGGAAATTCACCCCGGCGGCATGCACGTCCAGCAGGATTTCATTCTTCTTCGCGACAGGGCTGGCGACGTCTTCCAGCACCAGCGATTCGGCAGGGCCGAAGGCTTTGCACAGCACGGCTTTCATCAGGGCTATTCCTTTGGGAGTGATGGCCGATAAGTGTAGGTGTGTGAGTCGATGGGTCAACGAGCATGCCCGACCCTGATAGTCAGCCATAAGCTTGTGCTTGAGCGGCGGGTCGTTATGCTAGGCCGCAAACCGGATAAGGAGCGAATTGTGAAAGCGTGGATCATGTTGTTGCTGGCCCTGTCTCTGCCTGTGGCAGCGATGGCCGAAGAAGCCAAAGAAGGTGAAGCTCCGAAGGTCAATTACATCACCCTGAGCCCGCCGTTCGTGGGCAACTATGGGCTGGACGGTACGCCGAAGCTCAAGGTCTACAAGGCCGATGTGGCATTGCGCGTGACCGGTGAGGAGGCGACCAAGGCAGTGAAGGCCAACGAGCCGTTGATCCGTAATCAGCTGGTGGCGTTGTTTGCCCAGCAGACGACCGAAGCGATGAGCAACGTTGAAGCCAAGGAAAAGCTGCGTCAGGAAGCCCTGAAGCAGACTCAGCAAGTGATGAACGATGAGACCGGCAAGCCGATGGTTGAGGATTTGTTGTTCAACAACCTCATCATTCAGTAAGTCTCTCGCTGCCCGGGCCGGCCTCTTCACGAGCAATCCCGCTCCCACAGGAACTGAGCAGAACCCTGTGGGCGCCGGCTTGCCCGCGATTCAGGACGCCAGGCTCTTGCGAAACCGCATCAGCGCCACGCTAAAAAACAGCAGGCCAATGGCGCTCAATGCCAGCAAGTCCGGCCACACCACATTGATCCCCGCGTCGCGAAACAGTATCGCGGCGCTGAGGCTGACGAAGTGGGTCGATGGCGAGCCCTGCATGACCCATTGCAGCCATTGCGGCATGCTGTCGAGCGGCGTACTGCCGCCGGAGAGCAGCAACATCGGGATGATCACCGGAATCGCCAGCAGGCCGAATTGCGGCGTCGAGCGGGCGAGGGTCGCAAGGAATATCCCCAGCGCTGTGCTGGCGAACAGATAAACGGCCGTCACCATCAGGAACAGGGTCATGGAACCGGCCAGCGGCACGCCGAGTGCACCTTTGACGATCACCTCCAGCGAGATCCAGGTGCACAGCACCACCACCAGCATGTTGCTCCAGATTTTCGCCAGCATGATTTCAAGCGCCGTGAGGGGCAGCACCAGCAAATGGTCGAGGGTGCCGTGTTCGCGCTCACGCAACAACGCTGTGCCGGTCAGGATGATGGCGAGGATGGTGATGTTGTTGACGATTTGAATCACCGCCAGGAACCAGCCGCCCTCCAGATTGGTATTGAACAGCGCTCGGGTGGTCAGCAGCACGGGGGCTTTGCTCGCTGCATCGCCTTGTTCACTGTAGGTCTGCAGTTCGCGCTGGAAAATCCGTCCGATGTAGCCCGCCCCCATGAACGCCTGGCTCATGGCTGTGGCGTCGACGTTGACCTGCACGGCTGGCTGGCGGCCAGCCAACAGATCTGCCTGGAAATTGGCCGGAATATTGATGACGAAGGTGAATCGACCGCTGTCCAGCACATCGTCCAGTTGTTCATAGGGCAACGACACCGGCGCCTGGAATTCCGGCGGCTGCAGGGCTTGCGCCAATTGTCGTGACAGGTGGCTGTGATCTTCATCGACCATGGCCACGCTGGCGTTGTGCACGCCAATCACCGAGCCCGCGGCCGGCATGTAGATCGCGACGGTGAAGGCATAGAACAGGAACAGTAGCAACACGCTGTCGTGTCGCAGGCTGGTGAGTTCCTTGAGGCCAAGTCGCAGGATGTGCGCAAGCTTGTGCATCAGGCCTCCTGCTTTTTCAGCATGGCCAGGCTAAGGCCGGTAAACCCCAGGAAAAACCCGAACAGTGCCAGGCATTGCGGCCACAACTGCCGGATATCCAGGGCCTTGGTAAACGTGCCAACGGCAATATCGAGGAAGTAACCCGCCGGGAACAGCATCCCCATGACAGCGGCCGCGCCATCGAGTGACGAGCGCGGCACGATCAAGCCGGAGAACTGAATGGTCGGCAGACTGGTAATGATCATGGTGCCGAGAATGGCGGCAATCTGGGTTCGGGTGAACGCCGAAATCAACAGGCCCATGCTGGTGGTCGCCAGCACGTAGAGCAGCCCGCCGAAGGCCAGGGTCAGGCCGCTGCCCTTGAAAGGCACGCCGAACAGCCAGCGATTCATAGCCGTCAGGACGGCGAGGTTGATCAAGCTGATGGCCAGATATGGCGCTTGCTTACCTAGCAGGAACTCCAGTCGCGTCAGCGGTGTGGCGTAGAAGTTGGTGATCGAGCCCAGTTCTTTCTCCCGCACGATGCCCAGCGCCGTCAGCATGGCCGGGATGAACGCCAGGATCAGCGCCATCACCCCGGGACCGATGGCGTTGACGCTGACGACATCCTGGTTGTAGCGGAAGCGGGTTTCCAGTTGGGCTGCGGCTTGCCGGTTCAGTGCGGGGCTGGACTGCTCGGCCAATTGCACCAGGTTGCCCTGGTGTACCGCTTCCACGTAATTGCGGCTGGTTTCGGCGCGAAACGGCATGCCGCCATCGAGCCAGGCCGCGACAGCGGGTTGGCGACCGGCGAACAAGTCCCGGCCGAATCCCGGCGGGACTTCCAGCGCCAGTTTGATTTCCGAGCGCTGTAATCGTCGATGCAATTGCGCCGGATCGCTGATGGGCGGTTGTTCGTCGAAGTAACGGGAGCTGCGGAAAGCCTCCAGATACGCCCGGCTTTGTGGCGTCTGGTCCTGGTCGTAGACCGCGAAGGCGAGTTTTTCCACATCCAGGGAAATGCCGTAGCCGAAAATCACCATCATGAACATCGCCCCGAGCAGGGCAAAGGCCATGCGCACTTTATCGCGCAGCAACTCCTTGCCTTCACGACTCGCCAGCGCCCGCAACCGTCCAAAACTGAAGCGGCTGTCTTGCATCGGGGCGACGGGGGCGAGCGTCGTGTCGATGGGCGTTGGTGGCGCCGCCGTTACGATCGGGCCCTGGGCCTGCTCCAGGCAGGTGACGAACGCCGCCTCCAGAGTCTGGCCCTTGAACTGCAGTTGCAGAGCCGCCGGGGTGTCGCAGGCCAGGACCTTGCCGGCGTGCATCAGCGAGATGCGGTCACAGCGCTGGGCTTCGTTCATGAAATGCGTGGAGAGGAAAATTGTCACGCCCTGTTCGCGAGACAGTTCGATCAGCAGCCGCCAGAAATCATCCCGTGCGGCCGGGTCGACGCCGGACGTCGGTTCGTCGAGGATCAGCACTTCGGGGCGATGTAGCACCGCCACCGCCAGGGATAAGCGTTGGCGCAGGCCCAGTGGCAGTGCTCCGGACGGCTGATGAGCGACGCTGCCCAGGTTGAAGCGCTGGATCAGCTCATCGATGCGTTGTGCGCTCTCGGCCTTGGGCAAATCGAACAGCCGGGCGTGCAAGTCCAGATTCTGCCGCACGCTGAGTTCGCCATAGAGCGAGAAACTCTGGGACATGAAGCCGACGCGTTTGCGGGTGGCAAGATCCTTGGCATTCACTGGATTGCCCAGCAGCGTGGCGCGGCCTTCGCTGGCCGGGATCAGCCCGGTGAGGACTTTCATGGTGGTGGTTTTGCCGCAGCCATTGGAGCCCAGAAACCCGAAGATCTCGCCGCGGCCGATGGCGAAGCTGACCTTGTCCACCGCCGTAAAATCGCCGAAGCGCAGGGTCAGGTCATGGGCTTCGATGGCGATGTCGGCCGTGGCGTTGGTTCGGGCAGGGATCACCAGCGGCTGGTTGTCACGGCCGCTGTCGCCCTGGAAGTGAGTAAAGGCCTCATCGAGCTTGCCGCTGGGGGTCGCTGCTCCGAGGTCGCGGGTCAAGCCGGCGGCAATCAGTTTGCCGCCATCGAGCATCAGGCAGTGTTCGAATTGCTCGGCCTCTTCCATGTACGCGGTGGCAACCAACAGCGTCAATTGCGGACGTTGACGCCGGACGTCATCAATCAATTCCCAGAAGCGCCGCCGGGACAGCGGATCGACGCCGGTGGTCGGTTCATCGAGGATCAACAGGTCGGGTTCATGAATCAGCGCACAACAGAGGCCCAGCTTCTGTTTCATGCCGCCCGATAACTTGCCCGCCGGGCGCTCGGCAAACCGCTGCAGGTCGGTGGCCAGCAACAGACTTTGCATGCGCTGATCGCATTCGGCTCCGGACAGGCCGAACAAAGTGGCGAAGAAGTGAATGTTTTCGCTGATCGACAGCTCGGGATACAGGTTGCCGCCCAGGCCTTGAGGCATGAACGCAATTCGCGAATAGAGGCTGATACGGTGGCGCCGGTCCTGGATCGAGCCGCTGAGCACGTCCAGTTGGCCGTCTTGCAGCGTCTTCACACCGGCAATCAATCCCAGCAGGCTGGATTTCCCGGCGCCGTCCGGACCGATCAAGCCGCACCGGGTGCCGGCGGGCAGGCTGAACGTGATGTCGGTCAGCACCTGCTGTTGGCCGTAACGGTGCTGAAGGCCGGTGGCTTGCAGCGCCAGGCCGGTCATTGAAGATTGGCCGGCCAGCCAATGGGCGCGGTGCGCACGTAGCCGTTACCGGGCATCCCCGGTTTGGCCTGGGGCACGCTGCTGGGTTGGGTCAGGCGCAGCTTGACCCGAAACACCAGTTTCTGACGTTCGTCGCGGGTCTCGACTTCTTTGGGGGTGAATTGCGATTTGGCTGCCACGAAGCTGATTTTCGCCGGCAACGGCTGGCCGGGCAGGGCGTCCAGCAGGATCCGCGCTTCATCACCGACCGCCAGGCGTCCCACTACGGATGTGGCGAGATAGAGGTTCATGTACTGATCGTTCGGATCAATCAGCAACAACACCCGCCCACCGGCACCGAGGACTTCACCGGGTTCGGCCATGCGCAGCTGAATCACCCCGTCAATGGGCGCCCGCAGGCTGCTGTCGTCAATCTCGCTGGTCAGCTGAGCGACTTGTGCCTGCGCCGCGCCAATGGCGGCGCCGACGGCGGACACCTGCGCACGGGCCGCGGTGACGGCCGCGTTGCTCGTTTCGAAGCGAGATTGTTGCTGATCGATGGTCTGGCCACTGGAGAAGCCGCGCTTGAACAATTCCTGAGAACGGCTGAGCTCTTGGTGGGCAAGCCGTTGCTCGCTCTGGCGCAGTTGCACATTGGCCTGGGCGGCATTGAGGTTTTCCCGGGCGCGTATCACTTCGGCTTCGGCCTGGTTGCGCTGGGCTTCGAGGGTCCGGGTGTCCATGCGTGCCAGCAGCTGACCCTTGGTCACCTTGTCGCCTTCATCGACCAGGACTTCGGCCAGCCGGCCGGCTGTTTTGCTGGCGATCTGTACTTCAGTGGCTTCAAGTCGGCCATTACCGACATACAACCCTTCGGGCAGTCGGCTAAGGGTCGACTTCCAATAACCAAAACCCCCAGCGGCCAGTAACACTGCCCCCAGTAAAAAGGCGAAAAAAAGTGAAGAGCGGCGGTGAATCGACATGTCGGCATCCTGCGTCTGTAGCGTCGTAGTCTGACAGGCAAGCGGCGGGGCGACTTGATATCCGTCAACGGGGTGTCACGTCTGACCGATCCAGGCCAGAGCGTCGGGCGGTTCAGCTTGTTTAGCGCAGGCCGAGCACCGCTGTCCATTGCTCGGCGGTAACCGGCATCACCGACAACCTTGAGCCTTTCTGCACCAATGGCATCTCGGCCAACGCCGTCTGCTGCTTCAAGTAATCCAGCTTCAACACCTTGGAAAACGTCTCGACATGCGCAACATCAATCGCGCTCCAGGCGTTTTTCTCTGGCGTGGCCTTTGGATCGTAGTAATGACTTTCCGGCTCCAGCGCCGTTGGGTCCGGATACGCCGCTTGAATAATCTTTCCGATCCCTGCAATCCCGGGCTCCGGGCAGCTGGAGTGATAGAAGAAAAACTCGTCGCCCACCGCCATCGTCCGCAAAAAGTTACGCGCCTGATAGTTGCGAACCCCATCCCAGCGCGCTTTGCCAAGCTTCGCCAGGTCTTTGATCGAGAGTTCATCGGGCTCGGATTTCATCAGCCAATAGGCCATGGTTTTTGCTCCTTGCGAGGTGATTGGGCAAGTTGTCGGGCAATTTTATGACAAACCGACAGTCGGTTGACGCCAGCGTTTGCGTGTCAGTTCACGTTGCCGCAAAATGCCGGCCTTCTAAGCTTGACGCTGCTGCACGGCCTACACCTACAACGGAAACCGCTGCTGTCATCGTGTTGATGTGCCTTTGGGGGGCAATCGATGAAACGCAAACCGGATTTACTATGGATTTTGGTTATTTTGTTCGGCCTCGGCGTCGTGACCACCGGCTATGCCCAAAGCCTGTGGAACAACAAGACTGACGCGCCAATCGAAATCGCACAGCAACAACAGCCGTCGGCCTTCAAGCGCTGAGCGTGTTTTTCGGGCGCCGCTGATTCCAGTGGCGTCTAGCCTGCGAAATACCACGCCTTGTCGGTAACCGTTCCTTGCAACGGCACATCCCAGCTCGCCTGAGCCAATCGTTCTACCTTCTGACATTCATGGGCCAGGCCCAGCAGCGTCGGCTTGCGCCAGTTTTTTCGCCGCGCCAGGTAGGCGAGGCTTCGATCGTAGAAACCGCCGCCCATTCCCAGGCGGCCGCCGACGTCGTCAAATCCCACCAATGGCAACAGCACCAGGTCCAGCGCCCAGACTTTGCGCTGGCGGGCGAGGTTGTGCCGGGGTTCGAGAATACGAAAGCGGTTGGGTTTGAGTTTTTCACCGGGACGAATCCGCTGGAACACCATTTTGGTCCGCGGCCAGGCACTGAGTACCGGTAGATAAGTCGCCTTGCCCCGACGTTGCGCTGCGCGCAGCAACAGGCGCGGGTCGATTTCACCGTCGGTGGGCAGGTAGAGGGAGATGTGTTTGGCCCGGCGAAACAACGGCTGCTGAGCCAATTGCTTGTACAGCCCGCGAGCAGCCTGGCGTTGCTGACTGGGGGGCAGTGCGCGGCGGGCCTTGCGCAGCATGCGTCGAAGTTGCGGGCGGGGCAGCAGCGCAGGTTCGGTCATGGATTCAGGCTTCGACAGGACAGATACGTAAAGCGTACCCGTAAAAAAGCCGATGCCGGTATTTAAACCGGCATCGGACTGGAATCAGGCTCCCCGGATGAACCGCTGCTGACTTAGCCCTTGAACCCGAAAGTTCAAGGTGGAAGATGCAGTAGGCTTTAAGGCTTTCCGTCTAGCGGACATGCACACCAGCCCAACGTGCAGCCTCCAGGGTAGTGCGAATCGGCTCAGGGACGTGGTCAACTGGCAAGCACCCCAGGGAGTGATGCGAGTATACCCCAAGCGGTTTCGTGTTTCAGCCCTTGGTGACGTCCGGATCGGTGGCAAGCACCAGATCGACGCGATCCAGCAGGTCGCGAACCTGCTCGCGAGTCGAGCCACTGGCCTGCACATCCGGGCGTTCTTCCTTGTGCAGAAGATCGTGCGTGATGTTCAGCGCGGCCATCACGGCAATGCGGTCGGCGCCGATGACTTTGCCGCTGCTGCGGATTTCACGCATCTTCCCGTCCAGGTAACGGGCGGCGCTCACCAGGTTGCTGCGCTCTTCCTGGGGGCAGATGATCGAATATTCTTTATCGAGGATCTGCACGGTAACGCTATTGCTTGAACTCATGAGTCTTGCTCCAGGGCCTTGAGGCGCGAAATCATTGATTCGACCTTACGCCGGGCGATTTCGTTCTTTTCAATGAGGTGAGCGCGTTCCTCGCGCCAGGTTTTTTCCTGAGCTAATAGGAGTCCGTTTTGACTCTTAAGTTGCTCGACCCGATTAATTAGCAGTTCGAGTCTGGCCATCAGCGCTTGCAGGTCGGTGTCTTCCATTGTGTCCACTGAATAGTCTGATGGGGGTAACGGGCGGACAGCCTTTAATAGTCTTGGCGAGTCTGTCGATGTAGGATACAAGGCCTTCATTCTAGACATAGCGCCGTCTGGCGCCTAGCTGCCCATGCCCATTCAGAATTCCCCGTACCAAGCCTTCGCCACCCTGCTGACTTCCAGCGGTCATAACGTCTCGCCTGCCGAACTGCACGGCCTGCTGCTCGGCCGCAGCTGCGCCGGTGCCGGTTTCGATGCCGAAGGCTGGCTGGTCGATGCCGCCGAACTGCTCGAAACTGAGCCCCAGGATAATGTCCGCAATGCCTTGATCGGCTTGCAGGAGATGGTCAAGGGCGAGCTCACCGGCGACGACGTCACTGTCGTTCTGCTGCTGCCGACCGATGACGCGCCACTGGCTGACCGTGCCGCGGCACTGGGCCAATGGTGCCAGGGCTTTCTCAGCGGTTTCGGCCTGAACTGCCGTGACAGCAGCATGCTGAGCACCGAAGCCACCGAAGTGTTGCAGGATCTGGCGGCCATTTCCCAGGTGCAAGACGCCCTGGAAGAGTCCGAAGACGGCGAAAGCGACTACATGGAAGTGATGGAATACCTGCGCGTTGCGCCGCTGCTGCTGTTCTCCGAAACCAAAAAAGCGGAAGAGCCGGCTGCGGCCAAGCCGTCGCTGCATTAATTGTTGCCAGGGAACGCCATCTGCCCATGATTCATATCCCGAAATCGGAATACAGCCGTCGCCGCAAGGCCCTGATGGCGCAGATGGAACCCAACAGCATCGCCATCCTGCCCGCCGCCGCAGTAGCCATACGCAACCGCGACGTCGAGCACGTCTACCGGCAGGACAGCGACTTCCAGTACCTCAGCGGCTTCCCCGAGCCTCAGGCCGTCATCGTACTGATGCCCGGTCGCGAACATGGCGAGTACATTCTGTTCTGCCGTGAACGCAACGCCGAGCGAGAACTGTGGGACGGCCTGCGCGCCGGCCAGGAAGGCGCGATCCGCGACTTCGGCGCCGACGATGCGTTTCCAATCACCGACATCGACGACATCCTGCCGGGCCTGATCGAAGGGCGCGACCGGGTGTATTCGGCCATGGGCAGCAACCCGGAATTCGACCGGCACCTGATGGAGTGGATCAACGTGATCCGCTCTAAAGCGCACCTCGGCGCCCAGCCGCCGAACGAATACGTTGCCCTGGATCATCTGCTGCACGACATGCGCCTGTATAAATCGGCGGCAGAAGTGAAGGTGATGCGCGAAGCCGCACGGATTTCCGCCCAGGCGCATATCCGGGCGATGCAGGCCAGCCGGGCCGGGCTGCACGAGTTCAGCCTCGAAGCCGAACTCGATTACGAGTTCCGCAAGGGCGGGGCGAAGATGCCGGCCTACGGTTCGATCGTTGCCGCCGGGCGCAACAGCTGCATCCTGCATTACCAGCAGAATGATGCCGTGCTCAAGGATGGCGACCTGGTGTTGATCGACGCCGGTTGCGAGATCGACTGCTACGCCAGCGACATCACCCGCACCTGGCCGGTCAACGGCAAATATTCAGCGGAGCAGAAAGCGATTTACGAGTTGGTGCTGGCGTCGCAAGAAGCCGCATTCGCCGAAATCGCCCCGAACAAACACTGGAATCAGGCGCACGAAGCCACGGTCCGGGTGATTACCTCCGGTCTGGTGAAGTTGGGCCTGTTGCAGGGCGACGTCGACGAGTTGATCGCCAGCGAAGCCTATAAAGCGTTTTACATGCATCGTGCCGGCCATTGGTTGGGCATGGATGTGCATGACGTCGGCGAATACAAGGTCGGCGGCGAATGGCGGGTGCTGGAAGTCGGCATGGCGCTCACTGTGGAACCGGGTATTTACATTGCCCCGGACAACCAGAACGTAGCGAAGAAATGGCGCGGCATTGGCGTGCGCATCGAGGACGACGTGGTGGTCACCAAAAACGGTTGTGAAATCCTGACCCAAGGCGTGCCGAAAACGGTCGCCGAGATCGAGGCCTTGATGGCTGCTGCGCGGACACAAGCGGCATGAGTCGAGTCAATCTGGCAATTATCGGTGGCGGCCTGGTGGGCGCCAGCCTTGCATTGGCGTTGCAGGCCGGGGCCAAGGCCCGTGGCTGGAAGATCGTGCTGATCGAGCCATTCGCCCCGGGCGACACCTATCAACCGAGCTATGACGCCCGTTCTTCGGCGCTGTCCTACGGGGCCAAACAGATTTATCAACGGTTGGGCGTGTGGCAGGAAATCTCCCGCCGCGCCGAGCCGATCAAGCAGATTCATGTCTCCGACCGTGGACGTTTTTCCACCGCCCGTTTGTCGGCGATGGAAGAGGGCGTGCCGGCGCTGGGTTATGTGGTGGAAAACGCCTGGCTAGGCCAATGCCTCTGGCAGGGCCTGGACAAGGATGTGGTCACTTGGCGTTGCCCGGCGGAAGTCACGCGCATGGAACCGCTGACCGATGGCTATCGCCTGACCCTCAACGATGAAACCACCCTGGAATGCGACCTTGCGGTGCTCGCTGATGGCGGCCGTTCGGGCCTGCGCGAGCAATTGGGCATCGGCATCAAAAAGCGTCCGTACAACCAGAGCGCACTGATTGCCAACGTCACCCCGAGCGAAGCGCATAACGGCGTGGCCTTCGAGCGCTTCACCGATGACGGCCCGATGGCGTTGTTGCCGCTGCCGGACAACCGCTGCGCCCTGGTCTGGACCCGCTTGGGGATGGACGCGCAACGACTGGCGGCGCTGGATGAGCGCAGTTTCCTCAGCGAGTTGCAGGGCGTGTTCGGTTATCGCCTTGGCACCCTGAAGCAGGTGGGCGCGCGGCATCTGTACCCATTGACGCTGATCGAAGCCGAAGAGCAAGTGCGTCCGCATCTGGCCATCCTCGGCAACGCCGCCCACAGCCTGCACCCGATTGCCGGCCAGGGCTTCAACCTGTCCTTGCGTGATGCTCAAGCCCTGGCCGATGCGCTGCTGGCGAGCGACACGTCGCCCGGCGACTTCGCGACCTTGCAGGCTTATCGCGAGCGTCAGCGCATGGATCAGAACCTGACTGTGGGGTTCTCCGATCAGGTGACCCGTTTGTTCGGCAGCACCCAGCCACTGGTTTCGCTGGGCCGCAACATAGGCCTGCTCGGTCTCGATCTGCTGCCGCCGGCCAAGCGCTGGTTCGCCCGGCAAGCCATGGGCCTGGGTACGCGTCCCGATGCTTAAGTGGCTGACTGATACGTTCGGTAAAGCGCGGTTGATGCGGTGGTTCATGACCTTCTACCCGCCGTACCTCGGTGCCGGGGTGCGGGTGCAGCACATCAGCGATGACTTCCGGGACATTCAAGTGTCCATGGGACTGAGTTGGTACAACCGCAATTACGTCGGTACCCAGTTTGGCGGCAGCCTGTATTCGATGGTCGACCCGTTCTACATGCTGATGCTGATGGAAAACCTCGGTCGTCAGTTCATTGTCTGGGACAAGGCTGCCGACATCGATTTCATCGCGCCGGGCAAAGGCCCGGTGTTCGCCCGCTTCAGCATCGACGAGACCTTGCTCGACGAGATCCGTCGACAGACAGCGAACGGCGAAAAGTACCTGCCGCAGTTGCAGGTCGATATTCATGACGGTGCCGGCGCCCTGGTGGCGCGGGTGCAGAAAACCCTTTACGTGCGGCTCAAACCGCAAGCGAGACAGGCTTAAAGCATGGAAATGCGCGCAGATCTGCTGATTGTCGGGGCCGGAATGGTCGGCAGCGCCCTGGCGCTGGCGTTGCAGGACAGCGGGCTGGAAGTCCTGTTGCTGGACGGCAGCCCGATGAGCGTCAAACCCTTTGATGCCCAGGCGCCGTTCGAACCGAGGGTGAGTGCCTTGTCGGCGGCCAGCCAGCGCATTCTCGAGCGCCTGGGCGTGTGGGACGGCATCGCCAATCGCCGCAGCAGCCCTTACACCGACATGCAGGTCTGGGATGGCAGCGGCACCGGGCAGATTCATTTCTCGGCCGCCAGTGTGCATGCCGACGTGCTGGGCCATATCGTCGAGAACCGCGTGGTTCAGGATGCCTTGCTGGATCGTCTGCACGACTGCGACCTCGGGATGCTGGCCAATGCGCGTCTGGAGCAGATGCGCCGCTCCGGCGATGACTGGCTGCTGACCCTGGCCGATGGTCGCACCTTGCGCGCGCCCCTGGTGATAGCGGCGGATGGCGCCAATTCGGCGGTGCGGCGCCTGACCGGCGTGGCCACGCGCGAGTGGGACTATCTGCACCATGCGATCGTCACCAGCGTGCGCAGCTCCAAACCTCATCAAATGACCGCGTGGCAGCGCTTCACCGACAACGGTCCATTGGCGTTTCTGCCGTTGGAGCGGGACGGTCAGCAGGATTGGTGTTCGATCGTCTGGTCGACCACGCCGAGCGAAGCCGAACGCCTGATGGCGCTGGACGACGGCGCTTTCTGTCTCGAATTGGAACGCGCCTTTGAAGGCCGGCTCGGCACGGTGCTCAGCGCCGACCCGCGTTTGTGCGTGCCGCTGCGTCAGCGGCATGCCAAGCGATATGTGGCTGAAGGTTTGGCGTTGATCGGTGATGCGGCGCATACCATTCACCCGCTGGCCGGGCAGGGCGTCAACCTCGGTTTCCTCGACGCCGCTGTGCTGGCCGAAGTGCTGCTGCAAGCGGCAGGGCGCGGCGAGCGATTGGCGGATGTGAAGGTGCTGAGTCGTTACGAGCGTCGGCGCATGCCGCACAACCTGGCGTTGATGGCGGCGATGGAAGGCTTTGAACGCTTGTTCCAGGCGGATCCGTTGCCGGTTCGCTGGTTGCGTAATGCCGGGTTGAAGATGGTTGACCAGATGCCGGAAGCCAAGGCGTTGTTCGTGCGCGAAGCGCTGGGGTTGATCGGGGATTTGCCGGCGCTGGCCAAGGCCTGACATCTTCATTGCGGCAGACGGCCTCATCGCGAGCAGGCTCGCTCCCACAGTTGAAATGCATTCCCCTGTGGGAGCGAGCCTGCTCGCGATGGCGTTGGTACATTCACCACCCATGTCGACCATGCAACATTTGGTAACGCCTCCGCGAACTGTTCGATTGAGAAGCTAAATGTGAGTCCTTATCATTTGCCCTCAATTTTCCAATCGAGAGATCGCTCCCATGTTGGCACCGAAGCGTCTACTGACTGCACTCGCCCTGACCCTGATCGGTAGCACCACTGCCCAGGCCGCCGACGAGGTGGTGGTTTACTCCTCGCGTATCGACGAGCTGATCAAGCCGGTCTTCGATGCCTACACCGCGAAAACCGGTGTGCAGGTGAAGTTCATCACCGACAAGGAAGCGCCGTTGATGCAGCGGATCAAGGCCGAGGGCGAGAACGCCACCGCCGACCTGCTGCTGACCGTCGATGCCGGCAACCTCTGGCAGGCGGAGCAGATGGGCATCCTGCAACCGTTCACCTCCAAGGTGATCGACGCCAACATCCCGCTGCAATACCGCTCCTCGGCTCACGCCTGGACTGGCTTGAGCCTGCGGGCCCGGACCATCGCCTACTCCACCGCGCGGGTGAAACCGGGCGAGCTGAGCACTTACGAAGGGCTGGCCGACAAAAACTGGGAAGGTCGCCTGTGCCTGCGCACGGCGAAGAAGGTCTACAACCAGTCCTTGACCGCCACCATGATCGAAGTGCACGGCGCCGAAAAAACCGAGAAGATCCTCAAAGGTTGGGTCAACAACCTGTCCACCGATGTGTTCTCCGATGACATCGCGGTGCTGGAAGCGATCAACGCTGGCCAATGCGACGTCGGCATCGTCAACACTTACTACTATGGCCGCCTGCACAAACAGAAGCCTGACCTGGCCGTGAAGCTGTTCTGGCCGAACCAGGGCGATCGCGGCGTACACGTGAACCTGTCGGGCATCGGCCTGACCAAGCATGCACCGCATCCAGAAGCCGCCAAAGCCCTGGTTGAATGGATGACCACCCCTGAAGCGCAGAAGATCTTCGCTGACGTGAACCAGGAATTCCCGGCTAACCCTGCGGTTCAACCGTCTGCGGAAGTGGCGAGCTGGGGCAAGTTTGTGGCGGATACGCTACCGGTGGAAATTGCCGGCAAGCGTCAGGCTGAAGCGATTCGCATGATGGATCGGGCTGGCTGGAACTGACTTCACCGTTATTGTGGCGAGCGGCTACCTGTGGCGAGGGAGCTTGCTCCCGCTGAGCTGCGAAACGGCCCCGTTGGCGTCGACAGGTCAGGATCGAGATGATCTGATAACCTCCTGCGGCTGCTTCGCACCCGAGCGGGAGCAAGCTCCCTCGCCACAAAATGGAGCCGACTTCAGGTTAGAGTCGGCCCATATTTTCTAGAGAATCCCCTTGGCCCACCCCGCCCAACGCCGCTGGTATCCCCTGGTCTTCGCCATCGCCGCGCTGGTCCTGCTGCCCCTGAGCGTCCTGTTCTTCTCCTGGCAAACCATCGATCAGCAAATCTGGTCCCACCTCTGGGACACCCAGATGCCGCGCCTGCTGGGCAATACCCTGACCCTGGTGCTCGGCGTCGGTATCGGCGTCACGCTCCTGGGTGTGAGCCTCGCCTGGCTCACCAGCCTCTGCGAATTTCCCGGCCGGCGTTGGCTGGACTGGGCGCTGATGCTGCCATTTGCCATTCCTGCTTACGTGCTGGCCTTCGTCTTCGTCGGCCTGCTGGATTTCGCCGGCCCCGTGCAAACCTTGCTGCGCGAATGGTTCGGCACCGAGCTGCGATTGCCGAGAGTGCGTTCCACCGGCGGCGTCATCCTTGTTCTGGTGCTGGTGTTTTATCCCTACGTTTATCTGCTGGCGCGCACTGCGTTCCTTGCCCAAGGCAAAGGCCTGATGGAAGCGGCGCGGGTGCTGGGGCAATCGCCGTGGCAGGCGTTCTGGCGAGTGGCCTTGCCCATGGCGCGGCCGGCGATTGGTGCCGGTGTGGCCTTGGCGCTGATGGAAACCCTGGCGGACTTCGGTGCGGTGTCGGTGTTCAACTTCGACACGTTCACCACGGCCATCTACAAAACCTGGTACGGATTTTTCAGCCTCTCCACCGCCGCGCAACTGGCCAGCCTGTTACTGCTGGTGGTGATGGTCGTGTTGTACGGCGAACGGCGTGCTCGCGGGGCCAACCGCACCAGCAATGAACGACCTCGCATCAAGGCGCTGTACCACCTGCGGGGTTTCAAGGCGTTGGCGGCCATGACTTGGTGTGGCCTGGTGTTCGCCTGTGCCTTCGTCATTCCGATGCTGCAACTGGTGGTGTGGTTCTGGCAGCGTGGACGCTTCGACCTGGATGAGCGTTACGCCGGTCTGATCGTCCACACCTTGTACCTGGGCGGCATGGCCGCGCTGATCACCGTCAGCGTTGCCCTGGTGCTGGCATTTGCCCGGCGCCTGGCACCGACCCGGGCGATCCGCTCCGGTATCAGCCTGGCCAACCTCGGCTACGCCCTGCCGGGTTCGGTGCTGGCGGTGTCGATCATGCTGGCGTTCAGTTATCTGGATCGCGAGCTGGTCATCCCGCTGTCGGGCTGGCTCGGTGGCGCGGGCAAGCCATTGCTGCTGGGCAGTCTGTCGGCGTTGTTGCTGGCCTATCTGGTGCGTTTCATCGCCGTGGCCTACGGACCGCTGGAAAGCAGCCTGGCGCGAATACGGCCATCTTTGCCCGAAGCGGCACGTAGCCTTGGGGTCAGTGGGCCACGACTGTTTTTCAAAGTGTATCTGCCGTTATTGCTGCCCGGCACCTTGAGCGCCGCGTTGCTGGTGTTCGTCGATGTGCTCAAGGAAATGCCCGCGACCCTGCTGATGCGCCCGTTTGGCTGGGACACGCTGGCGGTTCGGATCTTTGAAATGACCAGCGAAGGGGAGTGGGCGAGAGCTTCGTTGCCGGCCTTGACTCTGGTTTTGGTCGGGCTGTTACCGGTCATCGGATTGATTCGACGTTCGGCGCATCGAAACGCCTAGGTGTCAGTCCTACACCTTGAGGCTACAATGCGCGGCATTCGGTGCGGTCCGTCCTACGGACCTGGTAGCTGACATCGGCTCAAAGCCTTCTATTTCAAGGCTTTCGCCCGTGAAGCACCGGCCCGCACCTTCGCCACGCCCGGAAGGAGAAACCCATGGGACAGCGCACGCCTCTGTATGACCTTCATCTCGCCCTTGGCGCGAAGATGGTCGATTTTGGCGGTTGGGATATGCCTCTGCATTACGGATCGCAGGTCGAGGAACACCATCAGGTGCGCCGCGATTGCGGGGTTTTCGATGTATCCCACATGACCGTGATTGATGTCACCGGCCCCCAGGCCAAGGCCTGGCTCCAGCATTTGCTGGCCAATGACGTCGAGCGCCTGCACAGCCCTGGCCGTGCCTTGTACAGCACCATGCTCAACGAGCGCGGCGGCATCGTCGACGACATGATCGTCTACCGTCTCGAGGACGGTTATCGGCTGGTGGTCAACGCCTCCACCCGCAATCAGGACCTCGCCTGGATGCAGGCCCACCTCGATGGTTTCGATGTGCAGCTCAACGAGCGCTCCGAACTGGCGATGCTGGCGATTCAAGGCCCCCATGCCCGGCACAAGATTTCCGAACTGGTGACCCAGTCCCGCGGCAACCTGATCCAGATGCTCAAGCCTTTTGAAGGCCAGCCTGACGGCGACTGGTTCATCGCGCGCACCGGATATACCGGTGAAGATGGCCTGGAAATCGTTCTACCCGCCAATCAGGCGCCAGGGTTTTTCAACGACCTGGTGGGCGCGGGCATTTCTCCTATCGGCCTGGGTGCCCGGGATACCTTGCGTGTCGAAGCCGGCATGAACCTGTACGGCCAGGACATTCATCAAGACGTTTCACCGCTGGCCTCGAACATGGCCTGGAGCATTGCCTGGGAACCGGCCACTCGCCAGTTCATTGGTCGCAGTGCTCTGGAAACCGAGCGGGCCGGTGGTGTGCAGCATAAGCTGGTCGGTCTGGTCCTTGAGGAGCGTGGGGTTTTGCGCGCTCATCAAGTGGTCCGTATCGCCAATGTTGGCGAAGGAGAGATCACCAGTGGTAGTTTCTCTCCTACGCTTAGCAAGTCGATAGCACTGGCGCGCGTGCCGATGGCAACTGCCGACCGCGCAGAAGTGGAAATCCGTGGCAAGTGGTACCCGGTCCGGGTGGTCAAACCGACCTTCGTCCGCCATGGCAAAACCTTGATCTAACCTTTTTGGCGGGCAACGACCGCTGACAATTCTCTTGAGGACACAGAACATGAGCGATATCCCTGCCGACCTGCGTTTTGCCGAAAGTCACGAATGGGCCCGTCTGGAAACCGATGGCACCGTTACCGTGGGCATCAGCGATCACGCTCAGGAAGCCTTGGGCGATGTGGTGTTCGTTGAGCTGACTGAAGTTGGAAAAGTTTTCGCTGCCGGCGATCAATCCGGTGTCGTTGAGTCGGTTAAAGCTGCGTCCGACATCTATGCGCCGATTGCTGGCGAAGTGATTGCGATCAACGAAGAGCTGAACGGTTCGCCTGAACTGCTGAACACCGATCCATACGGCGCGTGGATCTTCAAACTCAAGCCTAGCGACAAGGCTGAGCTGGACAAGCTGCTCGATGCAGCCGGCTACAAGGCCGCCATCGGCGACTAAGCCTTCAGCGTCATCCCAAAGCCCCGACGTGTCGGGGCTTTTTTTCGCCTGACGGATTTCCCTGTGGGAGCGGGCAAGCCTCGCTCCTGCACGGGTTCGCTGTTGGCAGCGGCTGCTATGCTGGTTTGACCGTGTTGCATCGACGTTGAGCGCCAGCCTAGAGAGAGCCCGTCATGTCCCAGTTGCCGTCCTTGAGCCAGTTACGCGATCCCAATGCCTTCCTTCGCCGCCACCTTGGCCCCGATGCTGCCGAGCAACAGGCGATGCTCGACAGCCTCGGCCTCGGCAGCCGGGTCGAACTGATCGAACAGACGGTACCGCCGGGAATCCGCCTGAACCGCGAGCTCGATTTGCCGCCGGCCCTCGACGAAGAGGCTGCGCTGGCCAAGCTGCGCGGGTACGCCGAGCAAAACCAGGTCTGGACCAGCCTGATCGGTATGGGTTACCACGGCACCCTCACGCCGGCCGTCATTCTGCGCAACGTGTTGGAAAATCCCGGTTGGTACACCGCCTACACCCCTTATCAGCCGGAGATTGCCCAGGGGCGGCTCGAAGCGCTGCTGAATTTCCAGCAATTGACCATCGACCTCACGGGCCTCGAACTGGCCAACGCTTCGCTGCTCGATGAAGCCACGGCGGCGGCGGAAGCCATGGCGTTGGCCAAGCGGGTCGCCAAGTCCCGGAGCAATCTGTTCTTCGTCGATGAGAACTGCCATCCGCAAACCATTTCCGTGGTGCAGACCCGGGCCGAAGGGTTCGGTTTCGAGCTGATCATCGACGCTGTGGATAACTTGAAACAGCACGAGGTGTTTGGTGCGTTGCTGCAATATCCCGACACCCACGGCGAGATCCGCGACCTGCGTCCGTTGATCGATCATCTGCATGCCCAGCAGGCGCTGGCCTGTGTCGCGACGGATCTGCTGAGCCTGCTGTTGCTGACCCCGCCTGGGGAGTTGGGCGCCGACGTGGTGTTCGGCTCGTCCCAGCGCTTCGGTGTGCCGATGGGGTACGGCGGGCCGCACGCTGCGTTTTTTGCCAGCCGCGATGAGTACAAACGGGCGATTCCCGGGCGGATCATCGGCGTGTCGAAAGATGCTCGCGGCAATGTCGCGCTGCGCATGGCCCTGCAAACCCGTGAGCAACATATCCGCCGGGAGAAGGCCAACTCGAACATCTGCACCGCTCAGGTGCTGCTGGCCAACATCGCCAGTTTCTATGCGGTCTACCATGGTCCGGAAGGACTCAAACGCATTGCCCAGCGCGTCCATCGGTTGACCTGCATCCTCGCCGCTGGCCTGGAGCGTCACGGCATCACTCGCCTCAACACCCACTTTTTCGACACGCTGACGCTGGAGGTTGGTGGTACTCAGACCGCAATTATCGAAAGCGCCCAGGCAGCACAGATCAACTTGCGCATTCTCGGGCGCGGGCAGTTGGGGCTGAGCCTCGACGAAACCTCTGACGAATCCACGGTAGCGAAACTGTTTGATGTGTTCCTCGGTTCCGATCATGGGCTGAACGTCGACGAACTGGACGCTCAAACCCTTGCTTCCGGTATTCCGGCAGGTCTGCTGCGCACCTCGCCTTATCTGCGTCATCCGGTATTCAGCGCCCATCACAGCGAAACCGAGATGCTGCGTTACCTCAAGCAACTGGAAAACAAAGACCTGGCGCTCAACCAATCAATGATCCCGCTGGGCTCCTGCACCATGAAACTCAATGCCACCAGCGAGATGATCCCCATCACCTGGCCGCAATTCGCCAACCTGCATCCGTTTGTACCGAAAGAGCAGGCGGTGGGTTATTCGCTGATGATCGAGGAACTGGAACGCTGGCTCTGCGCAATCACCGGTTTCGACGCGATTTGCATGCAACCCAACTCCGGCGCTCAAGGCGAGTACGCCGGGCTGCTGGCGATCCGCAAATATCACGAGAGCCGTCATCAGGGGGCGCGAGAGATTTGCCTGATTCCGTCCTCGGCCCACGGCACCAACCCCGCCTCGGCGCAGATGGCCGGGATGCGCGTGGTGATCGTCGAGTGCGACGAGGCCGGCAACGTCGATCTGGATGACCTGAAGGGCAAGGCCGCGGACGCAGGCGACAAACTCGCCTGCCTGATGGCGACGTATCCGTCGACCCATGGCGTGTACGAGGAAGGCATCAGCGAAATCTGTGAAGTTATCCACAGCCACGGCGGCCAGGTGTACATGGACGGCGCCAACCTCAACGCACAGGTGGGATTGGCGCGGCCGGCGGACATTGGCGCCGATGTCTCCCACATGAACTTGCACAAGACGTTCTGCATTCCCCATGGCGGCGGCGGGCCGGGCATGGGGCCGATAGGCGTGCGCGCGCATTTGGCGCCGTTCGTCGCCAATCACCCGGTGGTGCCGATTGAGGGACCGCTGGCGCAGAACGGTGCGGTCAGCGCAGCGCCCTGGGGCAGCGCAAGCATTTTGCCGATCAGCTGGATGTACATCGCCATGATGGGCCCGCAATTGGCGGATGCCAGCGAGGTGGCGATCCTCGCTGCGAATTACCTGGCGCAACATTTGTCCGGGGCGTTTCCAGTGCTCTTCACCGGGCGCAACGAACGGGTGGCGCACGAATGCATCCTCGATTTGCGGCCATTGAAGGCGCTGACCGGGATCAGTGAAGAGGACGTGGCCAAGCGTCTGATGGATTACGGCTTCCATGCGCCGACCATGTCGTTTCCGGTGCCAGGGACACTGATGGTCGAGCCGACCGAGAGCGAATCAAAGGCCGAACTGGATCGATTTATCGGGGCGATGCTGAGCATTCGCGCGGAAATCACCGAGGTGCAGAACGGTAACTGGCCCGCCGAAGACAATCCGCTGAAGCGAGCGCCGCACACCCTGGCCGATATCACCGGGGTCTGGGAGCGGCCTTACAGCATCGAGCAAGCGGTGACGCCGGATGCGCACACCAAGGCGCACAAGTATTGGCCGGTGGTGAATCGGGTGGACAACGTCTATGGCGACAGGAATCTGTTCTGTGCCTGCGTGCCCGTCGATGATTACCGCTGATCGCCCGGACTACGCAAATCCAATGTAGGAGCGAGCCTGCTCGCTCCTACAGGGTTTTGTGTCGGGCAAAAAAATGCCGCTCACGGGAGCGGCATTTTTATTCAGCTGAACAGCTTATTCCGAAGCCACGGCATTCTTTGCCAGGATCGCGTTCGCCAGTTCCATATCCGTCGCCTGCAGGCCCGGATTGTCGGAGCGTACTTTCTGCATTGCGGCTTCCAGATAAGGACCGCGGATGCCGCCGTCGCTGGCAACGAAGCTGCCGGCATCGTCCTGCGCGGCAACGATCAGCTTGTGATCCTTGAAGGTCAGGTAGGTCGAACCGGTGGTGGCACCGGACGAAATGACGTTACGCCAAAAGCTATCGGCCATCGCCGAACCGACTGGAAGGGACAACAAAGCGATGGTAGCGATAGCAAGTTTGAGACGCATGATGGGTGACTCCACTGGTTAACTACGGGGTTGGATCGCCATTTCCCCAATCCAGTTCCATGACGGCTCATTCAGATGGTTCGACTCGCTAGATGTTGCCCATTTGACCCACATGGGGTGCAGGCTCAGAGGTTGTTTGGCACCATGGCCGATTATTCTCGATGCATGGATGCTTCCCTTGGCTATTGGCGCAATGCTGTACGTCACTGTGTTGAATGTGGTACTGCTGGCGTTTGTCGGCCTACCCGCACTGTTGATTGCGCTGTGCGTTCCCGCCTGGCGCCGACAGATGTTGCGCCAACCCCGCAGGTTCGGTGCGCTTGGTTTGGTCTGTTTGAGCGTGGTCGGCGCCATGTCAGGCAACTACTGGCTGGATGCTGCCAACGATCGGGCGCGAAAGCCTACACTTGAGCATGACGTACAAGTCGAAGGTCTGCCGCTGCCTGCCGGCACCAGACTGCATCTGAGTACGGTCGACCCGCTGGATCAATACGATCAACCACAAGTCCATGGCCTGCCCAGCCTCATTGCTGCCGAATTTGTCGCACCGCACCGGATCAAGGGTATCAACGTCACGGCGCTGGAAATGTTTGGCCCGCCGTATGTGAAACTGCGGCTGGCCAGCGATCAAGCCGTTGATGGCTGGCCTTGTGCGAATGATACCTGGGTGACTTTCGAGATCGACGAAGAGACTCGCCTGCAACCGGATCGCTGGCGCTTCGAGTCCTGCACACTGGTGGCGAACACCGAGATGGGCGGGTTGACCTGGCCGTCCGGCAGTTACGTTCACCGTTACGGTGAGGAATATGAACTGACGCCGGGGGGGAAACGCGAGCGGGTTGTCCTTCAACGTGTTGCGTTGTCCGGCCCGACCCTGACCCTGAAACTGGATAAACAGCAAAAAGCCGTGGGTTGGGAGGGGCAACTGAATGACAGGATCACCTTTGGCGATTGGCAATACCCGCGTCTGACGAGGGTACGCGAGGACTCGCCGCACACGCTGCTGTTCAGCCCGAACAAATCAAACCCCGCACACAACCTGCGCACAGGCGAAATGCTGAAGGCGGGTCACTCGATCCTGCAGCGGAGCTCGGACGGTGCAGTGCTATGGATCAAGCCCAATACCGGATTGGGCCTGGCCGACTGGTAGCGCAGCTATTTCTGCTCACTCTGCGGCGTCACGCGCAATACTTCCTCGATCGTCGTCAACCCTGCGGCCACTTTCTGCGCTCCCGACAGCCGCAAACTGCGCATGCCTTCCTTGAACGCCTGGCGCCGCACCGCCAGCAAATCGGTGTCGGGATTGATCAGCGCCTTGACGCCATCCGTCAGTTGCATGATTTCGTAGACCCCGGCGCGGCCGCGATAGCCGGTGTCGCGGCATTCCAGGCAGCCGATGGCGCGCTGGGCATTGGTGGGCAGTGGCGCTTGCCAGGGTTTGGTCAGGGTTTGCCAGTCTTCTTCACCCAACGTCAGTGGTGCCTTGCAGTGCGAGCACAAGGTTCGCACCAGGCGCTGGGCCATGACGCCGAGCACCGTGGCTTTGATCAGGTAATGCGGCACGCCGAGTTCCAGCAAGCGGCTGATCGCGCTGGGCGCGTCATTGGTGTGCAAGGTCGAGAGCACCAGGTGACCCGTGAGCGCAGCCTGGATCGCCATTTCTGCGGTTTCGAGGTCGCGAATCTCGCCGATCATGATGATGTCCGGATCCTGCCGCATCAGTGCGCGAACACCGGCGGCGAAGGTCAGGTCGATGTTGTGCTGGACCTGCATCTGATTGAAGGCCGGCTCGACCATTTCGATCGGGTCTTCGATGGTGCAGAGGTTGACCTCCGGCGTCGCCAGTTTCTTCAGCGTGGTGTAAAGCGTGGTGGTTTTGCCCGAACCCGTCGGCCCGGTCACCAGAATGATGCCGTTGGGCTGGCGGGTCATGTCCTGCCAGCGGCGCAGGTCTTCGGCGGAGAAGCCCAACTGATCGAAGTCCTTGAGCAGCACCTCCGGGTCGAAGATCCGCATGACCATTTTTTCGCCAAATGCCGTCGGCAAGGTCGACAGCCGCAGCTCGACCTCACCGCCGTCCGGGGTTTTGGTCTTCACCCGGCCGTCCTGGGGTTTGCGTTTTTCCGCCACGTTCATCCGCCCGAGGCTTTTCAGGCGGCTGACGATGGCCATGGTCACTTGCGGGGGGAATTGATAGACGTTGTGCAGCACGCCGTCGATGCGAAAGCGCACTGTGCCTTGCTCGCGTCGAGGTTCGATGTGGATATCACTGGCGCGCTGCTGGAAGGCGTACTGGAACAGCCAGTCGACGATGTTGACGATGTGCGCGTCGTTGGCGTCCGGTTCCTGGTCGCTGGCGCCGAGGTTGAGCAATTGTTCGAAATTGCCCAGGTTGCTGGCCTGCTGATCGTTGTTGGTCGCACCGCTGACCGATTTGGCCAGCCGGAAAAACTCGACGCTGAAGCGCTGGATGTCCACCGGGTTGGCCACTACGCGTTTGATCGGCAGTTTCAGCACATGAGTCAGGTCAGCTTCCCAGCCGTTGACGTAAGGCTGGGCGCTGGCCACGGTCACCGCGTCGCGGTCGATGGACACCGCCAGAATCTTGTGACGCTGGGCGAAGGCGTAGGACATCAGCGGCGTAATCGCCGCCACGTTGATTTTCAGCGGATCGATGCGCAAGTAAGGCTGGCCCGCCTGCTGCGACAGCCACAGGGTCAGGCTTTCCAGATCGAGGTGTTTACCGGGACGGCTGAGGTCGTCCAGGTGCTGGCTGGCGATGAATTCCAGGGGATGCATCTGGCCATGGGTGGCGTGGCGGCGGCGGGCATTGAGCGCGTGTTCGGCCGAGTCCTGGCTGATAAAGCCCTGGGCGACCAGTTCACGCAGCAAATCATTGAGATCCAGCCAGCGGTCCTGAATGGCAAGTTGAACGGACATGCGGGCTCCTCATGAACAACAGTTCGCAAAGGATAGTCGCGGACCCGCCGACCGTTGGGCCACTACCCGACGAAGCCGTGTCGAGGTTTGTCAGCCCGCCGCCTGAACGGGCGCTTCCCGCAGGGAATCAGCCGCTTGCAGCTCCACCGAACACACGTTGATCAGGTTACGTAATTTTTCCGCAATCACTTCGGCGCGATGCCAGCTCAACCCGTCCATGACGATGTCGATCGACATCAGATCGTCCATCCGCTGCGCGCTGACCTGTTGCGGCGTCAGAAACTGCAAAGCGAACAGGTTGAGCGCCCGGCACAGCAGGTCCGGCTCGGCTTCGGCCAGCAGTTGGTAATGAACGCGGCAGTGCGCGTTGCCGGCGTGCCAGACATCGGCGCGGATAGGCGAGGTGTTCACAGCTTCCAGGTGCGGCATGGTCGGTCTCCAAATCAATGGAGGAATTTTTACATTCGGTGCCGGGCATTTCTTATCTATGATGGAGCTTATTGGCTATTTTTCGAATTGTTTGATTCGGTCAGCTATCAATTACGGGTTTATTTATGCACAGCGAGCTGGATGGCTACGACCGCAAGATTCTCGCGTTGCTGCAAGAAGACGCTTCGCTCTCCAGCGCGCAGATTGCCGAGCAGGTGGGACTTTCTCAGTCGCCGTGCTGGCGGCGGATTCAGCGGATGAAGGAGGAGGGGATCATTCGCGGGCAGGTGACCTTGCTCGACCGGAAGAAGATCGGGCTTAACACGCAGATCTTTGCCGAGATCAAACTCAACGCGCACGGGCGTTCGAACTTCACTGAGTTTACCGAGGCGATTCGCGGCTTTCCCGAGGTGCTGGAGTGTTATGTGCTGATGGGATCGGTGGATTTCTTGCTGCGGATCGTCACGGCGGACATCGAGGCGTATGAGCGGTTTTTCTTTGAAAAGCTGTCGATGGTGCCGGGGATTCAGGAAGTGAACTCGATTGTGGCGTTGTCGGAGATCAAGTCGACGACGAGTTTGCCTGTCTAGGGTATGCGGTGAATGTGCTGGCCTCTTCGCGGGCAAGCCTCGCTCCTACAGTGTTTGAGTCGGCCGCCGAATTGGGGTCAACGAAAATACTGTAGGAGCGAGGCTTGCCCGCGAAGGCGGTGTTACATGCGCAGCAGCATTTTCCAGGCACGATTCTGATAAACCGCAATGGCCTGCTGCTTGCGCGCATCCAGCGATTCATCGGTGATCGGCTCGTTCGCCAATTGGGCAAGCTGCTTCAGCTCGCCGTACAGGCGGTCCATTTCCGGGATGTCCAGCACGCCACGGGCATGGTGCAGCCAGGCCTGGATGCGCTCGATGCGCGGCAGTTGCTCGGCCAGGTCTTCCGGCTGTTGCTGATAACGCTGCAATTGCAGGGAGGTCGCTTCTTCACCCAGCAAACGCGGCAACCAGCTACCCAATTGCGCAGCACCCTGGCGATTGCCACGGACGTTGCGATCAGCTGCCCAGGTGCGGGCCAGCAACCAACGCGACGTGTTCAGCGAGAACAAGCCCCAGCGCGGGTCTTCCAGTTCTTCGAGGAATTGCTCCGGCGCGGCTTTGCGCACGTCTTCGTCGTCGATACCGGCTTGCACCAGCGGGCGCCAGTCTTCGAGCAAGGCATCCAGAGCAACGCGCAGATCGTGAGTCGACTGACGCGGTGCGGCCTGGCCCAGGCTGCTCAGCAAGGCACGCAATTCGGCCAGGTTCTCGACCCAGTCCTGCAACAAGCGCCAGTGGCCATTGAAGCGATACTGCTCGGCCAAACGCTGGCTGCTGCTCAGCAAATGCCAGCTCAGCGCGGCGAATGCATCGTCCAGCGGCGTTTCAGCGGTGATTTGCGGTGCCGGCAGGCTCAACGAATAGCTGTTGGCGTCGTACAAGCGATAACCGCGCTCGGCCTTGCTGATGTCACACGGCATCAGGGCCAGGGTCGCGGCCAGTTCGGCGGCCAGTTCCAGCAGGGCAGCCGGCTCGCCTTCGCGCAGTTCCAGTTCCAGCTCGCAGATTTCTTCTTTCTGCTTGCCGACCACCACGTGGCCCAGGTCCAGTGCGGCTTCGATGACCACTTTGGTCTTGCCGCGGCCCCAGGCGATTTCAGCGCGTTCGCGAACGAAATCGGTGGTGAAGATCGGTTTCAGGGTTTTCTTGTCCAGCTCGGCCAATTCTTCTGGCCAGCATTCGCCGTCGAGTTTTTTCACGTCGAGCTTGGCTTTGGGCAGGTTCCAGTCGTATTCGTTACGCTCGGACAGACCGGCGACGCTCTGGCCTCGGGTCTTGAGCGTTTGAATCACTTCTTCGCCGTCCTTGCGCAGGCGCAGGGCAACCTTGGCGCGGGCCAGGTCGCGCTCAGGCGTGTCGAAGTATTGGTTCATCAACTCACGGCGTTCCCAGCCACTTTTGTTGCGTTTTTTCAGGAGCGGGTGCTCGCGCAGGGCTGCGAGGGTTTCGCGGCTGACGCGGAGTTTGATTTCGGTTTCTTTCTGCATGGCCGGAAAATCCAGGATCGGGAGCGCAGCCGGGGGAAATGTGTGGCTGCCAAGGCCGTGCAGTGTACAGGACTCCTCAGTCCTACGTGCCGCGGCGGTTTATTCCTGTCGCCAGATGGTTCTATGATGGTCTTCAATTCGCGAGTTGGAGTCAGCGATGCCTTTGCCGTCCATGAAAGATCAGTTCGCTGCGCTGATTGCTGCGCCGACGGTCAGCTGTACCCAGCCCAGCCTTGATCAATCCAACCGTCCGGTCATCGACTTGCTGGCGACGTGGCTCGGTGACCTTGGTTTCGCCTGCGACATCCAGCAGGTCAGCCCCGGCAAGTTCAACTTGCTGGCCAGTTTCGGCTCCGGCCCCGGTGGCCTGGTGCTGGCCGGGCATAGCGATACGGTGCCGTTCGATGGCGCACTGTGGCAGACCGATCCGCTGAAACTGACCGAAGTCGATGGCCGCTGGGTGGGCCTTGGCAGTTGCGACATGAAAGGCTTTATTGCCCTGGCCATCGAGGCGGTGATTCCGCTGCTCGATCAGCCTTTCAAGCAACCGCTGCTGATCCTCGCCACGTGCGATGAAGAAAGCTCGATGTCCGGCGCTCGTGCCCTGGCCGAAGCCGGCCGTCCGCTGGGGCGTGCGGCAGTGATTGGCGAGCCGACCGGGCTGAAGCCGATCCGCATGCACAAAGGCATCATGATGGAACGCATCGACATCCTCGGGCAGAGCGGCCATTCCTCGGACCCGCGCCTGGGACATAGCGCCCTTGAGGCCATGCACGATGCCATCGGCGAGCTGCGTGGCCTGCGCCTGTTGTGGCAGCGTGAATTCCGCAATCCGCAATTCGGCGTGCCGACACCGACCATGAACTTCGGCTGTATCCATGGCGGCGACAATCCCAACCGCATCTGCGGCCAGTGTTCACTGGAATTCGACTTGCGGCCGTTGCCGGGCATGGACCCCAAAGCCCTGCGCGCGGCCATTCTGCAGCGGCTCAACCCGATTGCCGAACGCCATCAGGTGAAGATCAATTACGCGCCGCTGTTCCCCGAAGTGCCGCCGTTCGAGCAGGCCGAGGACGCCGAATTGGTCCGGGTCGCCGAAAAGCTCACCGGCCATCGCGCCGAAGCAGTGGCGTTCGGCACCGAAGCGCCTTATCTTCAGCGTCTTGGCTGCGAAACACTGGTACTCGGCCCGGGCGATATCGCCTGTGCGCACCAACCGGGTGAATACCTCGAAATGTCACGTTTGCAGCCTACCGTGCATCTATTACGTCAATTGATTGAACATTACTGCCTGACGCCGGCCCAAACGCCAATGTCAGCTGGTTGAACCTGTAGGAGCCGGCTTGCTGGCGATGAACGATGACGCGGTTCACCTGATGAGCCGCGGCGCCTGCATCGCCAGCAAGCCGGCTCTTACAGGTGTAAATTGCCAGTGTCCCAACCCGTATTCATGAGGAGAGCGCGCGTGTCGCCAAGCCTGTTCCGACGATAACCATCAGCCCGCTGTGCGTTTTCAGTTTCGCCCATTTTTTGGCTGCTATTTATTACAGGCCCAGGTTCATGCCCGAATACGTTAATTGGCTTCGTCACGCTTCGCCTTACATCAACGCTCACCGCGATTGCACCTTCGTCGTCATGCTGCCCGGCGACGGCGTTGAGCATCCGAATTTCGGCAACATCGTCCACGACCTGGTGCTGCTGCATAGCCTCGGCGTGCGCCTGGTGCTGGTTCACGGTTCCCGTCCGCAAATCGAAACCCGTCTCGCCGCACGCGGCCTGACCCCGCATTACCACCACGGGATGCGCATCACCGATGCCGCGACCCTGGAGTGTGTGATCGATGCGGTCGGCCAGTTGCGCATCGCCATCGAAGCGCGGCTGTCGATGGACATGGCCTCGTCGCCGATGCAGGGCTCGCGCCTGCGGGTGGCCAGCGGCAACCTGGTGACGGCACGGCCGATCGGCGTGCTGGAAGGCGTCGACTATCACCACACCGGCGAAGTGCGCCGGGTTGACCGCAAGGGCATCAATCGCCTGCTGGACGAGCGCTCCATCGTGCTGCTGTCGCCATTGGGCTACTCGCCGACCGGGGAGATTTTCAACCTCGCCTGCGAAGACGTTGCCACGCGCGCGGCCATCGACCTGGGTGCGGACAAACTGCTGCTGTTTGGTGCTGACCTTGGCTTGATCGATGAAAACGGTCGGCTGGTGCGTGAGCTGCGTCCGCAACAAGTCCCGGCGCATTTGCAGCGTCTGGGCAGCAACTATCAGGCGGAACTGCTGGATGCCGCGGCTGAAGCGTGCCGGGGCGGCGTTGCCCGCAGCCATATCGTCAGCTATGCCGAAAACGGTGCGCTGCTGACCGAGCTGTTCACCCGCGACGGTGGCGGCACGCTGGTAGCCCAGGAGCAATTCGAGATCGTGCGCGAAGCGGCCATCGAAGATGTCGGTGGTTTGCTGGACCTGATCAGCCCGCTGGAAGAGCAAGGGATTCTGGTGCGTCGTTCCCGCGAGGTGCTGGAGCGCGAGATTGAGCAGTTCAGCGTGGTTGAGCGCGAAGGCATGATCATCGCTTGTGCGGCGTTGTATCAGATTGCCGATTCGGACGCTGGCGAGTTGGCGTGTCTGGCGGTCAACCCGGAATACCGCCACGGCGGTCGCGGTGATGAGTTGCTGGAGCGCATCGAAACCCGCGCCCGGGCCCAGGGCTTGAAAACCCTGTTCGTGCTGACGACCCGGACCGCTCACTGGTTCCGCGAACGCGGGTTCGTGCCGAGCAGCGTCGAACGCCTGCCGTCGGCGCGAGCGTCGCTGTACAACTATCAGCGTAATTCGAAGATCTTCGAAAAAGCCCTGTAACTGCGGGCTTTTGTGGCGAGGGAGCTTGCTCCCGCTGGAGGCCGAAGGACTCCCAAACCCGGCAACTCGGTCTATCAGACATAACGCGTTTACCGGGTTTGGGGGCGCTCCGCAGCCCAGCGGGAGCAAGCTCCCTCGCCACAGGGTTTGTGTTACTCCTGCACGAACTTCGCGCTGACATACGCCGAATAATCCGGCAGCACCGTCTCGACCCTTCCCTTGCTCCTTCAAGAACTTCGCCGTCTCGCCAATGGCCTTGGCCGTGCCGCCGTCCAGCAGCGCCACGCTTGCAGGCGGCAGCGATTTCCGCCGGTTGCCGTTCACCACTTTGACCTTCGAGGCATCCAGGCCCTGAAACGGCGCCAGTCGATTTTCCACCCATGGTCTTTTCGTAAACACCGTCCGCTTGGGGGGCTTTGCTGGGGTCGATACCGGTTTGATAACCGACCGTGAGGTTCGCCGTTTGAACGCTGAGTGAAAAATAATAGCGATACACAAACTGTAACAATTGGTCTGGATAGTGCGCGTTTGGTCGTCATGGCGTGGCCTTTCGGGAGGGGATTGTTTCCGAATGGCGTCAAAGCTGATCGATCTAAAAAACCGCTAAAAAATACCTTTTAGGAATTAATTTTCGAGCCGGCCGCTCTGGCCCGGGACGAGGAATGGAGCGGAGCTTCATTCCTAAAAGGTATTAAAAAGAACAGACCAATTCTTTTTGGGTTTGTGACGAACGCACGACCCTGCAAGGACCAAAAAAAACGGGGATTAGACCATGGTCGTAGACACACATAGTTACGATTGACTTGTGAGTCACGGTCTGGCGCTAATCGCGCATCTTAGGATCCCGGGCATTCGACTCAGGGCCAGGAATACAAGAATTAGAAACGAGAGGAGCTAAAACAATGAACAAGTCCACCTTGGCCTTGGCCGTGGCCGTAGGGGTTTTGGCGCAGCAAGCAGGCGCCGCGGGTTTTATCGAAGACAGCAAGGCATCCGTCAGTTCCCGCACCATGTATTACAACGCGGACACCCGCGAAGGGACTGCGAACGATCAAAGAGAGACCGCTGAAGGTCTCAAGTTCGATTACCAGTCTGGTTTCACTCAGGGTGTTGTTGGATTCGGTATCGATGCCCAGGCGGTCGTTGGCATTCATCTGGACGGTGGCCGTGGTCACCACCCGGATAACAACTCCTTCTTCCCAAGCGATTCCGACGGTTCGGCGTCGGACCCATGGAGTCGCGCAGCCGCCAACGTCAAGGCGCGTTTCTCGAAGACCGAGGCTCACCTGGGCGGCGCTCTGCAACCGAACATGCCGATTCTGGTCGCGAACGACAGTCGTCTGCTGCCACAGAGCTTTGAAGGTGGCACCATCACCTCGAAGGAAATCGACAACTTCACCTTTAACGTCGGCCAGTTTGAGCACGCAGCGGGTCGCGCCTCGTCGAACACCACCGGCCTGGCCGTGGCAGGCGGTACCGAGGAAAGCAACAAGTTCCGGTATGCCGGTGCGGACTGGAAGGTCACCAAAGACCTCACCCTGCAGTACTACTACGCGAACCTGGAAGACTACTACAAGCAGAACTTCCTCGGTCTGGTGCACGTCTACACGATCGCACCCAACCAGTCGTTCAAGACAGACCTGCGCTATTTCGACAGCAGCTCCGACGGCAAGAACGGCGATGCGGGCTATCGGTTCAATAACAACGGTGGTTTCGCCAAGAACCCGGGCGAGGTCGATAACAAGACCTGGAGCGCCATGTTCACCTACACCCTGGGTGCCAACGCCTTCCTGCTCGGCCATCAGCGTGTCAGCGATGACGGTGGCTTCGTTTACCTGAACCAGGGCAACGTGGTCGACAGCAACGGTCGCAACGAAGGCGCGGGAGGAACGAGCTTCTACCTGTTCACCGACGCCATGGTTAACGGCTTCGTCCGTGCTGGTGAGAACACCACTTTCGGTCAGTACACCTACGACTTCGCTTCTCTGGGTGTTCCTGGCCTGAAAGCCTCGGCCGCCTACCTGCGTGGCGATAACATCAAGGCTACCAACGGCGTGGGTAAAGACCAGACCGAGTGGGAACGCGACCTGCGTGTGGATTACGTGATCCAGACAGGCGCGCTTAAAGGCTTCGGCACGACGTTGCGTCACGGTACCTACCGCGGCGATACCAACATCTCTGCGCAAGACCAGACCCGTCTGATCTTCAACTACACCTACAGCTTCCTGTAACACCCACCAGAAATAGCCTCGCCTCAGGGCGGGGCTTTTTTTCGCGTTTTATTTGATATTCCAAATAGACCTTAAATAGTAATTTATTATTCTTTTTGGATTTTTATCCGGGCGCCTAAAGTGGCAAGCCAAGGAGCCGATACCCTGTGTTCGGCGCGAATAGCTATATTCCGAAATGGCATTAAAAATAATGAAATAAATGTTTTTCGGTTTTACCATGCGCCCCCCAAAAAATCACAGCGGGTAGGCCGCGACCGTAGATGCGCGTTGTCACGATGACATGCGGTCTGGCGCTAACCGCGCTTTTCAGGATCCAGGGCATCCGACCCAGGACCAGAAGCATAAAAAATTAGAAACGATAGGAGCGAAACAAATGAACAAGTCCACCTTGGCCCTGGCCGTGGCCGTAGGGGTTTTGGCGCAGCAGGCAAGCGCCGCCGGTTTCATCGAAGACAGCAAGGCCACTCTGGGTCTGCGTAACTTCTACATCAACACCGATAACCGTGATGGTTCGGGCGCGAACAAAAACGAAGAGTGGGGCCAAGGCTTCGACCTGCGTTTCATCTCCGGTTACACCCAAGGCACTGTCGGCTTCGGTATCGATGCGATCGGCCTGTTGGGCGTGCGTCTGGATTCGGGCGGTGGTACCAACGGTGCCAGCAATAACTCGTACGGCGGCACAGTATTCCCGAGCGAGTCCAACGGCGAAGCAGTTGATAACTTCTCCAGCCTGGGCCTGACGGCAAAAGCCAAGATCTCCCAGACCGAACTGAAGCTGGGCACGTTGCAGCCAAAGAACCCGGTTATCGTGACCAACGACGGTCGTCTGCTGCCACAAACCTGGCAGGGTGGTCAGATCACTTCCGGCGAGATCAAGGACCTGACGCTGGTTGGCGGTCAGATCGAAGCCGTGAAGGGACGTAACTCCAGCAACAATGAGCAGCTGAGCATCGGCGGCGCCAACGCTCGTACCGCCAGCGGCCGCGACAGCAACAAGTTCATCTATGCCGGTGGTGATTACAAAATCACCAAAGACCTGACTGCCCAGTACTACTACGGCAATCTGGAAGACTTCTACAAGCAGCACTTCCTGGGTCTGGTACACAACTGGGCTATCGGCCCTGGCGTGTTGAAGTCTGACTTGCGCTACTTCAACAGCTCGGATGACGGCGCAAACGGTCACGACCCGCTGTACTACAGCTCCGGCAACTACAGCAGCACCTCCAATGGCAAAGGCAAGGTCGATAACAATCTGTACAGCGGCTTGTTCCTGTACACCGTTGCCGGTCACACCTTCGGTGGTGGCTATCAGGTCAGCAACGGCAGCAGCGACTTCCCTTGGCTGAACCAGGGCGACGGTTCGTCGAACTACACCATCACCGACATGCAAATCCAGAAGTTCGGCCGTGCCGGCGAGCGCACCTGGCAAGCTCGCTACTCGTTTGACTTCGCCAAAGTCGGCGTGCCTGGCTTGACCGCTGGTATGGTTTATCTGCGTGGCGACGATATCGACACCAATCGCACCTCTACTGCTGCAGCCGGTAATAACAGCACCGAGTGGGAACGCGACCTGACTGTCGGTTACGTCGTACCGGAAGGCCCGTTGAAGAACGTTGGCTTGATGTGGAAAAACGCCACCTGGCGCACAAACATCCCGGGCGTTCGCTCCCAGGACGAAAACCGTCTGATCGTCAGCTACTCGATCCCGCTGTTGTAACAGCGCTCGCGTAACCGCTGAAAAAAAAGCCCCGCCCGGCATCTCGCCGGGCGGGGCTTTTGCGTTTGCAAGGCGGGGTCACCCCCGTAATCCCGCCGTGAAAACTCCCTCTTTGCAGCAACTCAAGGCCTTCTCGAACCTTGTCGGCGATGTTCGTCCTGATGTTCGTGGAGGTCCAGTGAATAGATATTTAATATTCATTGATGATCTAAACAAATCGATATTTATTCTTTTTAAATCATAAGGAACACAGGCAAAGTTAAGCCCGACAAGCACTCATCAGGAGCAGCACCATGAGCCTCAGACTGGGCGATATCGCCCCCGACTTCGAACAGGATTCCAGCGCCGGCACCCTCCGTTTCCACGAATGGCTGGGCGATAGCTGGGGCGTGCTGTTTTCCCATCCGGCGGACTTCACGCCGGTGTGCACCACCGAACTGGGCTTCACTGCCAAGCTCAAGGATGAGTTTTCCAATCGCGGCGTCAAAGCCATCGCCCTGTCCGTGGACCCGGTGGACTCGCATCACAAGTGGATCGAGGACATCAATGAAACCCAGAACACGGTCGTCAATTTCCCGATCCTGGCCGACGCGGACCGCAAGGTCTCCGACCTCTATGACCTGATCCACCCGAACGCCAATGACACCCTGACCGTGCGCTCGCTATTCGTGATCGACCCGAACAAAAAGATTCGGCTGACCATCACCTACCCGGCGAGTACCGGGCGCAATTTTCACGAGATCCTGCGGGTGATCGACTCGCTGCAACTTACCGACAACTACAAGGTGGCCACCCCGGCCAACTGGCAGGACGGTGATGAAGTGGTGATCGTGCCGTCGCTCAAGGACGAAGACGAAATCAAGCAGCGCTTTCCCAAGGGTTACCGCGCGGTGAAACCGTACCTGCGTCTGACGCCGCAGCCCAACAGGTAAGCCATCAACATTTTCGGTGTGGCTGGTATCGCCATCATGAGCAGGTAGAACGCTATCCACTGTGGGAGCGAGCCTGCTCGCGATGACGGAATTGCAGGCACCGCAGAAAGATTGAACCGTATCCATAAAGCAGGGGATTTCAGGCCGTTTCGACGGCCTTTTTTTCGCCCGCAGGAAGTGTCTTCTTATATATCCAATACGCATAACCAAATGAATAAATATGATTTATAGATATAACAATCACCTGTTAAGGTCACCTCCATTACAGCGAGATCGCAAACCGCGAATCGCCAACACCGTGCAAGGAATCATTTGAATGCTGGTCGTCTCACTCGGTGGCAGTCCCAGCCAACGCTCCCGCTCCGGGGTGCTGCTGGAGCGCTCCCAACGCTGGTTGCAGGAGCAGGGTGTGGAAGTGGTGAGTTACCAGGTGCGGGACTTCCCGGCCGAAGACTTGCTTCATGCACGCTTCGACAGCCCTAAGGTGATCGACCTGCTGCAACAGATTGAAAATGCCGATGGCCTGTTGATCGCCACTCCGGTCTACAAGGCGTCGTTCTCCGGTGCACTGAAAACCGTGCTGGATTTGCTGCCCGAGCGCGCGTTGGACCACAAAGTGGTTTTGCCCATGGCGACCGGCGGCAGTATCGCCCACATGCTGGCGGTGGATTACGCGCTCAAGCCGGTGCTGTCGGCGTTGAAAGCCCAGGAAATGCTCCATGGGGTATTCGCGGTAGACAGCCAGATCGCTTACGGCGAAGGCAGCGCCCAGGCGCAGTTGGCGCCAGAGCTGGAACAACGACTGAGGGAATCGCTGGAGCTGTTTTTCAGCGCCATGGCCCGACGGCCCAAGCCGATCGATCCGAAGCTGTTGAATGAACGTTTGTTGAGTGCTCGCTGGAGCATTTAAGTCAGCACTAAAGCCACACCTGAAATTGATGTACTGGCCTTACTCGCCCGCTAACGGGCAAGCAGGTGCAGCCAAAACCCAACTGCAAAAAGGAGAGCGCCATGCGCACTGTCATTTTGCGTCGTGGTCTGGTCGCTCTGTTTGCAGCGGCTGTCACCTTCGGCGCCATTACTCAAGCTCAAGCCGAGACGTTGCGAATCGGTTATCAAAAGTACGGCACCCTGGTGCTGCTCAAAGCCAAAGGCACGTTGGAAAAACGCCTCGCCGCCCAAGGCGTGGACGTGCAATGGACTGAATTCCCCGGCGGCCCGCAGTTGCTTGAAGGCCTGAACGTCGGCTCGATCGACTTCGGCGTCACCGGCGAAACCCCACCAGTCTTTGCTCAAGCCGCCGGCGCCGATCTGCTCTACGTCGCCTACGAACCGCCAGCGCCACACAGCGAAGCGATCCTGGTGCCGAAGGATTCACCGATCAAATCGGTGCAGGACCTCAAGGGCAAGAAAGTCGTCCTGAACAAAGGCTCCAACGTCCACTACTTGCTGGTCCGCGCACTGGAAGACGCCGGCCTCAAATACACCGACATCCAGACCGTATTCCTGCCGCCGGCCGATGCCCGCGCTGCGTTCGAGCGTGGCAGCGTCGATGCGTGGGTGATCTGGGATCCGTACCAGGCTGCCGCCGAACAGCAACTGCAAGCGCGGACCCTGCGCGATGGCCAGGGCATCGTCGACAACCACCAGTTCTATCTGGCGACCAAGCCTTACGCACAGAAAAACCCTGAGGTGATCAAGACCCTCGTGGAAGAAGTGCGCGCCGTCGGCGAGTGGTCCAAGGCCAATCCAGTCGAGGTGACCCAACAGGTTTCGCCACTGCTCGGCTTGCCAGCGGACATCACCCTGACCTCGATGAAACGTCAGGGTTACGGCGCGTTGTTCCTCACGCCTGAAGTGGTCGCCGCCCAACAGAAAATCGCCGACAGCTTCTACCAGCTCAAGCTGATCCCGAAACCGTTGAGCATCAAAGACGTGATCTGGACGCCACCGGCAGCCGTTGCCAAAACGCAGTAATTCGATTCCCCAAGGCTACCACTCCATGAGCCTCAATATTTTCTGGTTCCTGCCTACCCACGGCGATGGCCATTACCTTGGCACCGCCGAAGGCGCCCGCGCCGTCGACCACGGTTACCTGCAACAAATCGCCCAGGCGGCGGATCGCCTGGGCTTCGGTGGGGTGTTGATTCCCACCGGTCGCTCCTGCGAAGACTCGTGGCTGGTGGCGGCGTCGCTGATTCCAGTGACTCAGCGTTTGAAATTCCTTGTCGCGCTGCGCCCCGGGATCATTTCCCCGACGGTGGCCGCGCGTCAGGCGGCGACCCTGGATCGCCTGTCCGGCGGCCGTGCGTTGTTCAACCTGGTCACCGGCGGTGATCCGGAAGAATTGGCCGGCGACGGTTTGTTCCTGACTCACGAAGAGCGCTATCAAGCCTCGGTGGAATTCACCCGCATCTGGCGTCGCGTACTGGAAGGCGAAACCGTTGATTACGACGGTCAGCACATCAGCGTGAAAGGCGCCAAGTTGCTCTATCCACCGATCCAGCAACCGCGTCCGCCGCTGTACTTCGGCGGTTCGTCGGAAGCGGCGCAAGACCTCGCGGCCGAGCAGGTGGAAATGGTCCTGACCTGGGGCGAGCCACCGGCCGCCGTCGCCGAGAAGATTGAACAAGTGCGAGCCAAAGCCGCGAAGCTGGGTCGCACCGTGCGTTTCGGCATTCGCTTGCACGTGATCGTTCGAGAAACCAATGCCGAAGCCTGGCAAGCGGCGGATCGGCTGATCTCCCATCTCGACGATGGAATCATCGCCCGAGCCCAGGCTTCTCTGGCCCGGTTCGATTCGGTCGGCCAGCAACGCATGGCCGCGCTGCATGGCGGCAGCCGCGACAACCTGGAAGTCAGCCCCAACCTGTGGGCCGGTGTCGGCCTGGTACGTGGCGGCGCCGGTACGGCGTTGGTGGGCGATGGTCCGACCGTGGCTGCCCGCGTGAAGGAATACGCGGACCTGGGCATCGATACCTTCATCTTCTCCGGTTATCCACACCTGGAAGAGTCGTACCGGGTTGCGGAATTGCTGTTCCCGCACCTCGACGTCGAACGTCCGGAACTGCCCCAAGGCGCCAATTACGTCAGCCCGTTCGGTGAGATGGTCGCCAACGACATTCTTCCCAAAGCCGCGTCCCAGAGCTGAGGCGCGCATGAAGAGACTTATCCACAACCTCGCGCCCTGGGCGTTGCCGGTGTTGCTGTTCGCGGTGTGGCAGTTGTCAGTGTCGGCGGGCTGGTTGTCGACACGGATTCTCCCGGCGCCGGTCGCGGTCATCGAGGCCGGCGTGAGCCTGGTGCGCAGCGGCGAAATCTGGACGCACCTGGCAATCAGCGGCTGGCGTGCTGCGCTGGGCTTCGCCATTGGCGGCGGCATCGGCCTGACCTTGGGTTTCATCACCGGTCTGTCGAAGTGGGGCGAACGCCTGCTCGACAGTTCGGTGCAGATGATCCGCAACGTGCCGCACTTGGCGCTGATTCCGTTGGTGATCCTGTGGTTCGGCATCGACGAGTCGGCGAAGATTTTCCTGGTGGCGTTGGGCACGTTGTTCCCGATTTACCTCAACACTTATCACGGTATCCGCAACGTCGATCCGGCGTTGGTGGAAATGTCGCGTAGTTATGGCTTGTCCGGTTTCAGCCTGTTTCGCCAGGTGATTCTGCCGGGGGCGCTGCCTTCGATTCTGGTGGGTGTGCGCTTCGCGCTGGGCTTCATGTGGTTGACGCTGATCGTCGCGGAAACCATTTCCGCGAGCGCCGGCATTGGCTACCTGGCGATGAATGCCCGGGAGTTTTTGCAGACCGATGTGGTGGTGCTGGCGATTCTTCTGTACGCCGTGCTCGGCAAACTCGCCGACCTCGCGGCCCGCGGGCTTGAGCGCGTGTGGTTGCGCTGGCACCCAGCCTATCAAGTTGTTAAAGGAGGTGCGGCATGACGGCTCAACAACCTCCACGGTTGCAGCGCGGGATCCCGCTGGTGGTGCGTAAGCTGCAAAAAACCTACGGCTCTCGGCAGGTGTTGCGTGAGATTGACCTGCACATTCCAGCGGGTCAGTTCGTTGCCGTGGTGGGTCGTAGCGGTTGCGGCAAAAGTACCTTGCTACGGTTGCTCGCCGGTCTCGACAAACCCACCGGGGGTGAATTGCTCGCCGGCTCCGCGCCGCTGAACGATGCCCGGGAAGACACCCGATTGATGTTCCAGGAAGCGCGTCTGCTGCCGTGGAAAAAGGTCATCGACAACGTCGGCCTCGGGCTCAAGGGCAACTGGCGGCCACAAGCGCTGGAAGCCTTGGAATCGGTCGGCCTGGCGGATCGCGCCAATGAATGGCCCGCCGCATTGTCCGGTGGCCAGAAACAACGTGTGGCCCTGGCCCGCGCGCTGATCCATCAACCGCGCTTGCTGTTGCTCGACGAACCCCTGGGCGCGCTGGACGCCCTGACCCGAATTGAAATGCAGCAGTTGATCGAACGGCTCTGGCAGACGCACGGCTTCACCGTGTTGCTGGTAACCCACGACGTCAGCGAAGCCGTGGCGATTGCCGACCGGGTGATCCTGATCGAAGAGGGCGAAGTCGGCCTCGACCTGCCCGTTGAATTGCCCCGCCCACGCGTGCGCGGCTCCCATCGGCTGGCGGCGCTGGAAACCGAAGTGCTCAATCGCGTGCTGGCGCTGCCCGGCCAACCGCCGGAACCGGAACCTGTTTCACCCTTGCCCACGCAATTGCGCTGGGCGCAATAGACGCAGCGGCGAGTTGCAAGCTTCAAGCTGCAAGAAGAAGCAGGGCGCTTTTACTTGCCACTTGTAGCTTGCCACCTGCAGCTCATTTCGACCTCAGGAGAAATCGTATGACTATCAAAGCCATCAACGTCCGCAACCAGTTCAAAGGCTCGATCAAGGAAATCGTATTGGGCGACGTGCTGTCGGAAATCGACGTACAGACCGCTTCCGGCATCGTCACTTCGGTGATCACCACGCGTTCAGTGAAAGAGCTGGAACTGGTGGTCGGCAGTGAAGTGATCGCGTTTGTGAAATCCACCGAGGTGTCGATCGCCAAGTTGTAAGGGCATGCCGTGCAGACAACCCCGGAGGGTGTGAACCCTTCGGGGTTTTTTATGTGTTTGAATCAGTGAGTTTAGCGGTGCGGCCTTCGCGAGCAGGCTCGCTCCCACAGGGAGTTGTACCGTACACAGACGCTATGCCCGCTGAAGATCCAATGTGGGAGCGAGCCTGCTCGCGAAGAAGCCATCGCAGGCACCGCAGAAATCAGGCGTAAATGGGGCGCTTCGGCAGGTACGGCGGCAGATAAAGCCCCAGGTATGCATCAAACACCCGCATCCCTTCCTCTGCCATGCGCGGCGTGATCTGCCCATGCTGCTGCACTGAACGGGCGTAGACGCGGTCGCCGAGCTCCATCGCCAGGGCAAACACATCGACATCGCTCGGCAATCTAGGCAACTCGAAGTGATGATCGAACAACTTGTGCATCAGGTCGCCGAGTTCGATGTCGTGCTGACGGTCGGCCTGGGTGACTTCGGTGAGTCCGTGCTGGGCGAGGATCAGTTGCCGGGCGGCAGCGTCTTCGTCGTAGATGTCGAGCATGCGCTGCTCGACGATTCGCGACAGGTCGCGCCAACCGTTGAGGCCTTCGTGGTCGATGGGCGCTTGCAGACAGGCGCGGAACGCGGCGTGGACGTCGGCCGTCAAGGCTTCAAGCAGCGCCGGGACGCTGGCGAAGAAATGGTAGACGGAGGAGGGCGGGATCTCCGCGCGTTCGGCGACGCTGTAGATCGACAGACTGGCCACGCCTTCGGCCGCCAGCAGCGTGCGGGCGGCATCGAGTATCGAATCGATCCGGGCCTGGCTGCGGGCGCGGGGTTTGCGAACGGTGGCGGTGCGCGTCATTGGAGTCCTCCTGCGGGGCAGCGGGCATTGTACGCAGAGCGGGCACATGTTCCATATCCCCTGTGGCGAGGGAGCTTGCTCCCGTTGGAGGCCGAAGGACTCCCTGTAACAGCGATACGGTTCTGTCAGACACACCTCATTGACTGTTTTGGGGCCGCTTCGCAACCCAGCGGGAGCAAGCTCCCTCGCCACAGGTTTGATGTTGGCCATAAAAAAACGCCGCAGGCTTCAATAGCCGGCGGCGTTGTTTTTACGGCAACCGCTTACACGGTATGCAGGTACCAGTTGTACTCAAGGTCGGAGATGGAGTGTTCAAACTCCTCCAGCTCGCTCTCTTTGCACGCGACGAAGATATCGATGTATTTCGGATCGATGTACTTGGCCATGACTTCGCTGTCGTCCAGCTCGCGCAATGCATCGCGCAGGTTGTTCGGCAGGCTCTGCTCGTTCTGCTCGTAGGAGTTGCCTTCCACGGGGGCGCCCGGCTCGATCTTGTTGGTCAGGCCGTGATGCACGCCTGCCAGGACCGAAGCCATCAACAGATACGGGTTGGCGTCGGCACCGGCCACACGGTGTTCGATGCGCACGGCATCGGAGGAACCGGTCGGTACGCGGATCGCCACAGTACGGTTGTCCAGGCCCCAGCACGGCGAGTTCGGCACGTAGAACTGTGCGCCGAAACGACGGTAGGAGTTGACGTTCGGGCAGAGGAAAGCCATCTGCGCCGGTAGGGTCTCGAGCACACCGCCGATCGCGTGACGCAGTGCGGCGTTCTGCTCGGGATCCTCGCTGGCAAAAATATTCTTGCCATCTTTATCAAGAATCGAGATGTGGACGTGCAGACCGTTACCCGCCTGGCCTGGATAAGGCTTGGCCATGAAGGTGGTGTCCATCTCATGGTCGTAGGCGATGTTCTTGATCAGACGCTTGAGCAGGACCGCATAGTCGCAGGCCTTGATCGGGTCAGCCACGTGGTGCAGGTTCACTTCGAACTGCGCCGGAGCACTTTCCTTGACGATCGCGTCGGCAGGGATGCCTTGCTCTTTCGCACCTTCCAGAATGTCCTGGAGGCAGTCGACGTATTCGTCGAGGTCGTCGATCAGGTAAACCTGGGTCGAATGCGGGCGTTTGCCGGAAATCGGCGAGCGCGGAGGTTGTGGGCGACCGTTCACGTTCTCCTGGTCGATCAGGTAGAACTCAAGTTCGAACGCGGCGCAGATGGTCAAACCCATCTCGTCAAACTTGGTAACAACTTGACGCAAGACTTCACGGGGATCCGCGAAGAAAGGTTCACCTTCGAGTTCGTGCATGGTCATTAACAGTTGCGCAGTCGGGCGCTTCTGCCAGGGTTCATTGCACAGGGTGTCGGGGATTGGATAGCAGATTCGGTCAGCATCACCGATGTCCAGGCCCAGGCCGGTGCTTTCCACCGTCGAGCCATTGATATCCAGAGCAAATAGAGAGGCCGGCAGGTTGATGCCTTTCTCGTAAACCTTGTGGAGACTGGTGCGTTCAATGCGCTTGCCGCGCACCACACCATTCATATCCGCAATCAGAAGGTCAACGTACAGAACCTCAGGATGTTCCTTAAGGAACGCGTTCGCTTCGTTAAGCTGAACGGCACGCGGGGGTACCGACATGATGCAACACCTTTGTTGTTAAAAATATCAATCATTGATCTCTTCGGGTTTCAGTCAACCCGAACGGCATGCCGAAGTCAAGCGAGGCCTTTTTTGCCCTAAAAAAGCGCTCGTAGGGCTTTTTTGAGGCAGTTTGGGGCGTTTTTATGCCTTTGAGCGCTTTAGCGCCCGCGAGCTTGAGCGGGCCGTGTTGTATTTTTTACGGGGGTGTTGTGTAAAAAAATGAACAAGGCTAAGCTCGATTCAAACCCATAACAGCAATAATACCGGGGTGCTTCATGTCTCGCCTGCCGTTAATCGGCGTCGCCATCTGCTCAAGGCAGATCGGTCTGTATGCTTATCACATCAGTGGCGATCGTAGCGTCCACGCCAAGGCAAGCGTTGCCCAAGGCGTGCCGTCGACTCTTACTTCCCCGGCGAACCTGCTGGCACCGTCCGATATTCTGGACGGTCTGCACGACATTCTCTTGACTGCCTCTTTATCCAATATAGTTCCGTTTCGCCCTGGCAGCCCGACCAACGCGTCGGCTTCTGCTCATGATTCTGCACGCTCCACTACGCTCTCACTGACCCACGCCATTACCCGTGTGGGTACTTGTGCGCGGCTATTGCAGTGGCAATCTGTATCACGCGACGCCCGTGCGTCAAACAACGCCTGACTTATAAGAGTCAGGAAACTCAGCCTAAGAGGCATTTATGAGTAACAACCTCGACCAGCTCACCGATTGGTTGAAAGACCACAAGATCACAGAAGTCGAATGCATGATCGCCGACTTGACCGGGATCACCCGGGGCAAGATTTCGCCGACCAACAAGTTCATTGCTGAAAAAGGCATGCGCCTGCCCGAGAGCGTTCTGCTGCAGACCGTGACGGGCGACTATGTCGAAGACGACATCTATTACGAACTGCTCGACCCGGCCGACATCGACATGATCTGCCGCCCCGATCAGAACGCGGTGTTCCTGGTGCCTTGGGCCGTCGAGCCCACCGCGCAGGTGATCCATGACACCTATGACAAGCAGGGCAACCCGATTGAGCTGTCGCCTCGCAACGTACTCAAGAAAGTGCTCAAACTCTATTCCGAGAAGGGCTGGCAGCCGATCGTTGCGCCAGAAATGGAGTTTTACCTGACCAAGCGCAGTGACGATCCGGACTACCCGTTGCAACCGCCTATCGGCCGTTCCGGGCGCCCGGAAATCGGTCGTCAGTCGTTCTCCATTGAAGCCGCGAACGAATTCGATCCGCTGTTCGAGGACGTCTACGACTGGTGCGAATTGCAGGAGCTGGACCTCGACACGCTGATCCACGAGGACGGCACGGCGCAGATGGAAATCAATTTCCGTCACGGCGATGCCCTGTCCCTGGCTGACCAGATCCTGGTGTTCAAACGCACCATGCGCGAAGCCGCGCTCAAGCACGACGTGGCGGCCACCTTCATGGCCAAACCCATGACTGGCGAGCCCGGCAGTGCCATGCACTTGCACCAAAGCATCATCGACCTCGAAACCGGCAAGAACGTCTTCTCTAATGAAGACGGGACCATGAGTCAGCTGTTCCTGCACCACATCGGTGGCTTGCAGAAACTGATCCCCGAGCTGTTGCCGCTGTTCGCACCCAACGTCAACTCGTTCCGCCGCTTCCTGCCGGACACCTCGGCACCGGTGAACGTGGAGTGGGGCGAAGAGAACCGCACCGTGGGCCTGCGGGTTCCGGATGCCGGGCCGCAAAACCGTCGGGTGGAAAACCGCCTGCCGGGCGCCGACGCCAACCCGTACCTGGCGATTGCCGCGAGCCTGCTCTGCGGTTACATCGGCATGGTCGAAGGCTTGAACCCGAGTGCGCCGGTGGTGGGTCGTGGCTATGAACGCCGCAACCTGCGCCTGCCACTGACCATCGAAGACGCGCTGGAACGCATGGAAAACAGCGCGACTATCGAGAAATACCTGGGCAAGAAATTCATCACTGGCTACGTCGCGGTCAAGCGGGCCGAGCATGAAAACTTCAAGCGCGTCATCAGCTCATGGGAGCGGGAATTCCTGCTCTTCGCCGTCTGATACGCCGGGCGTCGTCGTTGTCGGGCGGCGCTTTCACCTGTTTTTTTTTGGAGATTGGTATGACTAGCAACAATCCGCAAACCCGTGAATGGCAAACCCTGAGCAACGATCACCACCTGGCCCCGTTCAGCGACTTCAAGCAGCTGAAAGAGAAAGGCCCGCGGATCATCACCAGCGCCAAAGGCGTTTACCTCTGGGACAGCGAAGGCAACAAGATCCTCGACGGCATGGCCGGCCTGTGGTGCGTTGCGATTGGCTACGGTCGCGATGAACTGGCCGATGCCGCCAGCAAACAGATGCGCGAACTGCCTTACTACAACCTGTTCTTCCAGACGGCCCACCCGCCGGTGCTGGAACTGGCCAAGGCCATCGCCGACATCGCACCGGAAGGCATGAACCACGTGTTCTTCACCGGTTCCGGGTCCGAAGGCAACGACACCATGCTGCGGATGGTCCGCCACTATTGGGCGATCAAGGGCCAGCCGAAGAAGAAAGTCATCATCAGCCGCAAGAATGGCTATCACGGTTCCACCGTGGCCGGCGCGAGCCTGGGCGGCATGACCTACATGCACGAACAAGGCGACTTGCCGATCCCGGGCATCGTCCACATCGCCCAGCCGTACTGGTTCGGCGAAGGCGGCGACATGACACCGGAAGAGTTCGGTGTGTGGGCGGCCAATCAGCTGGAAGAAAAGATTCTGGAACTCGGCGTGGACAACGTCGGCGCCTTTATTGCCGAGCCGATCCAGGGCGCTGGCGGCGTGATCATTCCGCCAGACACCTACTGGCCGCGCATCAAGGAAATCCTCGCCAAGTACGACATCCTGTTCGTGGCAGACGAAGTGATCTGTGGTTTCGGCCGCACCGGTGAGTGGTTCGGTACCGATTTCTACGACCTCAAGCCCGACATGATGACCATCGCCAAGGGCCTGACCTCCGGCTACATTCCGATGGGTGGCCTGATCGTGCGTGACGAAGTGGTCGCCGTGCTCAACGAAGGTGGTGATTTCAACCACGGTTTCACTTATTCCGGACACCCGGTGGCCGCGGCGGTGGCACTGGAAAACATCCGCATCCTGCGCGAAGAAAAAATTATCGAGCGTGTTCATGCCGAAACGGCACCCTATTTGCAAAAGCGTCTACGGGAACTGAACGATCACCCGTTGGTGGGGGAAGTGCGTGGGGTCGGTCTGCTGGGGGCAATCGAGCTGGTGCAGGACAAGGCCACTCGCAAGCGTTACGAAGGCAAGGGCGTCGGCATGATCTGCCGCCAGTTCTGCTTCGACAACGGCCTGATCATGCGCGCCGTGGGGGACACCATGATCATTGCTCCGCCGCTGGTGATTACCAAGGCTGAAATCGATGAGCTGGTAACCAAGGCACGCAAGTGCCTGGACCTGACCCTGAGTGCGTTGCAGGGCTAAGTGCTAGGCTCTGGGCGGGAGTCATGAAACTTTCGCTCAGAGCAGTTCTAAGGGAGGCCTTTCCTTGAAAGACCGCCTCGGATCTTGCCAGACTAGCCGCGGTTCCAGTTGTCCGGGTTCGGCCGCTGAACAAAGTGGTTCAAAAAAGAAAAAATTTGGAGCATTACGCATGAAGGCATTAGGAAAAAAGCTTGCTGGCAAGACACTTCTCGCCATGTCCCTGATGGGCATAATGGCGGGTGCGGTTCAGGCGGACGACAAGGTGTTGCACGTCTATAACTGGTCCGACTACATCGCGCCGGACACCATCAAGAAGTTCGAAACCGAGTCCGGCATCAAGGTTGTCTACGACGTATTCGACAGTAACGAAACCCTGGAAGCCAAGTTGCTGGCAGGCAAGTCCGGTTACGACATTGTCGTACCGTCGAACAACTTCCTGGCCAAGCAGATCAAGGCCGGCGTTTACCAGAAGCTGGACAAGTCCAAGCTGCCTAACTGGAAAAACCTGAACACTGACCTGCTCAAGGCTGTGTCGGTGAGCGACCCGGGCAACGAACACGCTTTCCCGTACATGTGGGGTTCGATCGGCATTGGCTTCAACGCCGAGAAGGTCAAGGCTGCACTGGGTGCGGATGCACCAACCAATTCCTGGGACCTGCTGTTCAAACCTGAAAACGCCGCGAAGTTGAAGTCGTGCGGTATCAGTTTCCTCGATTCGCCAACCGAGATGATTCCGGTGGCGTTGCACTACCTGGGCTATCCAACCGACAGCCAGGACAAAAAACAACTGGCCGAAGCCGAAGCGCTGTTCCTGAAGATTCGTCCTTCGGTGGGCTACTTCCACTCGTCCAAGTACATCTCCGACCTGGCCAACGGCAACATCTGCGTGGCCGTGGGTTACTCGGGTGACATCTACCAGGCCAAGTCCCGCGCGGCTGAAGCCGGTGACAAGGTGAAAGTCAGCTACAACATTCCGAAAGAAGGTGCCGGTAGCTTCTACGACATGGTCGCCATCCCTAAAGATGCCGAAAACGTCGAAGGCGCCTACAAGTTCATGACCTTCCTGCAGAAGCCGGAAATCATGGCTGAAATCACCAACGCCGTGCGCTTCCCGAACGGTAACGCGGCCGCCACCGCCTTGGTTGATAAAGAAATCACCGCCGACCCGGGCATCTACCCGCCGGCAGAAGTGCTGGCCAAGTTGTACGCGATTGCCGACTTGCCGGCCGCGACCCAGCGGATCATGACGCGCAGCTGGACCAAGATCAAATCGGGTAAATAAGCCGTTTTGAGGCAACAACCTGTTGCCGTCGCCTGCGCGGTGACGGCAACAGGTGTAATTAAATGACAGAAAGTTTTGCTGGAACGGTTTTTCGAGGGTAAGTTGCGCGCCGGTTTTGTTGCTGGGCAGCCATGCCTGTCATGTAACGCGGGGCAACTTGGGCCCAACTAATTTTAGAGGACCTCCACTTGCCTATTTTTTCTTTGTTGCGCAATGCCATGCTGGTCGGCGCCGGGCTGACACTCGCTGTCAGTGTCCAGGCCGCCGGCACTGTGCATATTTATAACTGGTCGGACTACATCGGCCCGACGACGCTGGCCGACTTCCAGAAAGAGACCGGCATCAAACCGGTTTATGACGTCTTCGATTCCAACGAAACCCTGGAAGGCAAGTTGCTGGCCGGGCGCACCGGTTACGACGTGGTCGTACCGTCCAACCACTTCCTGGGCAAACAGATCAAGGCGGGCGCCTTCCAGAAGCTCGACAAGTCGAAGCTGCCTAACTATGCCAACCTCGATCCGGTACTGCTCAAGCGTCTTGAGCAAAACGATCCGGGCAACTTGTACGCCGTGCCTTACCTGTGGGGCACCAACGGCATCGGTTACAACGTCGACAAGATCAAGGCGGTACTGGGCGTCGACAAGATCGACTCCTGGAGCGCGGTATTCGAACCGCAGAACATCAAGAAGCTGCACGCTTGCGGTGTCGCGTTCCTCGATTCCGCCGATGAAATGATGCCCACCGTCCTCAACTACATGGGCCTCAACGCTAACAGCACCAACCCCGAAGACTACAAAAAGGCCGAAGCCAAGTTGCTGGCGGTGCGCCCTTACGTGACGTACTTCCACTCCTCCAAATACATCGCGGACCTCGCCAACGGCGACATCTGCATCGCCATCGGTTTCTCCGGTGACATGTTCCAGGCCAAGGCCCGGGCATCCGAGGCCGGCAAAGGCGTGAATGTGGCCTATACCATTCCCAAGGAGGGCGGTGCGCTGTGGTTCGACATGCTTGCGATTCCGAAGGATTCGAGCAACGTCAAAGAGGCCCACGCCTTCATCAACTATTTGTTGAAACCCGAGGTGATCGCACAGGTCAGTGATTCTGTTGGCTATGCGAACCCCAACCCTGGCTCGGACAAGTTGATGGAACAGTCCATCCGCACCGACGAGTCGGTCTATCCACCGCAAGCCGTTCTCGACAAGACCTATGTGTCCGTCGAGTTACCACCAAACATTCAACGTTTGATGACCCGCAGCTGGACCAAGGTCAAGTCGGGTAAATAGCGACAAGGCTCAAACTATCCAAGGTTGGCTCACCTTGAGCGAACTGCACTCTTTTTTTCTGGGAGTTTCGTAAATGGCAGTTGCCTCCGGCGCCTATAAGAAAGCCCTCGAGGGCGACCAGACACCTAAACAGGTGCTGGTCAAAATCGACCGGGTCACGAAGAAGTTCGACGAGACGATTGCCGTGGACGATGTGTCCCTGGAAATCAAGAAAGGCGAGATTTTCGCCTTGCTCGGCGGTTCTGGATCGGGCAAATCCACGTTGCTGCGCATGCTCGCAGGCTTCGAACGGCCCACGGAGGGGCGCATTTACCTCGATGGCGTAGACATCACTGACATGCCGCCATACGAGCGGCCGATCAACATGATGTTCCAGTCCTACGCGTTGTTCCCGCACATGACCGTGGCGCAGAACATCGCCTTCGGCCTCAAGCAGGACAAGCTGCCCGCCTCTGAAGTCGATGCCCGTGTCGCAGACATGCTCAAACTGGTTCAGATGACCCAGTACGCCAAACGCAAGCCGCATCAGTTGTCCGGTGGTCAGCGTCAGCGTGTGGCCCTGGCGCGCTCGTTGGCCAAGCGGCCGAAGCTGTTGCTGCTCGACGAGCCGATGGGGGCGCTGGACAAGAAGCTACGTTCGCAAATGCAGCTGGAACTGGTCGAGATCATCGAGCGCGTCGGCGTGACCTGCGTCATGGTGACCCACGATCAGGAAGAGGCCATGACCATGGCCGAGCGCATTGCGATCATGCACCTGGGCTGGATCGCCCAGATCGGCAGCCCGATCGACATCTACGAAACCCCGACCAGCCGCCTAGTCTGCGAGTTCATCGGCAACGTCAACATCTTCGACGGCGAAGTGATCGATGACGCCGAGGGTCATGCGATCATCACCTGCAAGGACCTCGACCGGAAGATCTACGTGGGTCACGGCATCAGCACCTCGGTGCAGGACAAATCCGTGACCTACGCGATCCGTCCGGAAAAACTGCTGGTGACCCCGACCATGCCGACCTGCGAATACAACTGGTCCAGCGGCAAGGTGCACGACATCGCCTACCTCGGCGGTCACTCGGTGTTCTACGTCGAGCTGCCGAGCGGCAAGATCGTCCAGTCGTTCGTCGCCAACGCCGAGCGCCGTGGCCAGCGCCCAACCTGGGGTGACCAGGTCTACGTGTACTGGGAAGACGATAGCGGCGTGGTACTTCGCTCATGAACATGCGCAAATTCAAACGCCGCCTCAATCGAATAATTCCCGGTGGCCGCCAGCTGGTCATCGGGGTTCCGTTCATTTGGCTGTTCCTGTTCTTCATGCTGCCGTTCTTCATCGTCCTGAAGATCAGCTTCGCTGAAGCCGACGTAGCCATTCCTCCGTACACCGAAATCTACAGCTACATCGACCAGAAGGTGCAGTTGCTGCTTAACCTGAGCAACTACGCGATGCTGGCCGGCGACGAGTTGTACATCGCCGCCTACCTCGGCTCGCTGAAGATGGCGCTGATCAGCACCGTCCTCTGCCTGCTGATTGGCTACCCGATGGCCTACGCCATCGCCAGTGCCCGTAAAGAGCTGCAAACGGTGCTGGTGCTGCTGATCATGATGCCGACCTGGACGGCGATCCTGATCCGCGTGTATGCGTGGATGGGCATCCTCAGCAACAACGGCCTGCTCAACGGTTTCCTGATGACCATGGGCTGGATCGACGAACCGCTGCAGATCCTCAACACCAACCTCGCCGTGTACATCGGCGTGGTCTATTCGTACCTGCCGTTCATGATCCTGCCGCTTTACGCCAACCTGGTGAAGCACGACAACAGTCTGCTGGAAGCTGCGTCGGACCTGGGTTCGAGCACGTTCAACAGCTTCTGGAAGATCACTATTCCGCTGTCGAAGAACGGCATCGTCGCCGGCTGCATGCTGGTGTTCATTCCGGTGGTGGGCGAGTTCGTGATCCCGGAACTGCTGGGCGGTCCGGAAACCCTGATGATCGGTAAAGTGCTCTGGCAAGAATTCTTCAACAACCGCGACTGGCCGGTGGCGTCTGCCCTGGCGGTGGTGATGCTGGCGATCCTGATTGTGCCGATTATTCTGTTCAACCGCAGTCAGGCCAAGGAAATGGAGGGTAAAGAATGAAGCGCTTCCGTTTCTCGAGTTTCATGCTGATCGCGGGCTTGCTGTTCATCTACGCGCCGATGCTGATCCTGGTGATCTACTCGTTCAACGCCTCGAAACTGGTGACGGTGTGGGGCGGCTGGTCGATCAAGTGGTACGTCGGTTTGATGGACAACACTCAATTGATGGGTTCGGTGGTGCGCTCGCTGGAAATCGCCTGCTACACGGCGGTGGCGGCGGTGGCACTGGGTACGTTGGCGGCATTTGTGCTGACCCGTATCACCCACTTCAAGGGTCGCACGCTGTTCGGCGGCCTGGTCACCGCGCCGCTGGTGATGCCCGAAGTGATCACCGGTCTGTCGCTGTTGCTGCTGTTCGTGGCCATGGCGCAGATGATCGGTTGGCCACAAGAACGCGGCATCGTCACCATCTGGATCGCTCACACCACGTTCTGTGCGGCGTATGTGGCGGTGGTGGTGTCGGCGCGCTTGCGTGAGCTGGACCTGTCCATCGAAGAGGCGGCCATGGACCTCGGTGCGCGGCCATGGAAGGTGTTTTTCTTGATCACCATCCCGATGATCGCGCCATCCCTGGGTGCCGGCGGCATGATGTCGTTCGCCCTGTCCCTGGATGACCTGGTGTTGGCGAGCTTCGTGTCGGGCCCGGGCTCCACGACCCTGCCGATGGAAGTGTTCTCGGCGGTGCGCCTTGGGGTTAAACCCGAGATCAACGCCGTGGCCAGCCTGATTCTGCTGGCGGTTTCGCTGATGACCTTCCTGGTCTGGTTCTTCAGCCGCCGTGCCGAAGAAGCGCGCAAGCGTGCGATCCAGCAGGCGATCGAAGAAAGCGCGGCCGACTCCTGGAAACAACCGGACGTGCGTCGCGCCCAGCAGGCGCCGGAAGCGGCTTGATGGTTGGCCACGATTATGTGGCCAACCCCGATCCAGTGTGGGAGCGAGCCTGCTCGCGATGAGGTCGTGTCAGTTGATAGAGATGTCGACTGACACACCGCATTCGCGAGCAGGCTCGCTCCCACAGTTGTTTTAGGACATCCAGGGAGACTTGCGGATGATCTCGACGAAGTTCATCGGCTTGAACCCCGGCTCGCTGTCCACCAGCACATCTGCGTTCACCGTGCCGAACGTAGTGTCCGGCTTGTGTTTGAAGCCATTAGCGAACGCGCACAGGATGCATTCCTTGAACCCCTCGCCCCGTGGGTGCGCATGCACCACTTCCTCACGCTGCACGGTGGGAAACGCGGCGTAATCGATACCCAGCACATCCATTTCCACACCGGCCGTGACCAATGCCACGTTAGGCCGCAAGTGTTGCGGTACGCCCGGCGTGGTGTGCAGGGCAATCGAAAGCCACACCTGCTCGATATCGCCATCCGACAACCCATACGGCTTGAGGAACGCTTTGGCGGCGTTGGCGCTATCGACTTCGAAGCGCTCGTTGTCCGTGCGATGACCTTCCACCAGGCCCAGGTCATGGAACATGGCGCCGACGTAGAGCATCTCTGGATCGTAGGCCAACTGCTTGCGCTCACCGCTCAAGGCGCCGAACAGAAACACCCGGCGCGAATGGTGGTAAAGCAAATCGGACTCGGCGTCGCGAATGTATTCGGTGGTGGCCTTGGCCAACGCGCTGTCGGGGATTTTGATACCGGCAATGATGCTGCTCATGGTGCTTTCCTCGTGGGGAACGCCGTGGCGGCGCTGATGGAACAAGTCTGTTCCGGCCTCCAAAACCGGACAATCGATCCATGGCTGCGATCCCGGCCAATGAGCATGCAAATCGCGCCAACCTCGCTTGTTGCGCCCGGGTTGGCTAAGTTTGGTACCGGCGAATACGCTTTGTGGCGAGGGAGCTTGCTCCCGCTGGGCTGCGAAGCGGCTCCAAAACCTGCAACTCAATTACACCAGGCAAACAGTAGTGACAGGAATGGGAGTGCTGCGCACTCCAGCGCGAGTAAGCTCCCTCGCCACAGGTAAGTGTGACCCGTAGAGGCAATCCAACCATGAGTAAAACCGTTGCCATCGTAGTGTTCGCTGGCGTCCAGTCGTTGGACGTCACCGGTCCCATGGATGTGTTTTGCGAAGCCAATCGCTTCCTCGAACCGCATGACCATTACCGGCTAGAGGTTATCGGCGTCGAGCACGGGATGATGGCGTGCTCCAACGGTTTGTCGCTCAATGCCCATCGGCATTTCAGCGAAGCGCTGGAGGCTTATGACTTGCTGCTGGTGGCCGGCGGGCCGCAATTGCCGTTCCTGGATTTTGGCGCGGCCTTCGATGGCTGGTTGCGCGATGCCTGTGCGCGGGCGCAACGATTTGGTTCGATCTGCAACGGCGCGTTCATGCTGGCCCGGGCCGGATTGCTCGAAGGACGGACCGTCACCACCCATTGGGATGATGCCGCGGCGTTGGCGACAGCGTGCCCATCGACTCAGGTCGATGCCGATCGCCTCTACGTTCAGGACGGTGAGCTCTTCACCTCGGCCGGCGTCACGGCGGGGATTGATTTATCGTTGTACCTCTTGGCTCGGGACCACGGACCTGAAGTGGCGTTGAGCGTGGCCAAGCGGCTGGTGGTGTTCACCCAACGCTCGGGCGGGCAATCGCAGTTCAGCCCGTTCCTCACACCCCACGCCGAACCGACGTCGGCGGTGGCACTGGTGCAACTCTACGTCCTGGCCAACCTGACCGGCGACCTGACCATTGCCGATCTGGCGAACGCGGCCAACATGAGCGCCCGCAACTTTTCCCGGGTGTTCGCCAAGGAGGCGAAAATCACCCCGGCGGAATTCGTCGAGCGGGCGAGGGTGGACGCGGCGCGGGTGCTGCTTGAAAGCACCCATTCACCGCTCAAAACGGTGGCGTATCAATGCGGGTTTCGCGATGCCCAGCACATGCGCACGGTGTTCAGTCGCCGATTGGGAGTGACGCCGCAGCAGTTCAGGTTGAATTTTGCGGCGATGGTTTGAGCCATGAACAGGCGTTGTTCTTGCGGGCCTCATCGCCAGCGGGCTGGCTCCCACAATGGATCTGCGTGTACAGGATCACTGTGGGAGCCAGCTTGCTGGCGATGAGGCCAGTCCAGCCAATACAAAACTATTGAGCACTTCGCGCCGGCAACAGCTTCAACGTACTGCGCGTATTGGCCGTGACTTCTTCGTTATTGAAGTGCGCCTCGTAGTAAATCCCTTCGACATACGCTTCGGCCTGGTCTTCGTAGTGGCTGTCGAACGGCACGCCGCTCTGGCCGACCGGGTTGATGGTCAGGCTGTGGGCCGGGTCGGCAAAGTCGACCAGGCGCCGCGTCGACGGGCCATACGTCACCGGCCACGGCGCCGGGCCGATCTTGGCCGAGAGGTTGTTCGGCACTTCATGGGTGCCGGGCGCCGCGAACGGGCCGACGTTGAAGATTCGGTCCAGCGGCTTCTGCACGCCCAAGGGGTGATCGTGGGTCAGGGTGTGCGCCTTGCCCCACTGCCAGTGCGCGACGTCAGGGCCAAGGGTGGTCTTTAGGTGGGCGATGCTCGCTTGCCAGGCCACTTTCACTGTATCGGCGCGGGTTTCCTTGCCGAGGGTGTTGCGGTTGTCCCACCACGGCGAATCGGCCGTCGCGGCCAGGCGGGGTAGCGCAGCGTCGATCACGCGAGTCGAGAGCAGGGTCTCGAAAAAATCATTCCCCAGCTCATCGTGCATCGTCGCGTCGGCCAGGTTGAACAGGAACTGGTTGAACAGCGTGGCGCTGGTGGAATCCAGCGGGTAATCGCCTTTCCATTGCGCCAGTTGCTCGACCAGTTTCAGTTCGGCGGGATCGCTCACCCCTTCACGCAGTACCGGCAACAGCGGCGCCAACAGACGCGGGCCGTAGGCGGTGGTGGTGCCCAGTTGCAGCTTCTGGTTGGCCTCGTTGTCCCATTTCACGCTCTTGTCGCTGAGCTGATGATTGAGTTGCTGGCCGCGATCGGCGAGGTTGTAGTAACCGGGAATCTCCATGCCAGTCGGCGAAACGGGCTGAAAGTTGGCCGAGACGATGTAGCCGCGCGCCGGATTCTCTTCCTGCGGGTTGGCGCTGAACGGGTAGAAACCCTCCTTGTCCGCCTGATTGGTGCTGCCGTCGAGGATGAAACCGGGCTTCACCCCGGCCGCACGCTTGGGCAGCAGCGCCGAGGCCCACCAACCGATGTCGCCCTTGGCGTTGGCGTAGACGATGTTCAATCCCGGTGCCTGAACCTTGGCCGCTGCGGCGCGGGCCTTGGCCAGGGTGTCGGCGCGGCTGAGCTGGTAGAAACCTTCGAGGATCGGGTTCGGCGTTTCAAGGAACGCCCACCACATGGACACCGGTGTCTTGCCGGCGGCGCTGCCCAGCACATCGTTGATGATCGGGCCGTGGGGCGACTGGCGCAGCTTCAGGGTGACCGGCGCCTGGCCTTTCACCGCGATCTGTTGCTCGGTGTTGACCATGTCGACCCATTTGCCGCGATACCAGACCTGGTTCGGGTTGTCCGGGTTGATCTTCTCGGCGATCAGGTCGAGGTCGTCGTTCTGGAACATCGTCAGGCTCCAGCCGAAGTCCAGGTTGTGGCCGAGAAAGGCAAACGGCACCAGCGCCTGATGATGACCGTAGAGCTCGAAGCCCGGCGCCGACAATTGCGCCTCGTACCATACCGACGGCACCGAGAAGCGAATGTGCGGGTCACCGGCCAGCAGCGGCTTGCCGCTTTTGCTGCGGTTGCCGGCAATCACCCAGGCGTTGCTGCCTTCGAACTGCGGCAGGCCGTTGTCGGCCAAGGCCTGTTCGCTCAGGCGGGCGAGGGCGTTCAGGTCTTTCCAGTCACCGGCAGCGAGGGCGGGGCCGAGTGTTGAGCGCGTCTTGGCCAATACGCCTTTGGGCTGCCAGTCGAGTTCGAAAACACTCAGGTACTCGACGCCCAGTTGGTCGCGCACAAACGTCAGTAAAGGTTCGGTGCGAAACGCGGCGGCAAAACTGTACGCCATGTAACCGGCGACGCTGATGCTGTCTTCGGCGGTGAACGGGCGCTTGTGGATGCCCAGCACGTCGAACTCCACGGGCGCCGCGTGAGTGTCCTGATACTGGTTGATGCCATCCAGATAGGCTTCCAGCGCCTTCCATGCCGGTGACTGACGATCCAGTGCGGCCACATAACTCTCGGCGCGCTCCCGGATACGCAAGCTGCGGAACAGTTTGTCGGTGTCGATCAGTTTCGGTCCGAGGATTTCGGCCAGCTCACCCCGGGCGAGGCGGCGCATGGCTTCCATCTGGAACAACCGATCCTGAGCCTGCACGTAGCCGAGGGTGCGGTAGAGGTCGGTTTCGTTTTCGGTGCGGATATGCGGCACGCCGCGCTCGTCGTAACGCACGGTCACCGAGCCCTGAAGATGCTGCAACTCCACCTGGCCCTGGCGCGTCGGCTGCTTGATGTACACGTACCCGCCGACCCCGATGACGAGCGTGACGATCAGCAATACAAGTACGGTCAGGACGCGTTTCATGGTGACTCCTTGTTCTTCGGGATTGCCGCCCGTGCGGGCTGCAAACATGTAGCACAGACCTTCTGTGCCGGGCATCGCGGTCCTGGAAAAGTCAGGATTGCCTTACTTCGCTTCCTCCGGCCAAGGGCAGTAGCAACCGACCGCCAGCGTATGGGTGGCACCCACCGGACGACCTTCGCTGAGTGCTTGCAGGATGGGCTCGATAAAGCTGTTGTTCGAATTGCAGGTCAGGCCTTCGCTATAAGGGCCGAAGTAGGCCAGTTTGCCGCTGCGGTCCCAGATCGCCACCGCCGGGCTGGCGGGGATCTGTTCGGAACCCGGGAGAACGGCGATGGTTTTCAGGCGGCTCAAGGTGCTGGGCAACTGACCGTGGCTGCCGGGTTTTTGGACCGCGTAAAACTCCACGCCCTGCGGTACGTATTGATCGACCAGTTCAGTCAGGTGTTGCTGGTTGCCGACATTGCACGGGCAGGCCGGGTCCCAGAAGTGCACCAGGCGTATGGCGCCGGGGCCGGCGAGGTCGGCGGGCAGGCGCAGCGGATCACCGGAAAATAACGCGGTGTGTGAACTGAAGGCGCGCAGGTAGCGCCCCTGAAACCAGTCATAGGCCGCCCACAAGACGCCGGCACACACGAGGGCGAGCAGGCTGGCAAGCAGTGTGGTGCGGTAGGCCGGGCGCATGGGTTTCAATCCTCGAAGGTCGGCTAGCTTGCCATGCTTGCCGCGACAGATGAATATCGCAGGCCCATAAAGTCTGTTTAACGCTCTGGAAATAGCTCATGTCTGCCACTTTCGACCCCGATCATTTGCGCGCCAGCCTGCGGCCATTGGCCGAATGGCAGCCGCTTTCGGTGGAGGCGCTGGCCTATCAGCGGTTTTACGGGCTGGATTTTCCGGGGCGAATGCTGCGCCGCGGATTGGGGCGTTTCGAGGTCGATGGCTATGAAGTGGTCAGCCAGGTCTGGTGGCCTGACCAGGCGAAGGCGACGCTGTTTATGTTCCATGGCTTCTACGACCACACCGGGCTCTACCGGCATGTGATCGAGTGGGCGCTGGATCAGGGCTTCGCAGTGATTGCCTGCGACTTGCCGGGGCATGGCCTGTCCAGTGGCGAGCGGGCGAGCATCAAGGATTTCGCCGAGTATCAGCACACCCTGGAAGGGTTGCTTGCCGAGGCGCAGTCGCTCGACCTCCCACAGCCATGGCACCTGTGCGGGCAAAGTACTGGCGGGGCGATCGTGATTGATCATGTACTTAACCACGGTGCAGACAGTCCGGCCCAGGGTCAGGTGATACTGCTGTCACCGCTGGTTCGGCCGCGCGCCTGGGGCTGGTCGCAGCTCAGTTATTACCTGCTCAAGCCTTTCGTGAACGGCATTGCCCGGCGCTTCAGCGAGAATTCCAACGACCCTGAGTTCCTGTCGTTCCTGCAAGCCGATCCGTTGCAAGCGCTGCGACTGCCAACGGCGTGGGTCGGTGCGTTGGCGCGGTGGATCAAGCGAATCGAGGCGGCACCGAACAGTGCACGGCGACCGCTGATTGTGCAGGGGCAGTCGGACATGACGGTGGATTGGGAGCATAACCTTGAGGTGTTGAAGGCCAAGTTTGATCGGCCGCAGGTATTGATGCTGCCGGAGGCGCGGCATCATCTGGCGAATGAGACGGTTGGGTTGCGGCGGGAGTATTTCGGGTTTTTGACCAAGCGGATCAAGGGTCGGAATCTTTAGCGCAAGTGAGGGCCTCATCGCGGGCAAGTCGGTGTATCAGGCGCTAAAGATTACTGACTGAGATTCGCCGGATCCTGCCCCACCGCCAACCCCGCCCGAATGGCTGCCAGCGCTGCCTGGTAATACGCCTTGCCCTCGGTGGACTCGGCAAACGTGGCGAACTCTTCCAGTTCTTCATCCGACAGATCGCGATACACATACAACAGCGTGTTGTTCAGATCAGCACCAATCTGTTCCATCAAACGCTGGCGCTGTCCGTTCAACACCCCTTGCGCCTGACCGCCACCGAGCAACCCCGGGATCATCGAACTCAGGCTGTCAGCCGCGACACCGGCGATCGCCAGGCTGACTTCCGCACCAGCCTCGCGAGCGGGCAGGGCCTGGGCCAGGTGGCCGATGATCAGCAGACGGCTGTCACTGGCCTGAATCTTCGGCAAACCCTTGGCGTTTTTCGCCAGTTGATCGCGACGGGTCGCCAGCAATTCGGCGGCGACGATTTTCTTGCCCAGGGGCGATTGAAAGAAGGTCAGCGCCGGTTGCGGATCGGCGAGGCTTTTGCGCAATTGAGCTTCGGCGCGCTGGTCCACGGCCTGGGAGGCGAAACGTTGATTGCTGTTGTTCACCAAGGCTTGAAACACCGCCGGTGGCAGGCTGTTCTGGTAGCGCTGCTGAGCGGCAGAGAGGGCGTCGTTAAAATGCGCGCGCTGATCTGGCCAACCGGCGACCTTGTACAACTGGTCGTGGCCGTCTGCCCAAGCGGGCAACACACAGAGCATCAGCAATGAAAAAAACAAACGGCGCATAGGGACTCCTGTCAGCAGGCGACTATTCTCCGTGCGGCTTTCGTACTTGTCGAGAATTCGTATCAGTAATCCGACAAATCCTCCGCCGCGCGGCTCTGTCGGATTTGCAGGCACAGGAATACTATGCGCGCCATGCAAATATCCTCTGATCACCCGCTGCTGTTACGTATCGTCGACGACCTGGCCGAGCGCGGCTGGTCGCAGCAGAATATTTTCCTGCCTCTGGGTCTGACCCGGGAACTGGCGGCTGAGTGCCGTAAACGTGCAGCCGAGGGCGAATTGGCCCCGGCGGCCGTGGGGCGAGGGCCGACGTCGGAGATTCGCGAGGGGATCCGCGGCGACCACATCCAGTGGATCGAGCCCGGCCAGGCGTTGGCGTGCGACAGTTACCTGAGCTTGATGGACAGCCTGCGCGAGGCGATGAATCGCGGGTTGTACCTGGGCCTGGAAGATTTCGAAAGCCATTTCGCCCTGTACCCGCCCGATGCGTTTTACCTCAAGCATGTCGATCGTTTTCGGGATGACGACCGGCGCATGGTTTCGGCGGTGATCTACCTCAATGACGGCTGGCTGCCCGAGCACGGAGGCCAGTTGCGCATGTACCTGGAGGACGGCGTCGAACACGACGTGGTGCCCACTGGCGGATGCCTGGTGGTGTTTCTGTCAGGCGAGGTGCCTCACGAAGTCCTGCCCGCGACCCGGGATCGCCTGTCATTGACAGGCTGGTTCCGGCGCCGCGGTAACGAGCCGTTCTGATCATGCAGAAGATTCTGGTAAGCCGCTGCCTGCTGGGCCATCGCGTGCGTTACGACGGCGGGGCGAGCGGGCCGTTCGATCAGCTTCAACAGTGGCTCGATGAAGGTCGCGTGGTGCCGTTGTGCCCGGAGGTTGCCGGTGGTTTGCCAATACCCAGGGCCGCAGCGGAAATTCCGGGCGGGCAGGGCGGTGAAGTGCTGGATGGCCACGCCTCCGTCATCACTACCGAGGGTGAGGACGTCAGCGCCGAGTTTCTCTCGGGGGCTTATCAGGCGCTGGAGTTGGTGCGAAAGCACGGCATCCGCATCGCCGTGCTCAAGGCCAACAGCCCGTCGTGCGGGAACTTGCTGACGTATGACGGGAGCTTCAGCGGTGTGAAGGTCAGCGGCGAGGGGGTGACGGCGGCGTTGCTCAAGCGCCATGGTGTGCAAGTCTTCAGTGAGTTGGAGCTGGCCGAAGCGTCCGCTGCATTGACCGCGCAAGACTAACCACCTTCACACCCTGCAGGCTCACTCCTACAGGGTTGGTCGTCAGTCCGGGATCAGGGTTTGGGCGCCACACTCGCATCCGCCCCAAACCACTTCTGCTCCAGCGCCTCCAGTCGACCATCCGCCTTGATCCGCTTCAACGCAGCTTCCAGGCTGGCGTGAAACGCCGGGTTACCCTTCTGAAACGGAATCGCCAAATCCACAGCCGGGGCGGTTTTCGGCTTTTCTTCCGTCAGCGACTGCACCAACAGGATCGAACGCGGCTCTTCTTTCTGCGCGATCAATTGCGCATTGGTTTGAATGTAAGGCTCGGTGAAGTCGAAACGATCCTTGAGATCCGGGGTCATTGCTATGTGGTTGATGGCGATGTCGTACTTGCCGGTTTCAACGCCGGACAACAGGTCGCTGGAATCGGTCACGACGAAGTCGGCCCGCACGTCCAGTTCGTTGGCCAGCTGTTGGCCCAATTCCACTTCGAAGCCGGTGAGTTTGCCCTCGTCCTTGAAATTGAAGGGGGGTGTATTAGCCTCAAGGGCAATACGCAGTTCGCCCCGATCGTTTACATCGTCAATCAGTTCGGCATGGGCCAAAGGGCTCAAAAGGGGTAGCAGGCAGATCAGGCCAGGCAAAAAGCGCATGGTCACTCCTTTGAATACATTTATCGCGATGCTCTGATTCAGGCTCGCTTTGCTATGGTTGTCGAGGTCCTTCGACAACAAATGGCCGTGAAGTTGTCTCGGCCACGCGGATTTTACGGAAAAACTGGAGAAGAGAATGAAAACGTTTATGTCACGAGCAGCATTGGCTGGGCTGCTGCTGAGTGCTTCGATGCTGGCAACGGCTGCGACTCCGGCGCCCAAGGGTGCAGAAGTGTTTATCGTATCTCCCGCAGACGGCGCCACTGTCCCGGAAACCTTCACCGTCAAATTCGGCGTCAAGGACATCGCCCTGGCACCGGCCGGGGATGTCACCAAGAACACCGGTCACCACCACTTGCTGATCGATGTCGACAAACTGCCGGCCGCCGGCGCACCGATTCCGCTGGATGCCAACCACATGCACTTCGGCAAGGCGCAGACCCAGGCCGAAATCAAACTGGCCCCGGGCAAACACACCTTGCAGCTTGAGCTGGGCGACAGCGGACACATGCCGTTCGATCCGCCCATCGTGTCGAAGAAGATCACCGTCAACGTCAAATGACACAGTAGCGCGCATGAAAAAGGAGCCCCGAAGGGCTCCTTTTTTTGTCACTCAAGTCGCTATCAGAACAACACGCGGCAACGAATAGTGCCGTTGATGTGCTGCAGTTTCTCCTGGGCGATTTCCGAGTAATCGGCGTCTACGTCGATGACCACGTAGCCGACTTTCTCGTTGGTCTGCAGGAACTGACCGGAGATGTTGATGCCGTTTTCGGCGAAGACCTTGTTGATCTCGCTCATCACACCCGGAATGTTCTGGTGGATGTGCAGCAGGCGGTGCTTGCCAGGGTGAGCCGGCAGGGCCACTTCCGGGAAGTTCACGGACGACACCGAGGTGCCGTTGTCGCTGTACTTGACCAGTTTTTCTGCCACTTCCAGACCGATGTTGGCCTGCGCCTCGGCGGTGGAACCACCGATGTGCGGGGTCAGGATCACGTTGTCCAGGCCACGCAGCGGGCTTTCGAACTCTTCGTCGTTGGAGCGTGGCTCCACCGGGAACACGTCGATGGCCGCGCCGATCAGGTGCTTGTCCTTGATCGCGTCCGCCAGGGCGTCCAGTTCGACCACGGTGCCGCGTGCGGCGTTGATCAGAATGCCGCCCTTCTTGATGGCGCGGATTTCCTTCTCGCCGATCATCCACTGGGTCGCCGCGGTTTCCGGAACGTGCAGGGTAACGATGTCGGACATGCCCAGCAGCTCGGTCAGGTTACCGACCTGGGTTGCATTGCCCAATGGCAGCTTGGTCACGGTGTCGTAGAAGTACACCTGCATGCCCAGGCCTTCCGCCAGGACCGACAATTGCGTGCCGATCGAGCCGTAACCGACGATGCCCAGCTTCTTGCCGCGGATCTCGAAGGAGTTGGCCGCGCTCTTGATCCAGCCGCCACGGTGGCAGGATGCGTTTTTCTCAGGAATGCCGCGCAGCAACAGGATCGCTTCGGCCAGCACCAGCTCGGCAACGGAGCGAGTGTTGGAGTACGGGGCGTTGAACACCGCGATGCCGCGTTCGCGCGCCGCGTTCAGGTCGACCTGGTTGGTGCCGATGCAGAAACACCCCACAGCCACGAGCTTCTTCGCGTGATCGAAGATCTCTTCGGTCAGTTGAGTGCGAGAGCGAATGCCGATGAAGTGCGCATCAGCGATCTTTTCCTTCAGCTGGGCTTCCGGCAGAGAACCAGTGAGGTACTCGATGCTGGTGTAGCCCGCCGACTTGAGGACGTCGACAGCCGATTGGTGGACGCCTTCGAGAAGAAGGAACTTGATCTTGCTCTTATCGAGAGAAGTCTTGCTCATCTGCGTAAACCTGTATCCCGGAGAAAAATGGCAGGAAATAGTCAGGGTGCCCTGTCTTATACGTACTGATCCTTTTTGACGGCGTCTGTTGCCGTCATGCTGCGTTGCCGCTCCTCGCCATAGCGGGCTATGACTCGTCGCGGCGCCTTACCTGACGACAACAGCCACTCGTCAAAAGAGGATCGTACGTATAAAACAGGGCACATAACGCTGACCCGGACGGCAGGAAAGCCGTCACCGCAGAATAGCCGTTGGGCACTACCCTGCGGGGTCGGTATGCTAGCATACGCACCCCGCTAAACACTCATTCCTGCGACGTGAAGCGTTCTCAGGATGACCATGAATTGTTCGAGAGTTCTGTCGATGACCAATCCTGCCCTGATTGATGAGCTGAAGACCCTGGTTGAGCCTGGCAAGGTGTTGACCGACGCCGACTCCCTGAATACTTATGGCAAGGATTGGACCAAGCATTTCGCCCCGGCCCCGACCGCCATCGTGTTCCCCAAGACCACCGAGCAGGTCCAGGCCATTGTCCGTTGGGCCAACACGCACAAGGTGGCGCTGGTGCCGTCCGGCGGTCGTACCGGTCTTTCCGCCGCTGCGGTGGCGGCCAATGGTGAAGTGGTCGTGTCGTTCGACTACATGAACCAGATTCTCGACGTGAACCTGACCGACCGCACGGCGGTGTGCCAGCCAGGCGTGGTCACCGAGCATCTGCAGAACGTGGCTGAAGAAAAAGGCCTGTATTACCCGGTGGATTTTGCGTCGGCGGGTTCGAGCCAGATTGGCGGCAATATCGGCACCAATGCCGGCGGAATCAAGGTGATTCGCTACGGCATGACCCGCAACTGGGTAGCCGGCATGAAAGTCGTCACCGGCAAGGGCGATCTGCTGGAACTGAACCGCGACCTGATCAAGAACGCCACCGGCTACGACCTGCGTCAGCTGTTCATCGGCGCCGAAGGCACCCTCGGTTTTGTCGTCGAAGCGACCATGCGCCTGGACCGCGCGCCGAAAAACCTCACCGCGATGGTCCTCGGCACCGCCGATTTCGACTCGATCATGCCGGTGCTGCACGCGTTCCAGAGCAAACTCGACCTGACCGCCTTCGAGTTCTTCTCCGACAAGGCCCTGGCCAAGGTCATGGCCCGCGGCGACGTGCCGGCGGCGTTTGAAACCGATTGCCCGTTCTACGCGCTGCTGGAATTCGAAGCGACCACCGAAGAAGTGGCCAACCACGCCCTGGAAACCTTTGAGCACTGCGTCGAGCAGGGCTGGGTGCTGGACGGCGTCATGAGCCAGAGCGAAACCCAGCTGCAGAACCTGTGGAAACTACGCGAATACATTTCCGAAACCATTTCCCACTGGACGCCATACAAGAACGACATTTCGGTCACCGTGTCGAAAGTCCCGGCATTCCTGAAGGAAATCGACGCGATTGTCGGCGAACACTACCCGGATTTCGAAATCGTCTGGTTCGGCCACATCGGCGACGGCAACCTGCACTTGAACATCCTCAAGCCGGAAAACCTGAGCAAGGACGAGTTCTTCGCCAAGTGTGCCACCGTCAACAAGTGGGTGTTCGAAACGGTCGAGAAGTACAACGGCTCGATTTCCGCCGAACACGGCGTGGGCATGACCAAGCGTGATTACTTGACCTACAGCCGCTCGCCGGTCGAGATCGAGTACATGAAAGCCGTCAAGGCGGTGTTCGACCCGAACGGCATCATGAACCCGGGCAAAATCTTCGCTGTTTGAATCAACGGAACAGGAGTCGGTAATGAGCTATCAGCACCAGTATGTCGACGGTACGCGTATTCACTTCCCGCTGGGGAAAGTGGTGTGCATCGGCCGTAACTACGCCGAACACGCCAAGGAACTGGACAATCCGGTGCCTACCGAGCCGCTGCTGTTCATCAAGCCAGGCAGTTGCGTGGTGCCGCTGGAAGGCGGTTTCAGCATTCCGACCGAGCGCGGTTCGGTGCATTACGAAGCGGAAATCGCGGTGTTGATCGGCAAGCCGTTGTCGACCAAGCCAAGCCGTGAAGAAGTGCTGGATGCGATTTCCGGTTTCGCCCCGGCCCTGGACCTGACGTTGCGCGACAAGCAGGCCGAGCTGAAATCCAAGGGCCTGCCGTGGGAAATCGCCAAGTCCTTCGACGGCGCGGCGGTGATTGCGCCGTTCGTGTCCGGCAGCACCTTTGCCGACCTGACTGACATCGGCATTCGCCTGACCATCAATGGCGAAGTGCGCCAGGATGGCAACAGCAGCGCCATGCTCAACCCGATCGTGCCGATGATCCAGCACATGGCCGGTTGCTTCTCGCTGCAGGCCGGGGACGTGATCCTGACCGGCACGCCAGTGGGCGTTGGCCCGCTGAATGTCGGTGATGAACTGGTGATCGAACTGTCCGGCGCGAGCAGTTTCACCAGCAGCGTCCGTTAACCCAAACACCGCAAAACCCTGTAGGCGTGAGCCTGCTCGCGATACCGGCCTGTCATTCGACATCTCTGTTGACTGACACGCCCTCATCGCGAGCAGGCTCGCTCCGACATCGGTTTGTGGTGGCCCGCAGAAGGGCAATCCCGCCATTTCCCGTTTTTTTCACATCTTGTCTGGATAATTCCGCGGATTCCGGCGTCTGAGCCGGTCCCAATTGTGCTATTACCCGTAGCCTGAATTTCTGGAACGCATCCTGAATGGCCACCCGACCGCTGCCCACTGTCAAAACTGCCCGCCGCTCGCGCTTTGTCATGCGTTGGTATTCCTGGCTTTTGCTGGTGGCCGTCGCCGTTTATGGCCTCGCCTTTGCGATGCATTGGGACGATCGCGGTGTGCTCTGGCTGCATGAGCGTTTTGAAAGCCCGGCCGAGCGTCAGGAAAGTATCTGGCTACCGGATTACCGCGCAGTGATCGACGCCAAGCTGCTGCCGGGCATGGAGAAGGACGAAGCGTCGGACCTGGCCTACAACCCGCACACCAAAACCCTGTTTTCGGTCATGGGCAAAAACCCGTTCCTCGTTGAGCTGACCCTGCAAGGCGATGTCCTGCGCAAGATGCCGCTGGTGGGCTGGAGCAACCCTGAAGGCCTGACCATGATGGGCAATGGTCTGCTGGCCATCGTCGATGAGCGTGAGCAAATGCTCTCCATCGTCAAGGTCGATGCCGACACGCGTGAACTGAACATCGCCAACTTCCCTAAATACGACCTCGGCCCTTCGAAAGACCAGAACAAGGCCTTCGAAGCCATCGTCTATGACACGCGCAATCAGCAAATCCTCCTGGGTGAGGAACGCCCGCCGGCGCTGTTCAACTGGAAAAGCGACGGCAGCCAGACCCTCAAGGGCGACAAGCAGAAACTCGCCAATGACGAACTGGACATCCGCAACCTCTCGGGACTGGCCATCGACCCGCGCACAGGCCACACCCTGGTGCTGTCCGCCGATTCCCACTTGTTGCTGGAACTGGACGAGAAGGGCGAGCAGGTCAGCTTCATGACCTTGCTGGGCGGCTTCAACGGCTTGAAGAAGACCATTCCCCGTGCCGAAGGAGTGACCATGGACGAGGCGGGCACGCTGTACATGGTGAGTGAGCCGAACCTGTTCTACCGTTTCGAAAAGCAGAAATAGGCGCTCAGAATCCAGGCGTTGTGGTCAAAGGCAACTGGCCATTAAGCTTGAATTCATACAGGCGTGATATTTCATCCGCCTGTTTCTGTTTCCGAGCCCGCCTGAATGCGTCGACTTGCCCGTCCCAAACCCCTTATTTTGATCCTGACAGTCATTGCACTGGTCGCGCTGATTGCGGTTGGCCAATACATGCGTCTGTTCGAGCGCGCCTGGTTCAACCTGCACACCCTCTGGCAACCTTTAAGCAGCGAGTCCATCGGCCTGGATCAATACCGGGTGGAGATCGAAGCCCGGGTCATTGACGGGCTGAACGACGACGTGTCGGCGCTGACCTTCGATCCGGTGCGCAAAAGCCTGTTTACCGTCACCAACAAAAACGCCGAGCTGATCGAGCTGTCGCTGGACGGGCGGATCGTCCGACGCATTTCGCTGGTCGGCTTCGGTGATCCGGAGGCGGTGGAGTTCATCAGCGCCGACACATACGTGATCACCGATGAACGCCAGCAGCGGCTGATCAAGATTCATCTGGATAAGGACACGACGTTCCTCGACGCGGCGGACGCCGAGCAGATGACTCTCGGCGTGCACATGAGCGGCAACAAGGGTTTCGAAGGCCTGGCTTACGATTCGGTGGGCAAGCGCCTGTTCGTCGCCAAGGAGCGCGACCCGATGCTGATCTACGAAGTGCAGGGCTTCCCGCATTACAACCCGGAGAAATCCTACGCGGTGCACGTGGTCAACAACCCCAAGCGCGATGCCGGGATGTTCGTGCGAGACCTGTCGAGCCTGCAATACGACGAGCGCAGCGGCCATTTGCTGGCGCTGTCCGACGAGTCGCGGCTGATTCTGGAACTGGATGTGGACGGGCGACCGCTGAGCACCATGTCGCTGAGCAAGGGGCGACAGGGGTTGCAGAAGACCGTGCCGCAAGCGGAAGGCATCGCCATGGATGACGATGGCACGATGTACCTGGTGAGCGAGCCGAACCTGTTCTACGTCTTCAAAAAACCAGCGCAGAACTAACAAACACCGCAAAACCTATTGTAGGAGCGAAGCTTGCTCGCGAAGAGGCCGTAACAATCGACAGAGATGTTGAATGTGACGGCCTCTTCGCGAGCAAGCTTCGCTCCTACTGGGAGTGCGGGGTCAGGCCTTGAGGGTTTTCACGCCTTCGCTAGTGCCCAGCAGCAACAAATCCGCCGGACGCGCCGCGAACAAACCATTGGTGACCACGCCCACAATGGCGTTGATCTGCGCCTCCAGCTCCACCGGGTTGGTGATCTGCATGTTGAACACGTCGAGGATGATGTTGCCGTTGTCGGTCAACACGCCTTCACGGTAGACCGGGTCGCCGCCGAGCTTCACCAGCTCGCGGGCCACATGGCTGCGGGCCATCGGGATCACTTCGACCGGCAGCGGGAACGCGCCGAGCACCGGCACCAGTTTGCTGGCGTCGGCGATGCAGATGAAGGTCTTGGCCACGGCCGCGACAATTTTCTCGCGAGTCAGGGCCGCGCCGCCGCCCTTGATCAAGTTCAGGTGCTCGTCGCTTTCATCGGCGCCGTCGACATAAAACTCCAGGTCGCTGACGGTGTTCAGCTCATACACCGGAATGCCGTGGCCCTTGAGGCGAGCGGCGGTGGCTTCGGAGCTGGCGACCGCGCCGTCAAACGCGCCTTTGTGCTTGGCCAGGGCGTCGATGAAGCAGTTGGCGGTGGAGCCGGTGCCGACCCCGACAATGCTCTTGTCGTCGAGTTTCGGGAGGATGAAGTCGACGGCGGCCTGAGCCACTGCCTGTTTGAGTTGATCCTGGGTCATGCGGGCTCCGAGGTGCCGAAGGAGGGAACGAAAGGCCAGCATTATAGGCCTCGGGGCAGGGAAGGTCATTGCCCGATTGGCAGGCCCCGACCTTTACCTGTAGGAGCGAGGCTTGCCCGCGAAAGCGATCGTACCGCCAACATTTATGTTGGATGTGACGGCCTCTTCGCGGGCAAGCCTTGCTCCCACAGGTTCATGATCCCTTCCATGGACGGTAAAACCACCTGTTTAGTGTGGTCGTCCGGCCGAAAGCCGGGTTAGACTCCTTGGCCCTGCCCAACCCGCTCAGTGATGCTTTCCGATGCTCGAACAGTACGTCAAAAAGATCCTCACCTCGCGCGTTTATGACGTTGCCGTAGAAACCCCGTTGCAGACTGCTCGCCAGCTCTCCGAGCGCCTGGGCAATTCCATTTGGCTCAAGCGTGAAGACTTGCAGCCGGTGTTCTCGTTCAAGATTCGCGGCGCCTACAACAAGTTGACGCAGTTGAGCGATGAAGAGCGCGCTCGCGGTGTGGTCACCGCCTCGGCGGGCAACCACGCGCAGGGCCTGGCCCTGGCGGCAAAAGTGCTGGGCGTGAAAGCCACCATCGTCATGCCCAAGACCACCCCGGAAATCAAGGTCGAAGGCGTACGCTCCCGTGGCGGCAAAGTCGTGCTGCACGGCGATTCGTTCCCGGAAGCCCTGGCCTACTCGCTCAAACTGGTCGACGAAAAAGGCTACGTCTACATTCACCCTTACGACGATCCCCACACTATTGCCGGGCAGGGCACCGTGGCGATGGAGATTCTGCGCCAGCACCCCGGGCGTCTGGATGCGATCTTCGTTCCGGTGGGCGGCGGCGGGTTGATCGCCGGGATCGCGGCGTATGTGAAATACCTGCGCCCTGAAATCAAAATCATCGGCGTCGAACCGGACGATTCCAACTGCCTGCAAGCGGCCATGGCGGCCGGCGAGCGCGTGGTGCTGCCGACCGTGGGCCTGTTCGCCGATGGTGTCGCGGTGGCGCAGATCGGTCAGCACACCTTCGATATCTGCAAAGACTACGTCGATGAAGTGATCACCGTCAGCACCGACGAAATCTGCGCGGCGATCAAGGACATCTACGACGATACCCGCTCGATCACCGAACCTGCCGGCGCCTTGGGCGTGGCCGGGATCAAGAAGTACGTCGAGCAACGCGGTGTCACCGGGCACACCTTTGTCGCCATCGATTCCGGCGCCAACGTCAACTTCGACCGCTTGCGCCACGTTGCCGAGCGCGCCGAGCTGGGCGAGGGCCGCGAAGCCATCATCGCCGTGACCATTCCCGAGAAACCGGGCAGCTTCAAGGCGTTCTGCGAAGCCATCGGCAAGCGCCAGATCACCGAATTCAACTACCGCTACAACACTGGCAGCGAAGCGCATATCTTCGTCGGCGTGCAGACGCATCCGGAAACCGACCCGCGCAGTGCGCTGATCGCCAGCCTCAGCGAGCAGGGTTTCCCGGTGCTGGACCTGACCGATAACGAACTGGCCAAGTTGCACATACGTCACATGGTCGGTGGCCGCGCGGCCCAGGTCGTCGATGAAGTGGTGCTGCGCTTTGAATTCCCGGAACGTCCGGGTGCGCTGTTCAACTTCCTCAACAAGCTCGGCGGGCGCTGGAACATCTCGATGTTCCACTACCGCAACCACGGCGCGGCGGATGGCCGTGTGGTCGCGGGCTTGCAAGTGCCTCACGACGAACGTCATCTGGTTCCTGCGGCGCTTGAGGAAATCGGTTACCCGTACTGGGATGAAAGCGACAATCCGGCCTATCAGCTGTTTCTCGGCTGAGCGGCTACGCTGATGGGCAGTCTCTAAGGAAGTCGAACAATGGAAACGTTAACCGCCCTGAAAATGGCGCACACCGCGGCGACGGCAATATTGTTGGGCTGTGCGCTGGGCTTGGGGATATGGTTTTGGCAAACGCGGCGTCGGGGTGATGCGACTGCTGCAGCGCGCACGTTGCAACGGCCTCGGGTGTTCGTTTGGCTGTTGATGGGCCTGGCGCTGCTGAGCATGCCATTCACCGGCTGGTGGATGGTGCATCTGGTGGGCTGGCCGTTGGGGCAGACGTGGTTGCTCGCGTCGAGTGTGCTTTACACCCTGGCAGCGTTGGGGTGGTTCTGGTTGTTGGTGCGGCTGAACAAGCTGCGTACTGCGCCGGGCGGCAGCGGCAAGTTCACCTTTGCTCTCGCGCTGTTCAGCTTTGTCTGCTTTATCGCCATCGCGGGGTTGATGGGCGCCAAGCCGGTTTAAGGCTTGAAACCGAGGCGATCCCTTCGCGGGCAAGCCTCGCTCCTACAGGTGATGTGTCGAGTCTGTAGTCGGCTACCACCACAAATCCTGTAGGAGCGAGGCTTGCCCGCGAAAGCAATTTCAGTCGCGCAACGAAATTACCGGCCAGCCACGCTGCTCGGCCTCGGCGCGCAAATTCGGATCAGGATCGACCGCCACCGGATTCGCCACTTGCTCCAGCAACGCAAAATCATTCATCGAGTCGCTGTAGAAATAGCTGTCTTCCAGCGAATGCCCGGTCTCTTCCAGCCAACGATTCAACCGCGTGACCTTGCCTTCGCGGAAGCACGGAACATCGGTGCTGCGCCCGGTATAACGGCCATCAACCATCTCGCATTCCGTGGCGATCAGGGTTTCAACCCCCAGACGCTGGGCAATCGGCCCGGTGACGAAGCGGTTAGTCGCGGTGATGATCACCAATTTGTCGCCAGCCTCGCGGTGCTTGGCCAGCAAATCGATAGCCTTGGGCAGCACAATCGGCTCAATGCAATCGCGCATGTAATCCAGGTGCCATTGATCCAATGTGGCCATCTCGGTGCGGCCGAGGACTTCCAGGCAAAAGTTCAGATAAGCATCGTTATCCAGCTTGCCGGCCAGGTAATCCTGGTAGAACTCGTCGTTGCGTGCCTTGTAGGCGACGGCATCGAGGAAGCCGCGCTCGCACAGGTAATCGCCCCAGGCGTGGTCACTGTCGCCGCCCAAAAGCGTGTTGTCCAAGTCGAATAAAGCCAGCCGCATTGCAGTTACTCGCTGAAAAGTCTGTAGAAAGGCGTCCAGAATACGGACTTTTCACAAGAGTGCACATAAGGTAGGTCGGCTCGTTGCTGCCTTCACAACCTTTGTGGAACAATGCGGCGACATGCGTTTGCGAGGTTGTTGCCGTGATCGACCCCGATGGTTTCCGCCCCAATGTCGGGATCATTCTCACGAATGATGCCGGACAGGTGCTATGGGCTCGCCGTATCAATCAAGATGCCTGGCAGTTTCCACAGGGCGGGATCAACCCCCAGGAGACGCCGGAAGACGCCTTGTACCGCGAGTTGAACGAAGAAGTGGGTCTTGAGCGCGAAGATGTTGAAATTCTCGCCTGCACCCGGGGCTGGTTGCGCTATCGTTTGCCGCAACGTCTGGTCAGAACACACAGCCAACCGCTGTGCATCGGCCAGAAACAGAAATGGTTTCTCCTGCGCCTGATCTCCAACGAGCAGCGGGTGCGGATGGATTTGACCGGTAAACCGGAGTTCGATGGCTGGCGCTGGGTCAGTTATTGGTATCCGTTGGGCCAGGTGGTGACATTCAAGCGCGAGGTGTATCGACGCGCTCTCAAAGAGCTTGCCCCGCGCCTTTTAACGCGCGACTGACGACGGAGTTCGACCCCGAGCCATGCTCAATACGCTGCGCAAGATCGTCCAGGAAGTTAACTCCGCCAAGGATCTCAAGGCGGCGTTGGGGATTATTGTGTTGCGCGTCAAAGAGGCCATGGGCAGCCAGGTCTGCTCGGTCTACCTGCTTGACCCCGAGACCAACCGCTTCGTGCTGATGGCGACCGAGGGCTTGAACAAGCGCTCGATCGGCAAAGTCAGCATGGCACCCAACGAAGGTCTGGTTGGCCTGGTCGGCACGCGTGAAGAACCCCTGAACCTCGAAAACGCCGCGGATCACCCGCGCTACCGCTACTTCGCCGAGACGGGCGAGGAGCGCTACGCCTCCTTCCTCGGGGCGCCGATCATTCACCACCGCCGCGTCGTCGGCGTGTTGGTCATTCAGCAAAAAGAACGCCGCCAGTTCGATGAAGGTGAAGAAGCCTTCCTCGTGACCATGAGCGCGCAGCTCGCCGGCGTTATCGCCCACGCCGAAGCCACCGGTTCGATCCGTGGCCTGGGTCGTCAGGGCAAAGGCATCCAGGAAGCCAAGTTCGTCGGTGTACCGGGTTCGCCGGGTGCGGCGGTCGGGACCGCGGTGGTCATGCTGCCGCCGGCCGACCTGGACGTGGTGCCCGACAAGACCATCTCCGATATCGCCGCCGAACTCGGGCTGTTCAAGACCGCCATCGAAGGCGTTCGCGCCGACATGCGTGCCTTGTCCGCCAAATTGGCCTCGCAGCTGCGCCCCGAAGAGCGGGCCTTGTTCGACGTCTACCTGATGATGCTCGCCGACGAAGCGCTGGGCAACGAAGTGACCACGGTGATCAAGACCGGTCAGTGGGCCCAGGGTGCGTTGCGTCAGGTGGTCACCGAGCACGTCAACCGTTTCGAATTGATGGACGACGCGTACCTGCGTGAGCGCGCCTCGGACGTCAAGGACCTTGGCCGCCGTTTGCTCGCCTACTTGCAGGAAGAGCGTCAGCAGAATCTGGTCTATCCGGAAAAAACCATTCTGGTCAGTGAAGAACTGACGCCGGCCATGCTCGGCGAGGTGCCGGAAGGCACGCTGGTCGGTCTGGTCTCGGTCCTCGGTTCGGGTAACTCCCACGTCGCGATCCTCGCCCGGGCGATGGGCATCCCGACGGTGATGGGCCTGGTCGACCTGCCCTATGCCAAGGTCGACGGCATCGAATTGATCGTCGATGGTAATCGTGGCGAGGTCTACACCAACCCCAGCGACGTGCTGCGCAAGCAGTTCGCCGAAGTGGTGGAAGAAGAGAAACAGCTGGCGCTGGGTCTCGACTCTTTGCGCGACTTGCCGTGCGTGACCCTCGATGGCCACCGCATGCCGCTGTGGGTCAACACCGGTCTGCTGGCGGACGTGGCGCGAGCGCAGAAGCGTGGTGCCGAAGGGGTCGGTCTGTACCGCACCGAAGTGCCGTTCATGATCAACCAAAGGTTCCCGAGCGAAAAGGAGCAGCTGGCGATCTACCGCGAGCAACTCGCCGCGTTCCATCCGCAACCGGTCACCATGCGTAGCCTGGACATCGGCGGCGACAAGTCGCTGTCGTACTTCCCGATCAAGGAAGACAACCCGTTCCTCGGCTGGCGCGGCATTCGCGTTACCCTCGACCACCCGGAAATCTTCCTGGTGCAGACCCGCGCCATGCTCAAGGCCAGCGAAGGCTTGAACAACCTGCGGATTCTGCTGCCAATGATCTCCGGCACCCATGAACTCGAAGAAGCCCTGCACCTGATTCACCGGGCATGGGGCGAAGTCCGCGACGAAGGCACCGACGTGCCAATGCCGCCGATTGGCGTGATGATCGAGATTCCGGCGGCGGTGTATCAGACCAAGGAACTGGCGCGGCAGGTGGACTTCCTGTCGGTCGGCTCCAACGACCTGACTCAATACCTGCTCGCGGTGGACCGGAACAACCCGCGTGTAGCCGACCTTTACGACTATCTGCACCCGGCGGTGCTGCAAGCGTTGCAGAACGTGGTGCGTGATGCCCACGCCGAAGGCAAGCCTGTGAGCATTTGCGGCGAGATGGCCGGTGACCCGGCGGCGGCGGTGCTGTTGATGGCGATGGGCTTCGACAGCCTGTCGATGAACGCCACCAACCTGCCGAAAGTGAAGTGGATGCTGCGTCAGATCAACCTGAGCAAGGCCCAGGAATTGCTGGCCGAACTGATGACCATCGACAACCCGCAAGTGATCCACAGCTCGCTGCAATTGGCGCTGAAAAACCTTGGGTTGGCGCGAATGGTCAATCCGGCTGTGGTCAAGGCTCTCTAAAAGGCTGATGGCCCCTTCGCGGGCAAGCCTCGCTTACAGGGATTACCTGACCCTTGTAGGAGCGAGGCTTGCCCGCGAAGACGTCCTCGAACACTCCAAAAATCTAAACCCAGATCTCCACTTCCCCCCAATGCCCCCCATACGGCCCGAAACTCCGTTCGACCATCCGCCGCGTCCCATCCGCCTGAACAATCAACGCCGTACTCGCACGCGTCCCATAAGTCGGACTGGCAATAAACACACTCGACAGCAACGTCTCGGTCGCCAACCCCACCCCGGTATCCGGCAACTCGGCGAAGGGTGCGGTCTGCGGATCATTCAGCAACGCCAGTAACGCCTCTGGCTGCGGATCCTCCAGCACTTCCTCCAGCGCCGCCCGTGCCTTGAGCAATTTCGGCCACGGCGTATCCAGCCCGGCATTCGACAGCCCATAAACCCCAGGCGCCAGCATCACCGCCTCAGACTCCCGCGCATTGAAGTGCCACAGCTCGTTGGCATTGCCGATCAGCAGATTAAATCCGGCATATTCCAGCGAACGTCCGACAACGTCGCTTAAGTAATCATTAATTGGCATATTGCCCAAGAGAAAACCCGCCACCAACTCACCTCGGGATTTTCGCGATGGCGACTGATTCGGATCACGAATATTGGTCAGCGCAGCAAAACGCCCATTGGCACCAATACCGAGCCAGGTGCCGCCGGCTTCGAGGTCGAGACCCGCGTAGACATGCGGTGCGTGCGGCCATTGCGCCAGGGGCTGGCTGGGCCGGGCATAGAACTCGTCGCGGTTGGCCGCCACGATCAGCGGCTGGGCGTGACCCGGTCGCCAGGCAAAAACAATCAGGCACATAAGGTGGTCCTTGTGTGTTTTTTGCTCACTCTACGCAGTCGTCGCCTGTCGTTCCATTGCCATCCGCAGTGGAGCCCGAGGCCACGCATCCGTTACCATGCCGCTCCGGTTTTGCCTAAGCATTGGGATCGTCCATGGAATTTCTGCTCTATCTGGCGCTGGGCGCCTGCGCAGGCGTGCTGGCCGGGCTGTTCGGGGTAGGTGGCGGGATCATCATCGTCCCGGTGCTGGTGTTCAGTTTCACCTTGCAGGGCTTCGACGCCTCGATCCTGACCCACCTGGCGGTCGGCACGTCCCTGGCAACGATCATCTTTACGTCGGTCAATGCCGTCCGCGAACATCATCGTCGTGGCGCCGTGCGTTGGCCGATATTCGTGTGGATGACCGTCGGAATTCTGATGGGTGCCGGTTTCGGGGCGCTGACGGCCGAAGCGATCTCCGGCCCGAATCTGCAGAAAATCATCGGTGTGTTTGCGCTGATCATCGCCGCGCAACTGGCGCTGGACGTCAAACCCAAGGCCAGTCGAACGGTGCCCGGCAAACTCGGTCTCACCGTGGCCGGCAGTGTGATTGGCTGGGCCTCGGCGATTTTCGGCATTGGCGGCGGCTCGTTGACCGTGCCGTTCCTGACCTGGCGCAGCGTGCCGATGCAGCAAGCCGTGGCGACTTCGTCGGCTTGCGGCCTGCCCATCGCCTTGGCCAGTGCATCAAGTTTCATGATTCTGGGCTGGCACGATCCCTTGCTGCCGGCCCATAGTCTCGGTTTTATCTATTTGCCGGCGCTGCTGGGGATTGCCCTGACCAGCATGGTGTTCGCCCGTCTCGGTGCGCGACTGGCCCACAGGCTGTCGCCAAAGTTGCTGAAAAGGCTGTTCGCGGCTTTGCTGTTCTGCGTAGGCCTGAGCTTCCTGCTCTAGCTCGCAATGCTGGCTTAATCCTGAGGTGGCAGCGTCGCCCGGGAATTCTGGTTTCAACTTTCAACAAGGAGTCGCAATGCTGCCTTACCCGCAGATCGACCCGGTGGCCCTGGCCATCGGTCCGCTGAAAATCCACTGGTACGGTCTGATGTACCTGATCGGCATCGGCGGCGCCTGGCTGCTGGCATCGCGCCGGCTCAACCGTTTCGACCCGACCTGGACCAAGGAAAAGCTTTCCGACATGGTCTTCTGGATGTCGATGGGCGTTATCGTCGGCGGCCGCCTGGGCTATGTGCTGTTCTACGATCTGAACGCTTATCTGGCCAACCCGACACTGATTTTCGAAGTGTGGAAGGGCGGCATGTCGTTCCATGGCGGCTTCATCGGCGTGATGTTGGCCGCGTTGTGGTTCGGCAAGAAGAACAACAAGTCGTTCTTCCAGCTGATGGATTTCGTCGCGCCGATGGTGCCGATCGGCCTGGGTGCCGGGCGCATCGGTAACTTCATCAACGCCGAGTTGTGGGGTAAGGCGACCGACGTGCCGTGGGCGATGATCTTCCCGACCGATCCGGCGCAACTGGCGCGTCACCCGTCGCAGCTGTACCAGTTCGCGCTCGAAGGCGTGGCTCTGTTTGCCATTCTCTGGCTGTTCTCGCGCAAGCCGCGGCCGACCATGGCGGTGTCCGGGATGTTTGCCCTGTTCTACGGCATCTTCCGTTTCATCGTGGAGTTTGTCCGCGTACCGGACGCGCAACTGGGCTATCTGGCCTGGAACTGGCTGACTATGGGCCAAGTGCTCTGCGTACCGATGATCGTTGGCGGGCTGTTCCTGATCTGGCTGGCGTATCACCGCGCCCCGGCGACTCCAGCGGCTGCCGTATAAATTCGAATCCCGGGGTGACGGCCCCGGGTTCAAGGACACAGGTAATTCATGAAGCAATATCTCGAACTGGTCGCCCACGTCATCAAGAACGGCACCAAGCAAGCCAACCGCACCGGCGTGAACACCATCAGCTTTCCGGGCGCGATGCTGCGTTATGACCTGAAAGAAGGTTTCCCGGCGATCACCACGCGCAAGATGGCCTTCAAATCGGCCATCGGCGAGATGTGTGGTTTCCTGCGTGGCGTGAACAACGCCGCCGAATTCCGCGCGCTGGGCTGCAAGGTCTGGGATCAGAACGCCAACGAAAACGCGCAGTGGCTGGCCAATCCGTTCCGTCAGGGTGAAGACGACCTTGGCGAAATCTACGGCGTGCAATGGCGCAAATGGCCGGCGTACAAGCAGATTCCGGTCAGCAATCAGGCCGCTATCGAACAGACCCTGAGCCAGGGTTATCGTCAGATCGCCGAAGGCGAGGAAGACGGTCAGGCCTATGTCGTTCTGTACAAGGCGATCGACCAGATCCGCCAGTGCGTCGACACCATCATCAAGGACCCGGGCAGCCGCCGCATTCTGTTCCACGGCTGGAACGTCGCCCAACTCGATGAAATGGCTTTGCCGCCGTGCCACCTGCTGTACCAGTTCCACCCGAATGTCGAGACCAGGGAAATCTCCCTGACGCTCTACATCCGCTCCAACGACCTGGGCCTGGGCACGCCGTTCAACCTCACCGAAGGCGCCGCGTTGCTGAGCCTGATCGGCCGACTGACCGGCTACACACCGCGCTGGTTCACCTATTTCATCGGTGATGCCCACGTTTACGAAAACCATTTGGACATGCTCAACGAACAGCTCAAGCGCGAGCCGTTCCCTATGCCGAAACTGGTGATCAGTGACCGTGTGCCGGAGTTTGCCAAGACCGGCTTGTATCAGCCGGAGTGGCTGGAGTTGATCGAGCCGAGCGATTTCTCGCTTGAGGGGTATCAGCATCACGCGCCGATGACGGCACCGATGGCCGTCTGATTGTTTGACGGGCAGGGCTGTTTTATTAGAAAAGGTTCTACCTGACTGTCATTTCTGCCAGTAGGCGAATAAATGAGAGGGTGTTTGACTGATCACGAGGCCATCAGGCCGTGGTCAGCAACACCCTCTTTTTATTTCAGGAGCCTTGTCATGAATAACACTGCGGCCGGTGGAACGGACGGCTTTTCGGAGCGACATTTCGGTACAAACCCTCTAAGGAGCGGATTGACAGGAGCACCGTTCGTTGGCTGTGAAAGCCAGTCGGGGCTCTTTCATTTCATTCCGGGCCTCGATCCATGGGGATGCGTGGTGCCCATGGAGGTTTTCACCGGCGCACCGATCTTCGTCGATTCACTTCGAGTGGTCGTGGCGGTAAACGATAGAGAATTTCAGATCGGCGATCAGGTTCGAGTGCAATGGGCGGCGTTTGGCGGTTCGGGGGGCAATTATCAGTCGCAGCCGCAGTCCGTACAGAGTTTTATGCCGTTGCATTTTGTTGTGCCCGACGACACGGCAAGGCAGTTTGAAGGAGACCGGGTCGAGGTCATTTTTGTCATCGAAAGAGGCGGGGGCGCTATACCTTCTGCATCGTTGCTGATGACCTTCGCCCCGGCACTGATGCAAACCGGTCCGGTCTCTATTGAGGGTGTATCTGAAGGCGTTCTGGAGATTGACCCACATCCCGATGGCGTCGTTCTGACCATTCCGCGGATTGAAAACCTGCGAACAAACAACGCCATTGAAATGCTCTGGATAAGTAGCGCGAATGGCGGGCAGGGCGGAGCCTGGAGAGACTATCAGCGCAAGTTGACGGTCAATCCCGATTCACCCCTCAAGTTTCGGATTGAGCCCTCTGTCTATCAAAAGCACCGGGGTGAGACCGTTCACCTGCGCTGCAGTCTTTTTCTGGGCTCGGGCATGGTCCCGGGCATCGGTTACGGCATGGGGCATCGAGGCATATTGGAATTCAAGTTGATCTAGTCGCTGATGTGGCGATGGGGCTAATGCCCATGACTCCTGCCGACATGGGAATGCTCAACTTCCGTCGCCACCACCCCGCCACTCACTTCCAGCCGCTGCAAAATCCCGCACTGATCAATGTCCGGGCCCTCGCCACAGCGTTGGCGCAGGTCGAGCAGTTGCGTCTGTAACGCCATCAATCCGTCGATCCGCGCTTTCACGTGATGAATGTGCTCGTCGATCAACGCGTTCACGCTTTCGCACTGATCCTGCGGACTGTCGCGCAGGGCCAGCAGGCTGCGGATCTCTTCCAGGGTCATGTCGAGCGTGCGGCAGTTGCGGATGAAGGTCAGGCGTTCGGCGTGGGCCTGAGTGTAGACCCGGTAGTTGCCGTCGCTGCGGGCGGGCTCCGGCAGCAGGTTTTCGCGCTCGTAGTAGCGGATGGTTTCGACGGCGCAGTCGGTGAGCTTCGCCAGTTCTCCAATCTTCATGACAGCAATCTCCAAAAGGGTGCTTGACCCTATAGTGGCTACAGGGTCTTTACTTGGCAACAGGCACCTTCATGGACGCAACCAATGAGCGATTCCCTTCACACCCACAAACCCGAGGCTGATCACGATCACGATCACGATCACGATCACAGCCACAAGCTGCAGCCTGTGCAGAAGCATGACCATGGCGGACACGGCGACTCCTGCTGTTCCTCCAAGGCGGCAGCGCCTTCGCTGATCAAGTTGAGCGACACGCCGACCGACGGCGCGCGGCTGAGCAGCTTCCGCATCGACGCCATGGACTGCCCGACCGAGCAGACGCTGATCCAGAACAAACTGGGCAAGCTTGCGGGGGTCCAGCAACTGGAATTCAACCTGATCAATCGGGTCCTGGGCGTGACCCATGACCTGCCGAGCACTGCGCCGATCATCGAGGCGATCAAGTCGCTGGGCATGGTGGCTGAACCGATGGAACAGGGCACTGATGCGCCAGCGCCGACCCCCGAGAAAAAGCACTGGTGGCCTCTGGCACTGTCCGGCGTGGGTGCGCTGGCGGCAGAAGTGATCCACTTCACTAGCGCCGCGCCGTACTGGGTGGTGGCGATCATCGCGCTGATTTCGATCCTCAGTGGCGGCCTCACCACTTACAAGAAGGGCTGGATCGCGCTCAAGAACCTCAACCTGAACATCAACGCGTTGATGAGCATCGCAGTCACCGGCGCGATCCTGATCGGGCAATGGCCGGAAGCGGCGATGGTGATGTTCCTGTTCACCGTGGCCGAGTTGATCGAAGCCAAGTCGCTGGACCGGGCGCGTAATGCCATTGGCGGCTTGATGCAGATGACCCCGGAACAGGCGACGGTGCAGCAAGCCGACGGCAGCTGGGTCACACAAGAGGTCAAAACCATCGAACTCGGTGCGCGAGTGCGGGTGCGTCCCGGCGAGCGGATTGGCCTGGACGGCGAAGTCGTCTCGGGCAGTTCGACCATCGATCAGGCGCCGATCACCGGCGAAAGTCTGCCGATCGAGAAGACGGTGGGCGATAAGGTCTTCGCCGGCACCATCAACCAGGCAGGCTCGCTGGAGTATTCCGTCACTGCAGCGGCGAACAATTCCACACTGGCGCGGATCATCCACGCCGTTGAACAGGCCCAAGGCGCACGGGCGCCGACCCAGCGCTTCGTCGATCAGTTCTCGAAAATCTATACCCCGGCGGTGTTCCTGCTGGCCTTGGCCGTGGCGGTGATTCCGCCGCTGTTCATGGGCGCCGTCTGGTTTGACTGGATCTACCGCGCGTTGGTCTTGCTGGTGGTCGCTTGCCCATGCGCGTTGGTGATTTCCACTCCGGTGACCATCGTCAGCGGCCTCGCCGCGGCGGCACGCAAAGGCATCCTGGTGAAGGGCGGTGTTTATCTGGAAGGTGGCCACAAACTCGATTACCTGGCCCTGGACAAGACCGGCACCCTGACCCACGGCAAACCGGTGCAGACCGATTATGTGTCGCTTGATCCCACCGCAGACGCCACTGCCCCGGCGATTGCCGCAGCGCTGGCCGGTCGTTCGGACCACCCGGTGTCGTTGGCCATCGCCAATGCGGCGGTGGATAAACAATTCGCGCCGCTCGTTGTGGATAACTTCGAAGCCCTGGGCGGTCGCGGTGTACGCGGGGAAATCAACGGTCAGGTCTACCACTTGGGTAACCATCGCCTGGTGGAAGATTTGGGCCTGTGTTCACCTGCGCTGGAAGAGAAGCTGTTTGCCCTGGAAAAACAGGGCAAATCGGTGGTGCTGTTGCTTGACAAGTCCGGTCCGTTGGCGCTGTTTGCCGTGGCCGACACGGTGAAAGAGTCCAGCCGCGAAGCGATCCAGCAACTGCACGATCTGGGCATCAAAACCCTGATGCTGACCGGCGACAATGTCCACACCGCCCAGGCGATTGCCGTGCAAGTCGGCATCGACGAGGCCAAGGGCGATCTGCTGCCCAACGACAAGCTGCAAGCCATCGAGGCACTTTATGCACAGGGCCATCGTGTTGGCATGGTCGGCGACGGCATAAACGATGCGCCGGCGCTGGCCCGCGCCCAGATTGGTTTCGCAATGGCCGCCGCCGGCACCGATACCGCCATCGAGACCGCCGATGTCGCCCTGATGGACGACGATCTGCGCAAGATCCCTGCGTTCATCCGCCTGTCGCGTCGAACCTCGACCATTCTCAAACAGAACATCGCCCTCGCTTTGGTCATCAAGGTGATCTTTCTTGGGGTAACCTTCGCCGGGATCGCCACCATGTGGATGGCGGTGTTCGCCGACATGGGCGTCAGCCTGTTGGTGGTGTTCAACGGTTTGCGCCTGCTGCGCAAGTAAGCGATGAGGGACGGGTGTGCTGAGTGCCGAGCTGAAGGCGTTTTACATGGTTGCCCGCCTGGGCAGCATTACCCTGGCGGCGAAAAAGCTCGGCCTGAGCCAACCCACGGTGACCACGCAGATCCGCCATCTGGAAAGCCAGTATTCGGTTGAGCTGTTCTACCGTGGCGGCCGCCGCCTCAGCGTCAGCGATGAAGGCGCGCGGCTGTTGCCGATGGTCAAGGCGCTGTTGCAGCAGGAAGCCGACATCGAGTTTTTCCTGCGCAACAGTGGCCAGGTCCAGGGCACATTGCGCATTGCTGCTACTGCGCCGTATTACATCCTCGACCTGGTGAAGACTTTCCGCGAGCGCTTGCCGCAAGTGGAAGTGTCGGTGGAAATCGGCAACTCCCAGCAGGTGCTGGAAGCGCTGGAGGATTACCGGGTGGATGTCGCGGCGTCGTCACAATTGCTCGATGACGCGCGGCTGATTCGGCGGGTGCTCGGCAGCGATCCGCTGGTTTTGGCGGTGCATCGCAACCATCCGCTGGCGGCGCACGATCATGTGCCGCTCAGCGCGTTGGCCGGACATACCTTGTTGATGCGTGAATCAGGCTCGACCACTCGACGCCTGACCGAAGAATTACTGGCCAGCGCGGGGGTGAGTTTCGGGCCGTTGCTGGAAATTGGCAGCCGTGAATCGATTCGCGAGGCGGTGCTGCGCAACATCGGCATCAGCATCATTGCCCGACAGGAAGTGCCGCATGACCCGCAATTGCGCGTGCTGACGATTGAGAATGCGCCGCAGATTCCGGAGTATCTGTACTGCCTCAAGGAGCGCAAAGGCGCGCGGTTGCCGGCGGCGTTCCTGGGTTTGGCGCAGGAAATGGCCCCCGCGTGAGATTTGTGTTGAATGTGAGGGCCCCTTCGCGGGCAAGCCTCGCTCCTACAGGTGATCGCATTCCCCTGTAGGAGCGAGGCTTGCCCGCGAAGGCGTCCGTCAGTGTGCCAACGTATCCAACCCAAATTCTTGAATACCACTATCAGCCGATTTTGCCTCACTGCCACATGACGGACGCATTACAAACCTAGGATGGGCTTCATCTGCTTGATGAGGCCTGTCCATGAACCACTCGATCGCAACTGCCCTGACCAACCCCGGCGCCCCGATGAAAGTGCGCGGTGTGCAGAAACGCTTTGGCGCCTTCACCGCGCTGGACAATGTTTCCCTCGACGTGGCGGCCGGTGAACTGGTGTGCCTGCTGGGCCCGTCCGGCTGTGGCAAAACCACGTTGCTGCGTTGCATCGCCGGCCTGGAGAAACAGGACAGCGGCGAGTTGTACCTCGGCGATCGCGACGTTTCCCACCTGGCACCCCAGGCCCGGGACTACGGCATTCTCTTTCAGTCCTACGCGCTGTTTCCCAACCTCACCGTCGAAGCGAACATTGCCTACGGCCTCGCCGGCAGTGGTCGCGATGAAGTGCGCAAACGTGTCGGCCAGATGCTGGAACTGGTCGGCCTGACCGGCAGCGAGAAAAAGTACCCCGGCCAGTTGTCCGGCGGCCAACAGCAACGTGTCGCGCTGGCTCGGGCATTGGCGCCGGCGCCATCGTTGTTGCTGCTGGACGAACCGATGTCGGCCCTCGACGCCCGGGTTCGCGAGCATTTGTGCACCGAACTGCGCCAACTGCAGCGCAACCTCGGCGTCACCACCCTGATGGTCACGCACAATCAGGACGAGGCCATGCTGATGGCCGACCGCATCGCCGTGATGAACAACGGCAAGGTCGAGCAGTACGCCACGCCGCAGGACATCTACGACCGCCCGGCCACGCCGTTTGTGGCGGAGTTTGTCGGCCAGGGCAACTGGCTGCCATTCAGCCGCAGCAGTGACAGCCACGCCCAGGTCGGCGGGATGAGCATGCGCCTGGCGGATGGCAGCGCTAAAACCACGTCGGGCCGTCTTTTTTGCCGACCGGAAGCGATCAACGTCAACCCGCCGGTGCATGAAGAAAACCTGTTCCCGGCCAAGGTTCGCGAGATCACCTTTCTCGGTAACCGCTGCCGCATGAGCTTCGAACTCGATCAACTGCCCGGCCACGCATTGCTGGCCGAACTGGCACCGGAAGCCATGCCGCGCCTTGGTGCGCAGCAGATCATGGTCGCCTTGCCCCCTCGCAGCCTGCAGGTGTTTGCCTGATGAGCGCGAACATCGCGCTGCCGATACCGCACAAGCAGGTTCGGCAGACCTCCCGTGCCGAGATCGGCGACCGGGTGTTCGTGGTCGGCGGCAAAGTCCTTTTATTGGTGTTACTCGGCCTCGCGGTGTTGATGCCGTTGCTGGCGATCTTCTGGCGCGGTTTCAGTTCGGAGGCCGGGCAGGGCGGAGGCCTGGTGGCTGCGCGTGAATTGGTGACCAGTGCGAACTTCCACTGGTTGCTCGGCAATAGCCTGAAAGTTTCCCTCAGTGTGGCGGCGATTGTCGTACCGCTGGCCTACCTGTTTGCCTACGCATTGCAACGCACGTTGATTCCCGGCAAAGGCATCTGGCGCGCAATTTCGTTGTTGCCGCTGATGGCGCCGTCGATGCTGCCGGGGATTGCGCTGGTTTATCTGTTCGGCAATCAGGGCATGTTGCGCGGCTTGCTCTCGGACAATATCTACGGTTTCTGGGGCATTGTTCTGGGCGAGGTCATTTACACCTTCCCACACGCATTGATGATTCTTCTGTCGGCGCTTTCCCTGGCGGATGCGCGACTCTTCGATGCCGCCTCCAGCATGGGCGCCAGTCCGGCGAAAGCCTTTCGCAGCATCACCTGGCCAGCGACCCGTCAGGCCGTGTTCGCGGCGTTCTGCCTGGTGTTCACCTTGACCATCACTGACTTCGGCGTGCCCGTGGTGGTCGGTGGCGACTATCAAGTGCTGGCACTGGAAGCCTACAAGGCCGTGGTCGGTCAGCAGCAATTCGGTCGCGGCGCGTTGATCGGCATGGTCCTGCTGCTGCCGGCACTCTTCAGTTTTGCAGTCGATGCCTGGTTGCGTCGACGTCACGGCGACGCCATGAGCGGCCGCGCCCAAGTCTTCAAACCCGCGCCGTCGAAGCGGCGGGACGGTTGTTATCTGGCCATCGTGCTGCTGATCTGCGCGGTGTTGCTGCTGGTGTTCGGCATGGCGGTGTTCTCCTCGCTGGTGAAATTCTGGCCGTACAACCTGTCGCTGTCGCTCAACCATTACCAGTTCAGCGACACCGCGGGCGGCGGCTGGCTGGCCTACGGCAACAGCGTAAAAATGGCTTTGTGCACGGCGTTGATCGGCAGCGTGCTGATCTTCACCGGCGCCTACCTGATGGAGAAAACCAAAGGCCAGCGCGGACTGAACCTGACCTTGCGCATGCTCAGTTTCGTGCCGATGGCGGTGCCGGGTCTGGTGCTGGGCCTGGGTTACGTTTTCTTCTTCAACCTCAGCGGCAACCCGCTGCATGTGCTCTACGGGACCATGACGCTGCTGGTGGTCTGCACCATTGCTCACTATTTGACCACCGCACAAATGACCGCGACCACGGCGCTACGCCAACTCGACGCCGAGTTCGAGGCCGCCGCGTTGTCACTCAAGGCGCCGCTGTATCGGCACTACCTGCGGGTCACCGTGCCGATCTGCCTGCCGGCGCTGCTGGACATCGTGCGCTACCTGTTCGTCTCGGCCATGACCACCGTTTCAGCCGCAATCTTCCTCTACAGCCCCGACACCATCCTCGCGGCGGTGGCGGTGCTGAACATGGACGACGCCGGCAACGTCGGCGGCGCGGCGGCGATGTCGACCCTGATTCTGTTCACTTCGGCAGGCGTGTCCCTGCTGCTGGCCTGGGCCTCGCGCGGCTTGCTGCGCCGTTCCCAGGCCTGGCGGCAGACCGCTCCTGGTAAATAAATCTGTCCCCATAAAAGACCGTCCCCATAAAAGACCAAACCCTCAACTCAAACAGGAAAAGATCATGTTCAAGCCTATGGCCCTGGCCGCTGCTGTCCTCACCGCTTTCAGCCTGAACGCCTTCGCGGCGCCAACCGAGTTGACGGTGTACACCGCCCTCGAAGCCGAGCAACTGAAGACTTACAAAGAAGCCTTCGAAAAGGCTAACCCGGACGTCGAGATCAAGTGGGTACGCGATTCCACCGGGATTATCACTGCCAAACTGCTGGCCGAAAAAGCCCGCCCACAGGCTGATGCGGTCTGGGGCCTGGCGGCGTCGAGCCTGGCGATCCTCGATCAGCAAGGCATGCTGCAAAGCTACGCGCCGAAGGACCTGGGCAAGATCGGCGGCAACTACCGCGATGCCGCCAATCCACCCGCGTGGGTCGGCATGGACGTCTGGGCGGCGACCATTTGCTTCAACACCGTCGAAGCCGAAAAGCAGGGTTTGACCAAGCCGGTCAGCTGGCAGGACCTGACCAAGCCTGAGTACAAAGGCAAGATCGTGATGCCCAACCCGGCCTCGTCCGGCACCGGTTTCCTCGACGTCAGCGCCTGGCTGCAAACCTTCGGCGAGAAGCAGGGCTGGCAGTACATGGACGACCTGCACCAGAACATCGGCCAGTACGTTCACTCCGGTTCCAAGCCTTGTAAGCTGGCGGCTTCGGGTGAATTCCCGATCGGCATTTCCTTTGAATACCCGGCGGTTCAGCTGAAGCGTCAGGGCGCACCGCTGGACATCATCCTGCCGAAGGAAGGCCTGGGCTGGGAGATCGAAGCGACCGCTGTGATCAAGGGCACACCACACGAAGAGGCGGCGAAGAAACTGGCTGACTTCTCGGCCAGCCCGGCGGCGATGGAGCTTTATAAAGAGAACTTCGCGGTGCTCGCGCAACCGGGGATTGCCAAGCCGCAGACCGAATTGCCAGCGGACTATGAGCAGCGTTTGATCAAGAACGACTTTGCCTGGGCGTCGAAGAATCGCGACGAAATCCTGACCGAGTGGCGCAAGCGGTATGACGGCAAGTCCGAGAAAGTGGCTGCCAAGTAAGATCTCTATCGGCTGAAGAGCCTCTTCGCGGGCAAGCCTCGCTCCTACAGGGTTGGTGTCGTTTGTGATAACGCGCAACCCTGCAGGAGCGAGGCTTGCCCGCGAAGGCGGCTTAAAATTCAGGACATCACTTGATGACACACCACAACGACATGCTGATCGTCGGCGCCGGCATTCTCGGCCTGTCCCACGCCTACGCCGCCGCCAGACGCGGTCTGAAGGTCACGGTTTTCGAACGCAGCGAAACCCCCTTGGGCGCCTCGGTCCGCAACTTCGGCCAGGCCCTCGTCACCGGCCAACCCCCGGGCCCGATGCTCGAACTGGCGAGGGCCAGCCGCGAGATCTGGGGCCAATGGGCACAACTGGCCGGGTTGCAACTCAAGCGCAACGGCTCGTATTTGTTCGCTCGCAGCGAAGCCGAAGAACACCTGCTCGAAGCCTTCTGCACCGGCCGCGCCGTGGAATACGGTTACCACGTCGACCTGCTGCGCGGTGCTGCCTTGCGCGATCTCTACGGCGGTCAGTTCCGCCATCACCGCGCGGCGTTGCACGGCCTGGACGATCAGCAACTGTATTCCCGTGAAGCGATTCCGGCGTTGATCGACTACTTGCGCCGCGAGCTCGGCGTCGCGTTTCACTTCTCTACCCTGGTGCGCGATATCGAGCCGGGTCGCCTGCGCAGCACGGCCGGCACGTTCAGCGCCGATCAGATCATCGTCTGCTCCGGCCACGATTATCAGACCTTGCTGGCCGAGCCGATCGCCGCGCTCAACCCGCAAATCTGCCGCCTGCAAATGCTCCGCGCCCGGCCGCAGATCAACCTCAACCTGCAACACGCATTGCTCACCGGTTTGAGTTGCGTGCATTACGGCGCCTTCGCCGATCTGCCGGAAGCGGCGGCGGTGCAGGCGCAGATTCTGCGCGAGGAGCCACACTTGCATGAAAACGGCATTCACCTGCTGATCAGCCCGACGCCTTACGGTGAGTTGATCATCGGCGACTCCCACCATTACGGCCGCGATCCATCGCCGTTCAATGCCGAGCAGGTCGATGACTGGATGATCGGACTCGCTGAACAAACCCTGGGGTGCAAGGTGCAGGTGGTCGAGCGCTGGCAGGGCGTCTATGGTTCACGGGGGCCGGGGCCGTTCTCGTTCCTGCTCCCGATGCCGGGTGTGAGCGTGGCGCTGATGCACACCGGTGTCGGCATGAGCGTCGGCCCGGCGCTGGCCGAACGTAACGTCGCCACCTTATTGGGAGAGCATTGATGGACAGCAATGAGCAAGTGATCGCCGAGGTGTTTGGGCTGTACGAACGCTTTGGCGACAGCGATTACATCGGCGAGCCGGTGTCGCAGATCGAACACATGTCCCAGGCCGCCGAACTGGCCATGGCCGAGAGCTTTGATGACGAAGTGGTGCTGGCCGCGTTCTTCCATGACATCGGGCATATCTGTGGCGGGAGCGCCGAGAACATGGGTGGTTTTGGTGTGGTCAGCCACGAACGTCTGGGCGCCGATTACTTGCGTCGGGCCGGTTTCAGCGAGCGCCTGGCGCGGCTGGTGGAGTACCACGTTCAGGCCAAGCGTTATCTGACGCTTAAAGAGCCCGGGTACTACGAGCGATTGAGCGAAGCCAGCCGCCGGACCCTGGAATACCAGGGTGGGGTGATGACCGCGGAAGAGGCTGAAGCCTTCGAGAAGGATCCGTTATGCAAGGCCAGTTTGCGGATGCGCCAGTGGGATGAACAGGCCAAGGACATGGGCGTGCCGGTGATGGATCTGGGGGTGTTGAAGGATAAGGCGTTGCGGCTGTTGGCTGCGTAATAGCTCGAAACCGGGTCGCTGCCATCGCGAGCAGGCTCGCCCCCACAGGGGAACGCATTCCAATGTGGGAGCGAGCCTGCTCGCGAAGGGGCCAGCCCGGACACCCCAATAACCAAGGTTTACAACTGCTGCGCCAACACCTCAACCTGCTCTTGCCGCTCCGCCTGACTCAACTTCGCCTGCGGATTCAGCGACGACCACTGCGGATGCGCCCGGGCCTTGTTCAGGGCTTCGGGCAGTTTGCCTTCGCGCCAGGTCTTGTCCTGTGGCGTGGCCACCTGGATGCTGTCCATTGCCGCATGACCACGGGCATTCAGCGCTTGCAGCAATTGGCGCTGACGCAAGGCCAACAGCCTCAACACGCTGTCGTCGACCGTCAATTCTCGCTGACCTCTGATCTTGCCCATTAAACGGCTGCCATAACTGCGGGCGGTTTGCAGGGCGCCGCCGGCAATGGCGCCGGCCAGTGCCGCCGCGCCGAGGGTCAGGCCGCCCACCAGTAAATCAACCCCGGCACCGGCCGCCGCGCCGGCCGCGATGCCACCGCCGACCCGCACGCCCAATTGCTTGAGGGTTTCCGGGTTGAACAAATCATCGCCCCAGCGGCCATCGAGCAGCGGCAGCTCACTGGCCGCAGCGTCCTGTGGGCGGAAGGCATAGAGTTTGAGCAAACCTTCAACGCAGCGCTGTTCCCGTTGGCGAACGGCTTTGCGCAGTTCGCTGATCGCCTGTTGTTCCTGCTCCGCGTCGCTGACCACGCTACGCCGGCACGCGGCGCAATCGATCAGCAACTCGGCAATCAATCGCGCCGCACTCTGTTGGCGAGCCAGGCGTTGAGCCTGTTGATCGGCGATCAGGCGCTCCAATTGTTCGCGGGAGTTTTCCAGCAGCAAGGCGAGGCTTTCATAGAGTCGACGTTCGCCATCTTCGGGCGGTGCAACGCTGTCGAAACGCACCAGGGCATGCAGGCCCAAGCGTGCCAGGGCTTCACGCCAATCCGGCTCGCGATGGTTGGCGCTGCTGACGAAATTCAGCACCGGCAGCAGCGGTTTGCCGCAACTGGCCAACACTTCCAGTTCGTCGCGGTACTTGGCCAGGACCGGCTCCCGGGCGTCGATCACATAGAGGCCGGCGTCCGAGGCGAGCAATTGGCGCAGTACTTTGGCTTCCTGTTCAAAGCGCTGCCGGGCTTCGCTGCCGTCGAGGAATCGGGCCAACCGTGCCGGGCCGTCGAGGCGTTCGCCGGGACGTTCCAGGCGCTCGAGGTAGTCGAGCAGGGCGATGGCGTCTTCGAGGCCGGGCGTGTCGTAGAGATCGAGCAACGGCTCGCCGTCCACCGACAACCGCGCGCCTTCGACATGGCGGGTGGTGCTGGGGCGATGGGACACGTCACCGAAACCGACGTCCCGGGTGAGCGTGCGCAGCAACGAGGTTTTGCCGACGTTGGTGTGGCCGACCACGGCCAGCTTCAAGGGCGCTTTCCAGGCATTAGTCATGGCCGGTCTCCAGCCAGTTCACGGGCGCGCAATCGGCGAACGGCAGGTCCAGCTGTTGCAGCGCTACGTGCCAGTCGCCGAGACGTTCGGCATCCAGTGCTTCGCCGGGCGGCGCTTGCAGCAGCCAGACACGGGTGGCAGCGGCATTGCGCGCCAGTTCGGCGATCAGGGCCAGGCTGCCACGGTCGGGCGAACGTCGCGGATCGCAGGCAATCGCCAGGCGTGCCGGAGGGAAACGACTCAACTGTTCGAGCAGTTTGTTGCGCGATTCGCGACTGTCGAGGATGCCGGCGTTGTTCACGGTTTTCGGCAGTTGCGGCGGCCACGGGCGTTGATCGTCCAGCTCGATGGCCACCAGCAACGCGCCGTCGCTTTGCTGCTCACTGACGCCGCTTTCGACACGATGCAGTTGCGCAGGCGCGGCATCACTGATGCCGAGGCGTTCGCTGGTGGGCATCAGCCGTTCGCGCAATTGGGCGTAACCGGGCAGGTTCAAATCCAGGCGCAAAGCGGCTTGGCCGGAGGTCCAGCGCCAGCGGCAGAACAGCATCAGCAACAAACGCGGCAACACCCCGTAGACCAGCAACACGCCCACCAGCCAAGCGGCCCAGGCCTGACGAGCGCTTTCGATGTTCAGCGCGGCATCGCCACTGGCGCGGATCATCTCCACGCTGGGCACGCTGAAACCGAGCAAGGCCGGCAGGGCGCCGAGAGCCTGGGTCATGGCGACGAAGGTGTCACCGCGCAGAATGGTGGTTTCCCAGACAAAGCCGTAGCGCCGGGTCGCCATCAGCATCAGCACGATAACCAGCGCACTGAGCAACGCCAGCAACCACAAGCCGTTGACCAGCACGCCGATCGCCCAGCGATTGAGTTTGCGTCGCTGCAATAACAGCAGCAGGGCGGGTGCCAGTTGCGCGGCTTTGGCATCACGAGCGAGTTTTTCGCTGAGCCACAGCCACAAGCGTCCAAGGCTGGCGCCGTGCTCACCGGCAAACACCAGGCCCAACGCCCAGCTCAGCAGCAGAATCAGATTGAGCCCAAGCAGACTGCCCAGGGCCCAGAACACATTTACCGGGGTCTGGCCATCACCCAGTGCGGCAAACGCCAGGCCAGCACCGCTGACGATGGCCAGCACCGCCATGACGATCAGCGCCAGTCGCGCGCCTTGCAGCCAATGCTTGAGGGCGTCGGACAAACCGTCGCGCTCGGCCAGCCACACGGCACGGCGCTGAATTCGCGTCGGCAAGTCGCCGCCGGCGCTGCGGGCCAGCCGGTTGGCTTCCAGATCCTCCAGGGGGCCGGCGTGTTCTTCACGCAGGCGCACCGTCTCGGTCAGCCAGAGGTTTTGCAGTGGAGTCAGTTCAGTCACGCGGCATCCCGTCGCTCAAATGAGCTGTGAGCATAACCGCTGTGGCGCTTATCGGGGTACGGGAGGCTCTGGTATCCTCGCCGGCATGACTAAATCACTCCCCCTCAGCCTGATCGCAGCCCTCGGTGAAAACCGTGTGATCGGCGTCGACAACAGCATGCCCTGGCACTTGCCGGGGGACTTCAAATACTTCAAGGCCACCACTCTCGGCAAACCGATCATCATGGGTCGCAAGACCTGGGATTCCCTCGGCCGGCCGCTGCCGGGCCGATTGAACATTGTGGTCAGCCGTCAGGCGGATCTGGTGTTGGAAGGCGCGGAGGTTTATCCGTCGCTGGAGGCGGCCGTGGCTCGCGCGCAGGAATGGGCGAACGAGCAGGGCGTCGATGAGCTGATGCTGATTGGCGGCGCGCAATTGTATGCGCAGGGGATGGCGCAGGCGGATCGGTTGTATCTGACCCGAGTGGCGTTGAGCCCGGAAGGGGATGCGTGGTTTCCGGAGTTTGATTTGGGGCAGTGGACATTGGTGTCCAACACCCAGAATCCGGCTGAAGGCGACAAACCAGCGTACAACTTTGAAGTCTGGGAGAAAGTCTAAAAGCTTCGCGGGCAAGCCTCGCTCCTACAGGATTTGTGTCGATCGCGAAAATTGCGTACGACACAAATTCTGGTAGGAGCGAGGCTTGCCCGCGAAGAGGCCAGCTCAGACGCTAAAAAACTTAAGCGTGCGACAACTCCGCATGCTCATCGGCATCCAGCAGTGCTTTATCCGTCTGCTGCATGATCTGGCTGGTAATCGCCCCGGCCGTGATCGAACCACTCACGTTCAACGCCGTGCGGCCCATATCGATCAGCGGCTCAACCGAAATCAGCAACGCCACCAATGACACCGGCAAACCCATCGCCGGCAGCACGATCAGCGCGGCAAACGTCGCACCGCCGCCCACGCCCGCCACACCGGCTGAACTCAAGGTCACAATCGCCACCAGTGTTGCGATCCACAGCGGGTCCAGCGGGTTGATGCCGACAGTCGGCGCCACCATCACCGCCAACATCGCCGGGTACAGACCGGCACAGCCATTCTGGCCAATGGTCGCGCCGAACGACGCGGCGAAACTGGCGATGGATTGCGGGATGCCCAGGCGGCTGGTCTGCGCTTCGATGCTCAGTGGAATCGTCGCGGCGCTGGAGCGGCTAGTGAACGCGAACGTCAGCACCGGCCAGATCTTGCGGAAGAACCGCAGCGGGTTGATCCCGGCCGCCGACACCAACAGGCCATGGACCACAAACATCAGGCCCAGGCCGATGTAGGAAACCACCACGAAACTGCCGAGCTTGATGATGTCTTGCAGGTTGGAACCGGCGACCACTTTGGTCATCAGCGCCAATACGCCGTAGGGGGTCAGCTTCATCACCAGACGCACCAGACGCATCACCCAGGCTTGCAGGGTGTCGATGGCGTTGATCACTTTCTGACCTTTCTCGACGTCATCCTTGAGCAGTTGCAGCGCCGCGACACCGAGGAACGCGGCGAAGATCACCACGCTGATGATCGACGTCGGCTTGGCGCGAGCGAGGTCGGCGAACGGGTTTTGCGGAATGAACGACAGCAGCAGCTGCGGCACATTCAGGTCGGCAACCTTGCCGGCATAGTCGGTCTGGATGGTTTGCAGGCGAGCCATTTCCTGGGTGCCGGCGACCAGGCCTTCGGCGGTCAGGCCGAACAGGTTGGTCAAGCCGATACCGATCAGCGCCGCAATGGCCGTGGTGAACAGCAGCGTGCCGATGGTCAGGAAGCTGATCTTGCCCAGCGACGAGGCGTTGTGCAGACGGGCCACGGCGCTGAGGATCGAGGCGAACACCAGCGGGATGACGATCATTTGCAGCAACTGAACGTACCCGTTGCCCACCAGATCGAACCAGCTGATCGAGGCTTTCAGCACCGGGTTGCCGGCACCGTAAATCGTGTGCAAGGCGACACCGAAGACCACGCCCAATACCAACGCGAGCAGGACTTTTTTCGCCAGGCTCCAGGTCGTGTGGCGGGTTTGCGCGAGGCCAAACAGTAACGCGAGGAACACCAGCAGATTGAGGATCAGCGGCAGATTCATGAGAACTCCGAAAGTGACTTGTGCCAGCCGCCTTCCGGGGCAGCTGCGAACCGGCAAGCCTAACAGCTTGATTTACAAAGAATTAATACCAAAAAAGTCTGATAACTGTCGTTTTTGGAATAAGCCGGTGTCGCTGTCGGGGATGCACTTGACGCGAAAGGGACGTGTGCGGTCGCTAGTGGACGAGAGTTGTCACACTTATTTGTTAGCGTCGATATCTTTGGATCAGGGAGAAACCGCCGATGAAGCTCGCACCAAAATTTCTCGCAGCAGTACTCTGTCTTGGCCTCGCCGGCCAGGTCTTCGCCACGGATTTGAAGCACTGGCCAGCCGATCAGGCCAAGGCGCTGGACGCGATGATTGCAGCCAACGCGAACAAAGGTAACTACGCGGTGTTCGACATGGACAACACCAGTTACCGCTACGACCTCGAAGAGTCGTTGCTGCCGTACATGGAAAGCAAAGGCCTGATCACCCGCGAGAAACTCGACCCCTCCCTGAAACTGATCCCGTTCAAGGACACCGCCGACCATAAGGAAAGCCTGTTCAGCTACTACTATCGCCTCTGCGAACTCGACGACATGGTGTGCTATCCATGGGTCGCGCAAGTGTTCTCCGGTTTCACCCTCCAGGAACTCAAAGGCTACGTCGATGAGCTGATGGCCTTGGACAAGCCAGTGCCGGCGACCTATTACGAAGGCGATGTGGTCAAGAACCTCGACGTCAACCCGCCGAAAATCTTCACCGGTCAGAAAGAGCTCTACAACAAGCTGATGGAGAACGGCATCGAGGTCTACGTGATGACCGCCGCCTCGGAAGAGCTGGTGCGCATGGTCGCTTCCGATCCGAAGTACGGCTACAACGTCAAACCGCAAAACGTCATTGGCGTGAGCCTGCTGCTCAAGGACCCGAAGTCCGGCGAATTGACCACGGCGCGTAAGCAAATCACTGCGGGCAAGTATGACGAGAAGGCCAACCTTGGCCTCGAACTGACCCCGTACCTGTGGACCCCGGCGACCTGGATGGCGGGTAAGCAAGCGGCGATCCTGACCTACATCGATGAATGGAAAAAACCGGTGCTCGTCGGCGGCGACACCCCGACCAGCGACGGTTTCATGCTGTTCCACAGCGTCGACGTGGCCAAGGGCGGCATTCACTTGTGGATCAACCGCAAGGACAAATACATGACCCAGATTAACGGCATGATGGCCAAGCACGCAGCGGCCCAGGCCAAGGAAGGGTTGCCGGTGACGGCGGACAAGAACTGGGTGATCGTGAAACCGGAGGAAATCCAGTAAGCACCAAAAATCCAATGTAGGAGTGAGCCTGCTCGCGATAGCGCAGTGTCAGACGACATCAATGGTGACAGACATAACGCTATCGCGAGCAGGCTCACTCCTACAGTTGATCTCCAGTGTTTGGGGGATCGTGGTCAAAAAAATGCCCCGCACTTGGCGGGGCATTTTTTGTTCGACGGTTAAGCCTTACAGCCCGTCGAGCATTGCCTTGTTACGCACGGCACCCTTGTCGGCGCTGGTCGCCAGCAGGGCGTAGGCCTTCAGGGCAGTGGTCACCTTGCGTGGACGTTTTTCCACAGGCTTCCAGCCTTTCTGATCCTGCTCGGCACGACGGCCGGCCATTTCTTCGTCGCTGATCAACAGATTGATCGAGCGGTTCGGAATGTCGATCAGCACCTTGTCACCGTCCTGCACCAGACCAATCGCGCCGCCTGCAGCGGCTTCCGGCGAAGCATGGCCGATGGACAGGCCCGAGGTGCCGCCGGAGAAGCGGCCGTCGGTGAGCAGGGCGCAGGCTTTGCCCAGGCCTTTGGATTTCAGGTACGACGTCGGATAGAGCATTTCCTGCATGCCCGGGCCGCCTTTCGGACCTTCGTAACGGATGATCACGATGTCGCCGGCCTTCACTTCGTCGGCGAGGATGCCGCGAACGGCGCTGTCCTGGCTTTCGAAGATCTTCGCGTTGCCTTCGAAGACGTGGATCGATTCGTCGACGCCGGCGGTTTTCACCACACAGCCGTCCAGTGCAATGTTGCCGTAGAGAACGGCCAGGCCGCCTTCTTTCGAGTAGGCGTGCTCGACACTGCGGATGCAGCCGTTCTCACGGTCATCGTCCAGGGTTTCCCAACGGGTCGACTGGCTGAATGCGGTTTGCGTCGGGATGCCCGCCGGGCCGGCTTTGAAGAAGTGATGCACGGCTTCATCGTCGGTCTGGGTGATGTCCCACTTGGCGATGCCTTCGGCCAGGGTCTTGCTGTGCACGGTCGGCAGGTCGGTGTGCAGCAGGCCGCCACGGGCCAGCGAGCCGAGGATGCTGAAGATCCCGCCAGCGCGGTGCACGTCTTCCATATGGTATTTCTGGATATTCGGAGCGACTTTGCACAGTTGCGGCACGAATCGGGACAGGCGGTCGATGTCGCGCAGGTCGAACTCCATCTCGGCTTCCTGGGCAGCGGCCAGCAAGTGCAGGATGGTGTTGGTGGAGCCGCCCATGGCGATGTCCAAGGTCATGGCGTTTTCGAACGCCTTGAAGTTGGCGATGTTGCGCGGCAATACCGACTCATCGTTCTCGCCGTAGTAACGCTTGCACAGCTCGACGATGGTACGGCCGGCCTGCAGGAACAGCTGTTCGCGATCGCTGTGGGTGGCCAGGGTCGAACCGTTGCCCGGCAATGCCAGGCCCAGGGCTTCGACCAGGCAGTTCATCGAGTTGGCGGTGAACATGCCGGAGCACGAGCCGCAGGTCGGGCAGGCGCTGCGCTCGTACTCAGCGACTTTCTCGTCAGAAGCGCTGGAGTCGGCGGCGATCACCATGGCGTCTACCAGGTCGAGGCCGTGGGAGGCCAGTTTGGTCTTGCCGGCTTCCATCGGGCCGCCGGAAACGAAGATCACCGGGATGTTCAGGCGCAGGGCGGCCATCAGCATGCCAGGGGTGATCTTGTCGCAGTTGGAGATGCAGACGATGGCGTCGGCGCAGTGGGCGTTGACCATGTATTCGACGGAGTCGGCGATGATCTCGCGGCTCGGCAGCGAATAGAGCATGCCGTCGTGGCCCATGGCGATGCCGTCATCCACGGCGATGGTGTTGAATTCTTTTGCCACACCGCCAGCGCGTTCGATTTCGCGGGCGACCAGCTGGCCCAGGTCCTTGAGGTGGACGTGGCCCGGTACGAACTGGGTGAACGAGTTGGCAATGGCGATGATCGGCTTTTTGAAGTCGTCATCTTTCATCCCCGTGGCGCGCCACAGTGCGCGGGCGCCGGCCATGTTGCGGCCGTGGGTGGATGTTTTCGAGCGGTAATCAGGCATGAAGCACTCCGGGCGGCTAATCAGGTATCAAAAGGGAAGTGAGCTTCTATTGACGTCTGGAACACCCAGAAATGGCCGTGTGTCCGGAAGTTGCCGATAACTTTGCGGGATCGCCGCGCGCTTCAGCTTGAGCTCATAAACCCGCCGGGGGATGACTGGCGATGAATGTCGCGATTCTACACGGCTGGCGTCAGGAGGGAATGCCGGGAAGCGTTGATCCGGCGCTGACACAACGTGCGGGATGACGACTGGCAGGTTTCAGCCCGCCTTCAGCGCCAGATGCCGTCGTGTAATCAAGACATTCAGGCCAAGGCCCGTAGCACTCAAGCTCAGGAAGCACAGGGCTAGTGCTGTGGTCAGGTCTTCGGAGGCAAGGTTGATCACCACGCTGATCACACCGCCGCACATGAAAATCAGCACGCCGCCTACCGAGGTCGAGGTTCCGGCATTCCGGGGGTAGAGACTCATGGCTTTGGAGTTGGCGATGGGCCGGGCAATGGTGGTGCCTGCCGTACAAATCAACATGGGTATCAGCACCGCTGCCGCAGAGAGCCCGAACTGTTCCGCCAACCACAGCATGACCAGCCCTGACAAAGCGATCAGCCCCAGGCCAATGACTATTTGTGTGTTGGCCTGCAGGTACCGATGCAGCGCGCTGGCGACAATCCCGCCAAACACATAAGCCACGCCATACAGCAGCAACGCCCAGGCAAATGCGTAAGGCGACAGCGCCAGCCGCTCCATGAAAATGATCGGTGAAATGACGATGAACGAGAAATGGCAGGCAAAAGCCAAGGCTGAAATCAACCAATACCCCATGAAGCGAAAATCCGAACACAGCCGCCAATAGGCGCTGAAAAAACGTTCAGGTGCCGTGGTATGAAGGTGAGGGTTTTCCCTGAGCAGAAAGAAGGCTTTAAGCCAGACAATGACGGCCAGGCTGATAAACACATAAAAGCTGCCCTGCCAGCCTAGCTGCAATTGCAACCACGTCCCCAGCAGCGGCGAAATCGAAATGAATACCCCGCCGCCGGTCACCATCCAGATTCTGATTCGCTCCTGTTCCTTGCCGACGAACAGATCCTGAACCAACGCCTGTGACAGGACGAATGACCCGCAACCAACGGCCTGGATCACCCGGAAGAACAAAAACCAGCTGTATTCGCTGGATACCACACACCCTGTCGCTCCCACCACCGCAATTGCGATACCGGCCAGCAGGAGTTTCTTGCGTCCCCACAAATCCGACAATGGTCCGACCAACACCACGGACAACGCCAGGCCAATGGCGAACACGCTCACCGACAGGGCGATGTCGGACGGTGAGGTCCGAAAGTAGTCAGAAAGATCGGGAAAGGAGGGGAGCACCACATCCAGGGGAAAGACGCCGAGCAGCGTCATGGTCATCAACAGAATGACCATGGCACGTTGTTCGCCCTGGGCTACCTGTTTTCCGTCATTCATCGAACAGCCCTGCCCTGGAGAAAAGTTGGCGATTGGCAGGCAGATCGAAGAACCCGGCTTTTTTCATTGCATTGAGCGTGGCACCAGCACTCGATCGGACGCGCAGGCGCTGTGCTTGCGAGCCGGTCAGATCCCCAAGGATCTGCGCGACAGACGCTTCACTCAGGCCGGCGCTGCGCAGGCTTTCCCCAAGCCAGCGTTCATCTATCTCAAAGAAAATCAGCAGGATTTCCGCGAGCGACCTGGCGGTGAACGTGCGTTGGCCGCAGTTCAATTGCACCCACAGATGGTGGAATACTTCGCAAAAGTAGCGACTGTGACGCGCTTCGTCGGCCAGGTGATCCCTGAGCATTTCCTGAACGCTGCTCACCAGCGTGTCACGGCAAACGTCGAGCAGTTCCTTGGCGATAATCGTTTCCGAGACGAAGCCGACGAGAAACCACGCCAGTGCCTTGTGCTTGTCCGGTGTGCGATCGAGCAGGGCGTTCAGCCGGGCTATCCGGTGGGGCACGACCGGGCGATCTGTCATGTCGTAAATATCGGCAATCTGCTCGGCGAGGCTGTTGGAAAACAGTGCGTGATAAGCCTCATCCGTATAGAGCTGCAGCGCGGCGGTTTTCATCCGTGGGGGGATGGATACCCCCAGTTCGTTGTGGACGATGGTTTCCACGGAACGGTTGACGATGCGGTGTTCCAGCAGGGTGGTGTAGTCGAGGAAATACACCAGATGGTTGGCGGACAGGCGATGAGTGATTGCTCTGCCTGCTGCTTTGATTGCCGGATGATTCAGGTAGGGCAGAAATTCCGGCGCAAACCAGTGGCGGGTTTCCAGTTGCCGTTTCAGGTCCGGCGGCAATTGGTAGGTGTGTTCGCTGATCCGCACCGAGGCTCGGGTGTTCCAGTCTCCAAGGGTGAAGCGATGGGCCCATGAGGCAGAGGCTGACGCGGGGTCGATGAGGGGCTCGGTCATTGTTCCGCCCCCCGACTGCTCAGCAGGGCTTTCAATTCCTTGCACATCACTTGCCCGTCGCTCTGGCCGCAGCCGACAAAGAACAGCGGTTGCTCTGCGCTGTTCTCAAGTCCCAGCAGCGCTTCGACCTGGTCGTCCGTCAATGCACCGGTCAGCCAAGTGTTCAATCCCAGCGCGGTGGCCGCCAGTTGAAAGGTCTGGGAAATATGACCGGCCTCGACGTAGGCCATTCGGTAGGCCCGCGAGTGTTCATATTTCCACCACAGCTTGTCGAATCGGCTGGTGATGAACAGGCCTGCGGGCAGGTTGTTGATGAAGTGTTGTCCGCACATCAGTTGCCCTAAAGGTTGGGGAGGCAGCGGATTAACCAGACTCAGCGCGTGCCCGGTGGGGTGATAGGCGTAGACCCCGGGTGGCAGGCCGCTGACGTTTTGCACCAGCAGAAAGCCTTCGCAGGCATTCAGTCCGCCTCCGGACGGGCTGCTGCGCCGGGCGCCGAGACCTTCGACGATGCTTTCGTCGACGTCGTTTTCGCGCTCATGCAGATAGCCGAGGGACAGGTACAGCAATGTACTGACGGCTTCGAGGGAAACGGCTTCACCCGTGAAGGTGCGGCAGGTTTTCCGATTGACCAGGGCGTTTGCCAGGGAATCTTCCGGCAGGCAGGAAGGTTTTGGCAGGGTAATCAGCTCGCATCCCAGGCGTTCCGAGCGCCTGGCTTTCGGCGAGGGCGTGCTCAGGACGTCGCTGCAATGATCAAGGTATTGTTTTGACCATTCATTGATATTTTGCGGAACGTGTTCGCACGGAATGTTCTTGGTGCCGATATGGAATATCTTCGACAGTTCGTCCCAGCCCCAGTCTGTAGTATCTGTTATTGCAGTTGTCAGTATTCCAGCGTCAAGTAGCTGGGTGTCAATTGTATTGCGTTCGTTGAACTTTTCGGGGTTGTCGATAAGTTCTGCCAGTCGGGTTGAGTACTTCAGGTTCAGTTCAAACTGTTTGTGATTCTTGTAATCCCAGACTATTTGACCGGGCGTGCGTGGAAGTATGAATAAATGAGGACTGATCTGCATGATGGGCGGTTCGCTCTGGGCAATGCCATAGAAAACGCTGGGTAGCCGGCACTCCCCAGCGTCTCATTTACTTAGCGGGCTTTAGGGGCGACCAGGAAAGCCAGGTTGGCGATGCTGTTAGCTTCCAGAGTAATTGCTTTCATTTGGAACTCCTTGTAATTGAAAGTAAGAGTCACTTCATGGTGACGCTCTCAATCATAGAGTGTAATGAGCGCTTATCAAGGCGATATTGGGTAGGAAACTTCCAGTAATTTCGTCGGATCGATCTTGGGCATGAACAAGTTTTGTCAGTTGAATGCTGAATAGTGAAAGGCGCAGGGAAACGTCCTGCAAGTCCGTAGGATCGCAAGTGTAGGAAGTTTGAACGGAATTCAATAACAGATAATAAAACGGGGAGCCCTCTGGCTCCCTGTCAAACCGGTGTCATCAGCTGTTTGGCAGCAACCGGCAGGTGATGCTCTTGATGTAGCGGGTTTCGGCGATGGCCGGGTGGACCGGGTGGTCCGGGCCCTGACCGCCGCGCTCAAGCATCTGGATGTTGCGGTCCAGGTGGCGGGCGCTGGTCAGCAGGATGTTCTGCAGATCGTCTTCCGGCAGGTGCATCGAGCACGACGCGCTGACCAGGATGCCGTCCTTGCTGAGCAGGCGCATGGCTTGCTCGTTCAGGCGGCGGTAGGCGCCTTCACCGTTCTTCATGTCTTTCTTGCGCTTGATGAAGGCGGGTGGATCGGCAACGATCACGTCGAAGCGTTCTTCGCTGGCTTTCAGCTCTTTCAAGGCTTCGAACACGTCGCCTTCGATGCAGGTCATTTTTTCGGCGAAACCGTTCAGCGCGGCGTTGCGCTCGACGCCGTCGAGGGCGAAGGCCGACGCGTCGACGCAGAACACTTCACTGGCGCCGAACGCGGCCGCTTGCACACCCCAGCCGCCGATGTAGCTGTACAGGTCCAGCACGCGTTTGCCTTTGGCATAAGGCGCCAGGCGTGCGCGGTTCATGCGGTGGTCGTAGAACCAGCCGGTTTTCTGGCCCTGGATGACCGGTGCTTCGAACTTCACGCCGTTTTCTTCCAGCGCGACCCACTCCGGCACCAGGCCGAACACGGTTTCGACATAACGGTTAAGGCCTTCGGCGTCACGGGCAGCGGAGTCATTCTTGAACAGAATGCCGCTTGGCTTGAGCACTTGGGTCAGCGCCGCGATCACGTCTTCTTTATGGGCTTCCATGGTCGCCGAAGCGATCTGCACCACCAGGATGTCGCCGAAGCGGTCGACCACCAGGCCTGGCAGCAAATCGGAGTCGCCGTAGACCAGGCGATAGAACGGCTTGTCGAACAGGCGATCACGCAGGGACAGGGCAACGTTCAGGCGATGGACCAGTAGCGACTTGTCCAGCGGCAACTTGATGTCGCGCGACAGCAGACGGGCGCAGATCAGGTTGTTCGGGCTCATGGCCACGATGCCCAGCGTCTTGCCGCCGGCGGCTTCGAGGATCGCCTGGTCGCCGGCTTGAAAACCGTGCAAAGGGGTCGCCGCTACATCGATTTCGTTGCTATAGACCCACAAGTGGCCGTTTCGCAGGCGACGGTCGGCGTTGGCTTTGAGGCGCAGGCTAGGCAGGGACATGACGTCGCTCCGGAAAAAAGAGCGGGAGTATAGCGTGTTGAGGCTTGCGGCGGGCCGGGCGGGCGATGAAACGCTGATGGACTCCTCGCGGGCAAGCCTCGCTCCTGCTGGATCGTGTAAATCTGCAGGCGCGAGGCTTGCCCACGAAAGCGATGTCGATGGCTATGCAGAAATGAAACATTTCGCCAATGTGTCGGCCGGTGTGTCGGATCCAACTTTATAAAGGTTAGAATCGCCCCCTGGCCCAGAGTGTGTACTTATGTCCCAAGAGCTGACTTCCGAACAGATTCAACAGTCCCTGCAAGGCATCAGTGTGCCTGCCCAGCCGCAAATCATGGTGGATTTGCAGATGGAGCAGTACATGCCCGACCCGGACCTGGAAGTGATCGCGAAGCTGATCTCCCAGGACCCAGGGCTCTCTGGTGCCTTGCTGAAGATCGTCAACTCGCCGTATTACGGCTTGAGCAACAAGATCGCCTCGATCCAGCGTGCGGTGAACCTGCTGGGCAGCCGTTCGATCATCAACCTGATCAACGCGCAGTCGATCAAGGGCGAGATGAACGACGACACCATCGTCACCCTGAACCGGTTCTGGGATACGGCTCAGGACGTGGCGATGACCTGCCTGACGCTGGCCAAGCGCATCGGCGCCCAGGCCGGCGACGAAGCGTATGCACTGGGGCTGTTCCACGACTGCGGCGTGCCGCTGATGCTGCAACGGTTCCCCAACTATATGACTGTTCTGGAAGAGGCCTACGCCAACGCCAGTGCCGAATGCCGGGTGGTCGACACCGAGAACCGGGTGTTCAACACCAACCACGCGGTGGTCGGTTATTACACGGCCAAGTCCTGGCGCCTGCCGGAGCATGTCACCGCCGCGATCGCCAATCACCACAACGCCTTGGCGATCTTCAGCGACGAATCTTCGCGCAACGCTCAGCTCAAGAACCTGCTGGCGATCCTGAAAATGGCCGAGCACATTTGTGCGTCCTACCGGGTGCTGGGTAATCAGACCGAAGACCATGAGTGGAACAGCATCGGGCATCTGGTGCTCGATTATGTCGGCCTCTCGGACTACGACTTCGAGACCCTCAAGCAAACGATTCGTGACCTCGGCGCCCACCGCTGAACATCGGCTGCTGCATTTATTCGAGCGCCCTGATTCGAGAACACCATGCCTGAACTGCCGGAAGTCGAAACCACCCGCCGCGGGATTGCGCCGCACCTGGAAGGCCAGCGCGTCAGCCGGGTGATCGTGCGTGACCGCCGATTGCGCTGGCCGATTCCTGAAGACCTCGATGTGCGCCTGTCCGGCCAGCGCATCGTGCTGGTGGAGCGCCGCGCCAAGTACCTGCTGATCAATGCTGAAGTGGGCACGCTGATCAGTCACTTGGGTATGTCGGGCAACCTGCGATTGGTTGAAGTCGGTATGCCGGCGGCGAAGCATGAGCATGTGGACATCGAACTCGAGTCCGGCCTGGCCCTGCGCTATACCGACCCGCGTCGGTTTGGTGCGATGCTCTGGAGTCTCGATCCGCTCAACCACGAACTGTTGATTCGCCTGGGGCCGGAGCCGTTGACCGACCTGTTTGATGGCGATCGCTTGTTTCAGCAGTCCCGCGGACGATCCATGGCGGTCAAGCCGTTCATCATGGATAACGCGGTGGTGGTCGGCGTCGGCAACATCTACGCGACCGAAGCCCTGTTCGCCGCCGGCATCGACCCGCGTCGCGAGGCCAAGAGCATTTCCCGGGCGCGCTATTTGAAGCTGGCGATCGAGATCAAACGCATTCTGGCCGCGGCCATTGAGCGGGGCGGTACGACGCTGCGGGACTTTATCGGCGGCGACGGTCAGCCGGGGTATTTCCAGCAGGAATTGTTTGTCTACGGCCGGGGCAGTGAGCCCTGCAAAGTCTGTGGCACTGAACTACGCGAAGTGAAACTGGGGCAGCGCGCCAGCGTCTTTTGCCCACGCTGCCAGAGCTGATACGTGCGACGGTCTATAGTCAGTGTTCTCACTGCCTAGCCGAAGGACCGTGCCATGAATTCGTTTCGAACCCTTGTTGTTGCGCTGCTGCTGAGCGTCGGTGCGCCCGCGCTGGCGGCTAGCAGCGGCAGCGGTGATCCGCGTTACACCATCCAGAATCCCCCGGCCTACGCCATGCTCGGCGACTTGCTGATCGCCAGACCGTTGCTGGTGGTGGCGACGGTGATCGGTGCCGGGGCGTTTGTGGTGTCGTTGCCGTTCACGGCCTTGGGCGGCGGCATCGGCGATGCGGGACAGGCGCTGGTGGTTGATCCGGCGAAAGCCGCATTTGTGCGGTGCCTGGGGTGTATCGGGGAGGGGGTTGAGCAGCGGGAGTGAATCAGTTACATGTTCGGTGTACCTGATGGCTTCATCGCGAGCAGGCTCACTCCCACAGTTGATTTGTGTTGTGAATCAAATGATGTGAGCACCACAAACCCACTGTGGGAGCGAGCCTGCTCGCGATGAGGCCGGCACAGGCACTACAAAAATGCCTGCCTCAAGCCTTCCCGGTAATAATCCGATACTTCGCCATCAACTGCTCTTCAGTCTCCGGATGCGCTTCATCCAGCGGAATGCAATCCACCGGGCACACTTGCTGGCACTGAGGTTCGTCGTAGTGGCCGACGCACTGCGTGCACAGGTTCGGGTCGATCACGTAGATCTCTTCGCCTTGGGAAATAGCGGCGTTCGGGCACTCGGGTTCGCAGACGTCGCAGTTGATGCAATCGTCGGTGATGATCAGGGACATGCTAACTCCAGCCAGGGCGGACGGCCCGGGCGCAATAAACCAATGCGCGCAATTGTGCCGCATTGGCGCCCGCAGTGCACGCGGGCGCCGCTTGAGCGGTCGTTACTTCTTGAAGCGTTCGGTGAGGGCGTCCGCCACCGCAGGGTGGACGAACTTGGTGATATCGCCGCCCAACGCTGCGATTTCACGGACCAGCGTCGAGGAAATGAACGAATAACGCTCGGACGGTGTGAGAAACAGACTTTCCACATCCGGCGCCAGTTGGCGGTTCATGTTGGCCAGCTGGAATTCGTATTCGAAGTCCGACACCGCGCGCAAACCACGCAGGAACACATTGGCGTTCTTCTCTTTGGCGAAATGCGCCAACAGCGTCGAGAAGCCGACGACTTCAACGTTGGGCAGATGTTTAGTGACCTCGCGGGCCAGCTCCACACGTTGTTCCAGGGGAAACAACGGGTTTTTCTTCGGGCTGGCAGCGACGGCGATGATCACATGATCGAACAGGCGCGCGGCGCGTTCGACCAAGTCGCCATGGCCCTTGGTAATAGGGTCGAAGGTACCTGGGTACAACACTCGGTTCATCGCGTCGTCCTGGCGGGAGTCCGTTGGGGAGTCGGATGGTATCGCAGCCTTCCCGGTCGGCCAAGTCGCCTGTTGGGTAAGAAAGCACTATAGACGATTGGAATATTCTCCGTTTTCATGGGTTTTTCAAACGTTCGGCCAGCGAAGTCGCCAGTTGCGCCGTCAATCCGTAGACCGACAATTGCGGGTTTGCGCCAATGCTGGTGGGGAACAGCGAGCCATCGTGGATCGACAGATTGCTGATCTGGTGATGCCGGCCAAGGCTGTCGGTCACGGCGTTTTTCGGGTCTTCACCCATGGCACAACCGCCCATCACATGAGCGCTGCCCAGGCGGGTGCGATACAACTCAAGGCTCAAACCGTCGATCAACGTGCGCGCTTCGGCCAGGGTTTTCACGTAGCGCGCGTCGGCGTGCATCGGCATGACCGCGTTGGCGCCGCCGGCGAACTGGATCTCGGCCATGCTGTGAAAGGCTCGGCGCAAGCCGTCCCAGGCGTAGGGTGAAACTTGATAGTCGAGCACCGGCGTGTTGTCGCCGCGCAATTCGACACTGCCGCCGGGGCTGTCCGGGTGGAAACCATCGCGCAACAGCGCCAGCATCGCGTGGGTGTGGGGCAGATTTTCCATGTGCCCGGCGTTTTCCTTGCCAAAACCGCCGAGCAGGGTGGAGGCCAGCGCCGGGTGCAGTGGCGGCACCTCCAGTTTGTAGGACATCTTGCCGGTGGTGCCGTCCTGCCATTGGAAGTGGTCGGAATAGATCGACTGCGGCGCACCGTAGAACGGGTTGATCACCTCATCGAACAGCCCGGCGGACATGTTCACCAGGTGCAGGAATGTGCGTTTGCCCAGCCGCTGGTGCGGATCGGGCGCCTCCGAGCGCAGGAGCAGCGCCGGGCTGTTGATCCCGCCGCCCGCCAGCACGTAATGCCGCGCCTTGACCGTGATTGTGCGTCCGGTAGGTGCGACGCAACGGTCGTCCATCGCCACACATTGCAGGCCCGTGACCTTGCCGTCCTTGATCGAGAGCGTTTCGGCGCGGGCCAGATACAGCAGCTCGCCGCCTTTTTCCAGGGTCGCGGGGATGGTCGTGACCATCATCGACTGCTTGGCGTTGGTCGGGCAGCCCATGCCGCAATAGCCAAGGTTCCAGCACCCGCGCACGTTGCGCGGGATCACATGCCAGGTGTAGCCGAGCTGCTCACAGCCTTTGCGGATCACGTCGTTGTTGGCGTTGGGCGGCACCATCCAGGGCGCAACGCCCAGGCGCTGTTCCATTTTCTCGAACCAAGGCGCCATCTCGGCCGGGCTGTGGCCTTTGACGTTGTGTTCCCTGGCCCAATGCTCAAGCGTCGGGTCGGGCGTGCGAAAGCTCGATGTCCAGTTGATCAGCGTAGTGCCGCCCACCGCGCGGCCCTGGAGGATGGTGATCGCGCCGTCCTTGCTCATGCGGCCGATGCCTTCCTGATAGAGGCTGGTGTAGGCCTGGTCTTCGAGCATCTTGAAGTCGCTGCTGGTCTTGAGCGGGCCTTCTTCGATCAGCAACACCTTGTAGCCGGCGGCGCTGAGAATTTCCGCGGTGGTCCCGCCGCCCGCGCCGCTGCCGATGATCGCCACGTCCGCGTCCAGGGTCAGGTCCTGGGTCAGTTGCGAGCCGTTGTAGGTTTTCCAGCCACGGGCCATGCCTTCGCGGAACGGGTCGGGTACGGGCATCTTCGGGTTCTCTAGTTGTTATGGTTTTGGATGCAGTGGTGTTCATGAGGATGCCTTCGCGGGCAAGCCTCGCTCCTACAGAACCGCGTAAGCCCTTGTAGGAGCGAGGCTTGCCCGCGAAGGGGGCGACCCGGTCTTAAACGGCAGGCGGCCCCGGATACCCGCAATGCACCCACGATTCCGCGCGGCTGTACCACGCCATCATCACCAGTTGCAGCAACGAGCTGTGCCCCATGCGCAACAGGTTCAACGAGCTGTTTTCCCAGCGATCGAGAAAGTGCCGGATCTCATCGGTACTGGCGTTTTCCCAGCTGCCCCAGATCCCGGTCAGCGGCCCGCGGGTCACCGCCATCCCCAGCACGTCGAACAATTGCCGAGTGAGCTTGAGCATTTCCGGCGACAGGTGATTCAGGCCGTTATCCAGGGTTTTCAGGGTGCCATCGACGGCGGCCGGCATTTTTTCGGCGGCCACGGCGCCTTCGAGCATTACCGGGACCAATGCCCGCAGAAACAACAGATCGCCGCTGCGCAGGGTCGCGAAACCGTTAGCCGGGATGCTCGATGAGCAGCCGCTGAGGCTCGCGCCCAATCCGGCCGTGGCCAGGAAAGCACTCGCGCCGAGGCTGAATTTAAGCAGGCCGCGCCGCGACAGCGCGGGTGTATCGGACAGGCTTGGGCTCATTATTGTTATTACCCGAGGGTGCGATTGTTAGCGGATAAACAGCTTCTGAATCAGTTTCTGAATGGATTTTCCATAAGGCGGGTAAATCAGTTTCGCCGCGTTGAAGCGCTGCTTGATCAGCACGCCTTTGGCCTTGCTGAAGGTCAGGAAACCTTCGTGGCCGTGGTAATGGCCCATGCCCGAGGCGCCGATACCACCGAACGGCATATCGTCCTGCGCCACGTGCAGCAAGGTGTCGTTGAGGCAAACACCGCCGGAATGGGTTTCGTGGAGTACACGATTTTGTTCGTGCTTGTCGTAGCCGAAGTAATACAGCGCCAGCGGACGAGGTCGTTGATTGATGTAGGCAAACGCCTGATCAAGCGTCTTGTACGGCACGATCGGAAGCAGCGGGCCGAAGATTTCATCCTGCATCACGGTCATGTCGTCGCTGACGTTGAGCAGCACGCTATGACCCATGCGCCGGCCCTGGCCCTGATCAAACAGCGGAATCAGCAGCGCGCCCTTGCTGGTGGCGTCGCTGACGTAGTTATTGAGTCGCGCCAGTTGCCGGTCATTGATGATTGCCGTGTAGTCCGGGTTGTCGGCCAGTGTCGGATAAAACCCGCGAACCGCGTGGCGATAGGCTTCGACGAAAGCGCCGATACGATCTTCCGGCACCAGCACGTAGTCCGGGGCCACGCAGGTTTGCCCGGCATTGAGCGTCTTGCCGAACGCGATGCGTTCGGCGGCGTCCTTGAGCGGCACGTCGAGGGACACAATGGCCGGGGACTTGCCACCCAGCTCAAGGGTCACCGGCGTCAGGTTCTCGGCTGCCGCGCGCATCACGTGCTTGCCGATGCTGGTGGCGCCGGTAAACAGCAGGTGATCGAAACGCAGTCGGGAGAACGCGACACCGATATCGGCTTCGCCCAGCACCACGCAGACCAGGTCTTGCGGGAAGATCCGGCCCAGCAGTTCCTTGAGCAGCAAGCCGGTGGCGGGGGTCGACTCACTGAGTTTGAGCATCACCCGATTGCCCGCCGACAACGCACCCACCAGCGGCCCGATAGCCAGATAAAGCGGGTAGTTCCACGGCACGATCACGCCGATCACGCCCAGCGGCTGGTAAACCACTTTCGCCGAAGCCGGCTGAAACGCGATACCGACCTTGCGCCGCGAGTGCTTCATCCAGCCTTTGAGGTGCTGACTGGCGTAGTGAATGCCGTGCAGGCTCGGCATCAGTTCGGCGAGCAGGGTTTCATCGGCGCTGCGGTGGCTGAAATCCTGGCTGATCGCATCGATCAAGGACTGGCGTTCGTTGCTCAGCAGATCACGCAGGGCTTTGAGCCATTGCTGGCGCTGGGCGGCCGGTGGCATCGGGTTGGCCGCATACGCCGCACGCTGCGCATCGAACAGGGCCTGAAGCTCGTCCAGCGGCTGTTGCAGGTTCTGCAGATAAGCGATGTCGGCGGTCATGATCGGCTCCGGTTTTTGTTGTAATGAGGCACTTTTTAGAGTCTAAGCTCTATAAAGTCAAATGGCATCCTGGCGCAGCATTGTTTTATCCACTCGCCGATAGGTCGTAAGATGCCTGCCAACGCACTCTGAATTAAAGCTCAAGCCATGGCCCCTCGGATCAAAACCAGCGAGCGCATCGTGCAGAACAGCCTGGAGCTGTTTAATCAACAGGGCGAGCGCAGCATCAGCACCAACCACATTGCTGCCCACATGGAGATTTCTCCGGGCAACCTGTACTACCACTTCCCCAACAAGCAGGCGATCATCGCCGTGCTGTTCAGTGAGTACGAAAGCCTGGTGGACAGCTTCCTGCGCCCGCCCCAGGGCCGAGCGTCCACGGTGGAAGACAAACGCTTCTACCTTCAGGAACTGCTGGCGGCGATGTGGCGCTATCGGTTTTTGCATCGCGATCTTGAGCATTTGCTAGACAGCGATCCCGAACTGGCTGCCCGTTATCGGCGTTTCTCCCAGCGCTGCCTGATCCATGGCACCCACATCTACGCCGCCTTCGTCGACGCCGGCATCCTGAAAATGGACAAAGTCCAGATCGAATCCCTGACGCTCAATGCCTGGATCATCCTGACGTCCTGGGTGCGTTTTCTGTGCACCACGCGGGAAAACTCCAATCACTTGAGTGAGCAGGCGATTAAACGTGGGGTGTATCAGGTGCTGGTGCTTGAGGCCGGTTTCGTCACGGAACAGTCTCGCGACGCAGTCAACGCGCTGTACGAAGAGTTTTACGTGCCACTGGCCCAGGCGCTGGAAGAAGTGCAGTAGGATTCAAGACCGACTTAATCACAGGAGCCCGTTATGCCCATTGCGCAACTGATCAGCCCGCAAGCGTTGGACCTGAAAAAGGATGCACCTGGGCTGGTGATTCTGGATTGTCGTTTTGCCCTCGAAGACCCGGATTACGGCCAGCGTAGTTATGCCGAAGGGCATATCGCCGGGTCGAGTTTTGCCGATCTTGAGCGTGATTTGAGCGGGACAGTGGTCAAGGGTGTGACCGGGCGCCATCCGTTGCCTGAGCCTGAAGAGTTGATCGAGCGTCTGCAAGCCTGGGGCATCAACGCCGACAGCGAAGTGGTTTTGTACGATGACGGCCCCGGTGCCTACGCGGCGCGGGCCTGGTGGTTGCTGGTCTGGCTGGGCAAGCGTGACGGCGTGTTTATTCTCGATGGCGGGCTCAAGGCCTGGCACGCCGCCGGGTTGCCGCTGAGCCTGGATGCGTGCGACACCCCGCGCGGCACCTTTACCGGGACGCCGGACGACGCGCTGATCTTGAGCGCCGAACAGCTTCAAAAACGTCTCGGCCAACCCATGCTGACCTTGCTCGATGCTCGCGCCTTGCCGCGTTTCAAGGGCGAAGTCGAACCGATCGACCCGGTTGCCGGGCACATCCCCGGTGCGCAATGCGCAGCCTTCACCGAGAACCTGGGCAGTGACGGACGTTTCCTGCCGGCCGATCAGCTCAAGCAGCGCTTTGCCGCGAAACTCGGCGATCGTGCGCCGACCGATCTGGTGGCGTATTGCGGATCCGGCGTGACGGCGTGCCATAACCTGTTCGCGCTGTGCCTGGCGGGTTATCCGTTGGGCTCGTTGTATGCCGGGTCGTGGAGCGAGTGGATCAACGATCCTGCGCACGGCATCGCCATCGGCGAATAACACTGATCCCCTGTAGGAGCGAGCCTGCTCGCGATAGCGGCGGGTCAGTCAACATCATTGCTGACTGACCCGCCGCTATCGCGAGCAGGCTCGCTCCCACTTTTGGACCTGTGTCGAGCTCAACTTCCTGATAATTGCCGGGCGCTGCGATACGCCCCCGGCCCAACCCCGTAAACCTGCTTGAACTGCCGACTCAGATGACTCTGGTCGGCAAACCCCAATTGCATCGCGACCTCCAGCGGCAAACATCCGTTCTGTAACAGCGCCCTTGCCTGCGCGATGCGTTGCTGCATCAGCCAGGTATGCGGCGGCATGCCCGTGGCGCGGCGAAAGACCCGGGCGAAGTGGAACGGTGAAAGGTTGACCAGTGCCGCCAGTTCTTCCAGCGAAGGCGGCGCCGCCAATTGTGCATGCAGCACATCCTTGGCCAGCGTGACTGCCCGGTGCTCCTTGCCGGGTTTGCCGGCGATCGGCACGGCGGCGTGACGTTGTAGTAGCAACAGCATCATCTCGCGCCAGACCATTTGCTGTTGCAAGGCGGTGGACGGACTTTCCAGCAAGCGATGCAGTTGGCAGAAACCCTTCACCAGGTCCGGGTCGCGATACAACGTCGCGCCAAACCCCGGCAGGTTGTTGGTCGGCAGCTCAAGTTCGTCCAGCAGCGAGAGAATCTGCCCGCTGTCCGGATAAAACGCCCGGTACAACCAGCCATCCTCGGTCCCTTTGTGGCCGGTGTGCAGTTCATCAGGATTGATCAACACCAGCGTGCCGCTGCCGGCCAGGTGCTCGGCGCCGCGATAGCGGTAGCGCTGGGCGCCGGCCATGATCATGCCGATCACATAACCGTCATGCACGTGGGGCGCGAAGCGATGTTCGATGTAGCGCGCGGACAATAACTCGACGCCGGCCAATGGCGCCGTTTGCCAGAATCGGATCGACTCGCCTTGGTCGGCATCCATGGCTTACCCGCGACCCACGGCGCTCAGCCACTGCGGAATGCGGCGTTCCAGGTAATAACCTGGCTGGCGGAACGAGCCATCGACAAAACCGACATGCCCACCCTTGGCTTGCAACTCGAATTGAGTGGAGGCGGACAGCTCCATCGCCTGCGGCAGGCTATGGGGGAACACGAAGGGGTCGTCGGCCGCCTGAATAATCAGGGTCGGTGTGCGAATTTCTCCAAGGAAATACCGGCTCGAAGCGCGGCGATAGTAATCCTCGGCATCGACGAAACCGTTCAGCGGCGCCGTGACCCGGCCGTCGAAATCCCAGAAGGTGCGCATGTTCTCCAGCGAGCCCAGTGCCGCCAACGCCGCCAGTCCATCCTCGCGCCCGTCATGTTGAAACTGGCGCTGCTTGTTTTTGATGTAGGCCACCATCTCGCGCATGAAATGCGCCTGATAGACCTTCGAGAAACCTTGCCCGATGCGATCAGCGCATTGATCGAGACGAAACGGCACCGACACCGCCACCGCGCCTGACACGCCGCTGTCACTGCCGGTCTCGCCCAAATGCTTGAGCAAGACATTGCCGCCCAGGGAATAGCCGACCGCATACAGCGGTGCGAGAGGGCGCTTGGCCCGCAGGTGCCTGATGGCTTCGGCCAGGTCTTCACTGGCACCGGAATGGTAGCTGCGTGGCAACAGATTCGGCTCGCCGGAGCAACCGCGCCAGTTCAACGCGACGCTGGCCCAGCCCTGGGCAGCGAACGCCTTTTGCACACCGGCCACGTAGGGCGAATTCGAAGAGCCGGTCAGCCCGTGCAGCACCAGCACCAGCGGCGCATCGGCAGTGTGCGGGCCGTGCCAGTCCATATCGAGAAAGTCGCCATCCTCAAGCCACAAGCGTTCGCGCTCGCGTTCGATGTGCGTGGTTTTGCGCCACAGCGGTCCCCACAAGGTTTGCAGGTGCGGGTTGCCGAGGCCGAAGGCGGGGGTGAAGCGTTCTGACGGAAAGGACACGATTGCTCTCGATGCAGCGGTGCGCAACCGGTGCGCACCTTTTTCAGGCCGGTCGGTTAACCGGCGATCTCTGCCATACGTTGCCACAACGCGTAATACACCTGCCCGGATTTCTGCTTTCCGATGCGGTGCAGGTTTCCTGACAGTTTGAGCGATTACCTGGAAGGTTTGCCAGTAGGCTCCGGCAATGGCTTTTGCGGGACGGTCGGTCCTGTGCTGATGATGACTAATTTGTCCATGCTCAGGTGTTTGTTCAATGCGCTTTTGACTTGCTCTACGGTTAGGCGCTGGGACTGCTGCATGAAGTCGTCCAAGTGATTCAACGGCAGGTTATAAAAGCCGATGGACGCCAGTTTCGAGACGATTTGTGCGTTGCTGGCAGTGGACTGCGGGAAGCTGCCAGCCAACTCGCGCTTGGCATCATCAAGTTCTTTTTCGGTCGGGCCGGTTTTAAGGTAGTCGGCGAGCACGTCCTGTACCAGTTTCAGAGTGCCTTCGCTCATTTCGGAGCGGGTCTGCAACTTGATCATGAACGGACCGCGCGCCTGCATCGGGGTGAAGGTCGAAACCACGCCGTAAGTCAGGCCACGTTTCTCGCGCACTTCGCTCATCAGTCGAGTGCCAAAGCCGCCGCCAAGGATCTGATTGCCCATGGACAGTGCCGCGTAGTCTGGATTGTCACGGTCGATGCCCAGTTGCGCGAGCATCAGAATGGTCTGTTTCGATGGGAATTCGATGTGGCTGATGCTGGCGTTGGGTTCGATCGGTTGCGGGATTTTCGCCAGGGCCGGGCCTTGGGGCAGGGTAGCGGATACCTGCGCGGCAATGGCTTCAGCTTCGGCACGGGACAAGTCGCCCACCAACGCGATCACCACGTTGCCGGCCGCGTAGGTTTTTTCGTGGAACGCGCGCAGCTGTGTCGGGGTGACGGACTGAATGGCTTGCGCCATGCCATCGCTGGCGTGCGCGTAAGGATGATCGCCATACAGACGGTTCATCAACTCAAGGCTCGCCAGTTTGCTCGGGTCATGCTGCTTATCTACGAAAGCGGCGAGGGTCTGATTGCGAAGGCGGGCATACGAATCGCCAGGGAAGGTCGGCTTGCCTGCGACTTCGGCGAAGAGTGTCAATGCCGGATCGCGTTTATCCTTGGCGCTGAGGCAGCGCAGGGATACCTGCGCCGTATCCAGACCAGTGCTGGGGGCATACTGTGCGCCCAGGCTTTCGAAATCTTGGGCAATAGCGTTGGCATCCCTGCCGGCGACACCTTCGTTGAGCATCAAGTTTGTCAGCATGGCCAGACCCGGAGTGCCTCCATCCTGGCTGCTGCCGGCTGCGAAGGTCAGGCGCATGTCGAACATCGGTAACCCTCGGGCTTCGGCGAACAACACTTTGGCGCCTTCGGCAGTATTCCAAGCCTGAATATCAAGCGTGCGGGGACTTGGCGCCTGACCGTCGAGCTCAGCCAGCGATTGCAGCCCTTGGTCGGAGTTTTCCTTGTCTGGTACTTTGCCGGCGCCGGACTCATCCCCATCCTCTTTGTTCACCTCCATCGGCAGTACATGGGCGACGCTGAGCCGCTCGCGGGTGAAATACAGCTTGGCGGCTTTCTGGATGTCTTCTGGCGTTACGCTTTCCAGTTCGGCCAGTTCGGTGTCCATCAGTTTCCACGACAGGCCGAAGGTTTCCAGTCGACCGATAGCGGTGGCCTGGCGGGTGATTGAGTCGCGCTCGTAAACCAGCCCGGCGATGACCTGCGCGCGTACGCGTCCCAGTTCTTCAGTGGACGGCGCAGTGATTTTCAGCTGCTCGAGCAGCCTCCACAAACCGGCTTCGGCCTGGGCGATGGTTTTGTTTTTACGGCTGTTGGGTGTTGCCGACAGGAGGAACAGGCTGTCACCCCGGGTGTAAGCGCTATAACTCGACGAACCGTCGGACACCAGCTCTTCAACGCGTTGCAGTTGCATTGGGATGCGTGAGCTGTGGCCGTTGCCGAGCAGGGCGGAAATCATACGCAAGGCATTCACTGAGCGTTTGTCTTCGGCGGTGGCGATGCTCGGCACGTTGAAGGCCAGCATCAAGCTGGGCAGTGGGGTCTTCACGTGCAGAGTGATTTGGCGTTGGCCGGGCTTGGCCAGTTCCAGCGGTCTTTTCGCGGCCGGCACATCGCGTCTGGCGATCGCGCCGAAGTAGCGCTGGGCCTGGGCTTTGACTTCGTGCGGGGTCACGTCGCCGACCACCACCAGCGTGGCGTTGTTCGGCGCATACCAGGATTGATACCAGTGGCGCAGCTCTTCGATCTTCATCCGGTCGAGGTCCGCCATCCAGCCGATGGTCGGCGTGTGATAACCGCTGGACGGGTAGGCCATCGCTTTGAAGCGTTCGTAGGCATTGTCCATTGGTTTGTCATCAGTGGTCAGGCGACGTTCTTCTTTAATGACTTCAATCTCCCGGACGAACTCGTCGACCGGCAGGAGCAGATTGGCCATGCGGTCCGCTTCCAGTTCGAAGGCCACGCTCAGACGATCTCGAGCCAGCGTCTGGTAGTACGCGGTGGAGTCGTTGCTGGTGAAGGCGTTGAATTGGATACCGAGCTGGCGCAGGAGCGGCAAGATTTTGCCTGGGCCGACTTTTTTGCTGCCCATGAACATCATGTGTTCCAGAGCGTGGGACAAGCCGGTCTGACCCGGAGGCTCGTAGCTGGCGCCGACCTTGTACCAGACCTGGGAAGCTACCACCGGTGCCCGATGATCCTCGCGCACGATGACCTTGAGGCCATTGTCGAGTGTGAACTCGGTAGTTGAACTGGAAGTTGTCTCGTTAGCTGATGCTTTCATTCCGTTAACAGTCCTTTGCGTCCATGCGAGTTGTTTCGCAGGTTCACAGTGAACGAAAGGAAAAGAGCTAAGCAAACTGGTTATGTTGCAGTTTGAAAAAACGGGAGGGCACCCTGGACAGGCGGTTCACCTGTCCAGGTTACTCTTTTAAGAAGATATTTCAGTGCTTCGCTGCCACAACGAATAGTAGACGCGCCCGGATTTCTGCTCACGGTGCAGGCGCCAGTTGGCCGGCAGGCCGAGCGTCGAGGGTGCTGTTTCGCTTTCGGTGTACACCCACGCATCGTCCGCCAGCCATTGGCGCTCTTCCAGCAGCGTGCAAACGGCCGGCAACAGGTTCTGATTGAACGGTGGGTCGAGGAACACCACGTCGTAGGCGGTCGCGGTCTGGGTCTCCAGATAGCGCAAGGCATCGGCCGTCTGAATCTGGCCGGTGGTGCAGCGCAGGGTGCCCAGATGTTCCTTGATGCTTGAGACCGCGATGTTGCTGGCGTCCAGTGCCTGGCCCATCGCCGCGCCACGGGACAGCGCCTCAAGGAACAACGCGCCGCTGCCGGCGAATGGATCAAGTACCTTGGCGCCCGCGATGTAAGGCGCGAGCCAGTTGAACAGGGTTTCACGCACCCGGTCCGGGGTTGGGCGCAGGCCCGGGGCGTCGGGGAAGCTCAGCTTCCGGCTGCCCCATTCGCCGCCGATGATGCGCAATTGGTTCACGCCGTTGTGGACGTTGTGAACAGGTTTCTTAGGACGAGTGGCCATCAATGCTCCGGAACCCCGAGCGGCTGCTCGGCAGGTTTATCAGTTGGGGCCGGTAACGGCTTTTGCGGCACGGTCGGGCCAGCGCTGACGATGACCATTTTGTCCGTGCTCAAGTGTTTGTTCAGTGCGGCTTTGACCTGTTCGACAGTCAGGCTCTGCGACTCACGCATGAAGTCATTCAGATAACTCAGCGGCAGGTTGTAGAAACCCATGGCGCCGAGCTGGCCGACGATGTCGGCGTTGCTGGCCGTGGACAGCGGGAAGCTGCCGGCCAGTTCACGCTTGGCGTCGTCGAGTTCTTTCTGGGTCGGGCCGGTTTTAAGGTAGTCGGCGAGCACGTCCTGCACCAGTTTCAACGTGCCTTCACTCATCTCGGCGCGGGTTTGCAAGTTGATCATGAACGGGCCGCGTGCCTGCATCGGGGTGAAGCCCGAATAGACGCCGTAGGCCAGGCCACGTTTCTCGCGCACTTCACTCATCAATCGGGTGCCGAAACCACCGCCGCCGAGGATCTGGTTGCCCAGGGACAGTGCGGCGTAGTCCGGATCGTCACGGTCGATGCCCAGTTGCGCAAGCATCAGGTTGGTCTGCTTGGACGGGAACTCGATGTGGCCGATGCTGGCTTTCGGTTCTTCAGGCTGCGCAATTTTCGCCAGTGCCGGGCCTTTCGGCAACGCGCTGGAGACTTGCGCGGCAATCGCCTCGGCTTCTGCGCGGGACAAATCACCCACCAGCGCAATCACCACGTTGCCGGCCGCGTAGGCTTTCTCGTGGAACGCCTTGAGTTGCGCCACGGTAATCGCCGGGACGGTTTTCGCCGTGCCATCGCTGGAATGCGCGTAGGGGTGATCGCCGTACAAGCGGTTCATCAGCTCCAGGCTCGCCAGTTTGCCCGGGTTCTGCTTCTGGTATTCGAAACCGGCAAGCATCTGGTTCTTGATGCGCGCAAAGGAGTCGGCAGGGAAGGTTGGTTTGCCGACGACGTCGGAGAACAGTTTCAGCGCCGGTTCGCGCTTGTCTGCGGCGCTGAGGCTGCGCAGGGATGCCAGTGCCATGTCTTTAAAGGCGCCGTTGCCAAAGTCTGCGCCCAGGCCTTCGAAGCCTTGAGCGATGGCGCCGACATCTTTTCCGGCCACACCTTCGTTGAGCATCGCGTTGGTCAGCAGTGCCAGACCGGGCGCGTTGCCGTCCTGGCTGCTGCCGGCGGCGAAAATCAGGCGCAGGTCGAACATCGGCAGCTCGCGGGCTTCGACGAACATCACCTTGGCGCCCTCGGCGGTGTTCCAGGTCTGTACGTCGAGCGAACGGTGGCTCGGCGCCTTGCCGTCGAGTTCACTCAGCGATTGCAGTTTCTGGCTGGACTTGGCCTTGTCGAGGGCTTCGCTGGCCGTGGAGTCTTCGCTTTTCGACAAATAGAACGCAGCAGAGCCGATCAGGGCGACAGCGATCAGTCCGATCAGGACCAGACGGGATTTTTTACGCTCACTCATGAGTCGTCTCCAGTGGCAGTACATGGGCGACGCTGAGACGTTCGCGGGTGAAATACAGCTTGGCGGCTTTCTGGATGTCTTGCGGTGTCACGCTTTCCAGGTCGGCGAGTTCGGTGTCCATGAGTTTCCAGGACAGGCCGACGGTTTCCAATTGGCCGATGGAGGTGGCCTGACTGGTGATCGAATCACGCTCGTAGACCAGGCCGGCGATGACCTGGGCGCGGACGCGTTCCAGTTCTTCGGCGGACGGCGCAGTGGTTTTCAGCTGATCGAGCAGCTTCCACAGGCCCGCTTCGACCTGGGCCATGGTTTTCTTTTTCTGGGTGTTCGGCGTGGCCGACAGGGTAAACAGACTGTCGCCGCGAGTGTAAGCGTCGTAACTCGACGAACCACCGGACACCAGTTCTTCGCCGCGCTCCAGTTGCGTCGGGATGCGTCCGCTGTAGCCGCCGTCGAGCAGGGCCGAGATCAGGCGCAAGGCATTCACCGAGCGCTTGTCTTCGGCGGTGGCGATGCTCGGCACGTTGAAGCCCAGCATCAGGCTCGGCAACTGGGTCTGTACGTGAAGGGTGATCTGGCGTTCGCCAGGCTCGGCCAGTTCCAGCGGGATTTTCGCCGCTGGCACATCGCGTTTGGCGATCGGGCCGAAATAGCGCTGGGCCAGGGTTTTGACTTCGTCCGGGGTCACGTCGCCGACCACCACCAGCGTGGCGTTGTTCGGCACGTACCAGGATTGGTACCAGTGGCGCAGCTCTTCGACTTTCATGCGGTCCAGGTCAGCCATCCAGCCGATGGTCGGCGTGTGGTAACCGCTGGCCGGGAAAGCCATGGCCTTGAAGCGTTCGTAGGCCTTGGACATAGGTTTATCGTCGGTGCGCAGGCGACGTTCTTCCTTGATGACTTCGATCTCGCGGGCGAACTCGTCGGCCGGCAGGCGCAGGGTGGCCATGCGGTCGGCTTCCAGCTCGAAGGCCACGCCCAGGCGGTCGCGGGCCAGCACTTGGTAATACGCGGTGAAGTCATCGCTGGTGAACGCGTTCTCTTCGGCACCGAGGTCGCGCAGGATCAGCGACGCTTCGCCGGGGCCGACTTTCTCGCTGCCCTTGAACATCATGTGTTCGAGGGCGTGGGACAAACCGGTCTGGCCCGGCGTCTCGTAACTCGAGCCGACCTTGTACCAGACTTGGGAAACCACCACGGGCGCACGATGGTCTTCGCGCACAACGACCTTCAGGCCGTTATCCAGAGTGAATTCGTGGGTGGGTTGTGGATCGGCAGCCAGGGCCGAGAGGGGCAGACAAACTGTGCTGAGCAGCAGGCCTGCAGCGCGGCGGGCTAAAGCATTCATTCGTTTTTAAACCTGTTGAGCTGCCCGCTTGGCTTAGCGTCGGCGGGCGAGAGGGTGCTAGGATACTGGTCCGTTTTACTGGCGGCCACGTCTATCAGGCCTTTGATCGGCCGGACGGTTGCATGGGTTACCTGCGGAACCTTGGTTTTGTCAGCTAAACTCTGCGTTTTCGCAGAAGATGCCGTACCAGTCCTTCGTATTAGTCAACCTTTGAGGTGCTGTTTGCACCTCGACAAAATGTTGCGCGTGAACAAGCTGGGTCAATCGCAGTCTGTTCTGCATCGAATATTTATTTGCCGGGGCGCCCTTTGGCGCGTCGCTACCGTGAGATAGCCGTCCTCCATGTTTGGTTCCAACGACGACAAGAAGACCCCAGCTGCGGCTGGCGAGAAGAAAAGCCTGTTCGGATGGCTGCGCAAAAAGCCGCAGGAACCCGTCGTCGAACAGCCACAGCCAATTCCTGAGCCAACACCCGCGCCGGTAATAGAAGAAGCACCGGTGCCGGTTGTCTTGCCGATGGCCGAGCCGGTGCTGCAGCCGGTCGCCGAGGCTGAACCCGAAGTCATTGCCGAGCATCCTCTGGCACCCGCTCCAGAGCCGTGGCTGACGTTGCCAGTGGCGGAAGAGCCGGTGGCCTTGGTCGAAGATGAGCTGGCGCCGCATGTGACGCCGACGATTCCTGCACCGACCGCGTTTGCCCCCGAGCCCGTTCAGGTGCCGGTGGTTGAGCCGGTTGTCGCGCCGGTTATCGTGACTGAGCCTGAGCCGGTTGTTCCAGAGTCTGTGATTCCTGCGTTCGTCGCTCCTGTGGTTGAAGCACCTGCGCCTGCGCCTGCTCCTGTCATTGCTCCGGTAGTCGCCGCGCCCGCAGTTCCCGCCGAAGTCCCGGCCGAGCCGCCGCGTAGCGAAGAAACCAAAGCCGGTTTCTTCGCCCGCCTCAAGCAAGGCCTGTCCAAGACCAGCGCCAGCATTGGCGAAGGCATGGCCAGCCTGTTCCTGGGCAAGAAAATCATCGATGACGAACTGCTCGAAGACATCGAAACCCGTCTGCTGACCGCCGACGTCGGGGTCGAGGCGACCTCGGTCATCATCCAGCGCCTGACCCAAAAGGTTGCGCGCAAGGAGCTGGCCGATGCCGACGCGCTGTACAAATCCCTGCAGGCTGAACTCGCCGCGATGCTCAAGCCTGTCGAGCAGCCGCTGAAAATCACCTCGCAGAACAAGCCTTTCGTGATTCTGGTGGTCGGCGTCAACGGTGCCGGCAAAACCACCACCATTGGCAAACTGGCGAAGAAGCTGCAACTCGAAGGCAAGAAAGTCATGCTCGCGGCCGGTGACACCTTCCGCGCCGCCGCCGTTGAGCAATTGCAGGTCTGGGGCGAGCGCAACAAGATCCCGGTCATCGCCCAGCACACCGGTGCCGACTCCGCTTCGGTTATCTTCGACGCCGTACAGGCCGCCAAGGCCCGTGGCATTGATGTGCTGATCGCCGACACCGCCGGTCGCCTGCACACCAAAGACAATTTGATGGAAGAGCTGAAAAAGGTTCGCCGGGTTATCAGCAAACTCGACGCTGACGCGCCGCACGAAGTGCTCTTGGTGCTCGACGCCGGTACTGGCCAGAACGCAATCAGCCAAGCCAAGCAATTCAACCAGACCGTCGAACTGACCGGCCTGGCGCTGACCAAGCTCGATGGCACCGCCAAGGGCGGGGTGATTTTCGCCCTGGCCAAGCAATTTGGTTTGCCGATTCGCTACATCGGCGTCGGTGAAGGCATCGATGACTTGCGTACTTTTGAAGCAGAACCCTTTGTCCAGGCACTGTTTGCCGAGCGGGAGCGTTCATGATTCGTTTCGAACAGGTCGGTAAACGCTACCCGAACGGTCACGTCGGCTTGCATGAGCTGAGCTTTCGAGTCCGTCGGGGCGAATTCTTGTTTGTAACCGGCCATTCCGGCGCCGGTAAAAGCACCTTGTTGCGGCTGCTGCTGGCGATGGAACGTCCGACCACCGGCAAATTGCTGCTGGCCGGCCAGGACCTCGCCACCATCAGCAATGCGCAGATTCCGTACTTGCGCCGGCAGATTGGCGTGGTGTTCCAGAACCACCAACTGCTATTTGATCGCACGGTGTTCAACAACGTCGCTCTGCCGTTACAGATTCTTGGGCTGTCCAAAGCCGAGATCGTCAAACGTGTGGATTCGGCGCTTGAGCGTGTCGCGCTGTCGGATAAAACCGATCTGTACCCCGGCGACCTGTCCACCGGGCAGCAACAGCGCGTCGGCATCGCTCGCGCCATCGTCCACCGTCCGGCCTTGCTGCTGGCGGACGAACCCACCGGTAACCTCGATCCGCGTCTGGCGGCCGAGATCATGGGCGTGTTCGAAGACATCAACCGCCTGGGCACCAGCGTGCTGATCGCTAGTCACGACCTGGCCTTGATCGCCCGCATGCGTCATCGGATGCTGACCCTGCAACGCGGCCGATTGATCGGCGACGGGGAGGCGGGCGTATGAGTGCGACACGCAGCCCCAAGGTTTCCGAGCGCGTGGCGCCGAAAGCCGCCGATCTGCAACCGCAGAAGAAAAAGCGCAACGATGACGACGGCCCGGATTTCGCCACGTTGTTTCGTGCCTGGGTTGAAAGCCATCGCGCCAGTCTGCTGGACAGCTTGCGTCGGTTGGGTAAACAGCCAATCGGCAGCTTTTTCACCTGCATGGTGATGGCGGTCGCCCTGAGCTTGCCGATGGGCCTGTCACTTTTGCTGAGTAACGTCGAGCGTCTCGGCGGTTCCTGGCAGCGAGCGGCGCAGATTTCCCTGTACCTGCAACTCGAGGCCAGCCCGGCTGAAGGCGAGTCGTTGCGCGAGCAGATCAAAGGCATGCCTGGCGTAGCCGATGCTGAATATATCGGCCGAGATCAGGCGCTGGAAGAGTTCCAGCAGCAGTCCGGCTTGGGCGAGGCGCTTAAGGAACTGCCGGAAAACCCACTGCCAGGCGTGGTGCTGGTGACCCCGAACGAAGTCGACAAGCCCGCGCTTGAAGCATTACGACAAAAACTTTCCGAGCTGCCCAAGGTACAACAGGCTCAACTTGATCTAGTCTGGGTCGAGCGTCTGGCAGCGATCCTCAAGCTGGGTGACCGTTTTGTCTTCGGTCTGACCGTGCTTCTGGTTTCTGCATTACTTTTGGTGATAGGCAATACCATTCGTCTTCATATTGAAAACCGCCGCACAGAGATAGAAGTGATTAAACTCGTCGGCGGCACGGACAGCTATGTGCGCAGGCCCTTTCTGTACATGGGTGCGCTTTATGGCTTCGGTGCGGGGATTCTTTCCTGGGGTGTATTGGCGTTTGGCCTTGATTGGCTGAACGACGCAGTTGTCGGGCTGGCCGGTTTGTATGGCAGTGATTTTGCGCTGGCCGGAGTGCCAGTTGCCGACGGTCTGTCTCTCTTGCTTGGCGCGGTGCTGTTGGGGTATATCGGTGCATGGATTGCAGTCGCACGCCACCTGAGGGAGCTTGCGCCTAAGTAGTATCATTTTGCTCGTATTGACCTTTCAGCGTTTATGGGAACTTGTCTTTCGGTTTCCGGTCAATTTTCGCAGTGCTGAACTGCACGAGTTATGTAAGTCGGAGGTTTTTTCGTATGACCAATTCTTTGCAACCTGCATATGCTCTGGTCCCGGGTGCGAACCTGGAGGCCTATGTGCACACCGTGAACAGCATTCCATTGCTGACTCCGGAGCAGGAGCGTGAACTGGCCGAGAGTCTCTATTATGAGCAGGATTTGGGGGCGGCTCGGCAGATGGTGCTCGCCCACCTGCGTTTTGTTGTACATATCGCCCGTAGCTATTCCGGCTACGGCCTGGCTCAGGCTGACCTGATCCAGGAAGGTAACGTCGGTCTGATGAAGGCGGTGAAGCGCTTCAACCCGGAAATGGGTGTGCGTCTGGTTTCGTTCGCAGTGCACTGGATCAAGGCGGAAATTCACGAGTTCATCCTGCGCAACTGGCGCATTGTGAAAGTCGCGACCACCAAGGCCCAGCGCAAGCTGTTCTTCAACCTGCGCAGCCAGAAGAAACGTCTGGCGTGGCTGAACAACGAGGAAGTCCACCGTGTGGCGGAAAGCCTCGGCGTAGAGCCGCGGGAAGTGCGCGAGATGGAAAGTCGCCTGACCGGCCATGACATGGCCTTCGACCCGGCCGCGGAAGCGGACGACGACAGCGCTTTCCAGTCGCCGGCCAACTACCTGGAAGACCACCGGTACGACCCGGCGCGTCAACTGGAAGATGCCGACTGGAGCGACAACTCCAATCACAACCTGCACGAAGCGCTCGAAGTGCTGGACGACCGCAGCCGTGACATCCTCTACCAGCGCTGGCTGGCGGAAGAGAAAGCCACGCTGCATGACCTGGCGCAGAAGTACAACGTGTCGGCCGAGCGTATTCGTCAGCTTGAGAAGAGCGCGATGAACAAGCTCAAGTTGTCGATCGCCGCCTGACCTGCGAAGCGGCAATAAAAAACGCCCCGATCAGTGATGATCGGGGCGTTTTTGTGTGTGCCTACTAGTAACAAGCCGCCTCCTGTAGGAGCGAGCCTTGCTCACGAAGGCGGTGTATCAGTCGATGAAGGGGTTGGCTGACATACCGCCTTCGCGGGCAAGCCTCGCTCCTACGGGTGATTTGCGTCGTCTCGGACTCGTTATTGGGACCAAGGTGCCCGGCGTGAATCATTAATGCCAACCAGATAGCTATCGCCACCCAACTGGCTCATCTGCTGCCGAATCCACCCGGCCCGACGCGCAACATAGTTGGTCGGATGGCTTGCACTCCACACCCGCGGGTTTGGCAGCACCGCCGCGAGCAAGCTCGATTGCTGGCGACTAAGACCTTTAGCGCTCACACCAAAGTGATGCCGGGCCGCCGCTTCCGCGCCAAACACCCCGTCATCCCACTCGACGCTGTTCAGGTACACCTCAAGAATCCGCTGCTTGGGCCAGAGCACCTCGATCAACCCGGTGAACCACGCCTCCAGGCCTTTACGCAGCCAACTGCGGCCGGACCACAAAAACAGATTCTTCGAGACTTGCTGGCTCAGAGTGCTGGCACCGCGAATCGAACCACCGAGCTCGTTATGGGCCAGGGCTTTCTGGATCGCACCAAAGTCAAAACCCCAGTGCTCCGGGAATTTCTGATCCTCGCCCGCGATCACCGCGACTTTCAGGTCGTCAGAGATTTCATCCCAGGGCTTCCAGGTGCGCTGCAAGTCAATGGGCTCGCCGTCGAACCAGGATTCGACCTTGCGCTCGACCATCAATGCCGTTCCCGGTGGCGGGACCACGCGAAAGATCAGCACCAGCAGCACGCTGCCGGCCGCGAACCAGAGCACGGCCTTGGTAAATCGTCTTAAAAATAAACGCAGCATAGAGATGACTTGGCCGAACCCGTTGAGCGGGCCATTATACAGACCCTGTGGATCGAGTCTGACTGGAGTTCTTCATGCTGCGTGGCTTTCTGATGCTGGCCGCTTTCTTCGGCTTCACCGGCGTTGCCCTTGGCGCGTTCGCCGCCCACGGCCTGAAAAACCGTCTGACTCCCGAGTACCTGGCGATTTTCCATACCGGCGTCACCTACCAACTGGTGCACACCCTGGCGTTGCTGGGTGTGGCGCTGCTGGCCACGCAGATTCCGGGACGCTTGATCACTTGGGCCGGCGCCTCGTTTGCCATCGGCATCCTGCTGTTTTCCGGCAGCCTGTACTTGCTGACCCTGACCGGCGTCAGCAAGCTGGGGATCGTCACCCCCTTCGGCGGCCTGGCATTCCTGGTCGGCTGGTTCTGCCTGGGGCTTGCCGCCTGGCGGTTGAGCTGACCGGGCAGTCCATTTCATGACGAATGGCTTGGGTCGCCAAGACTGATCGGGCTAGAATGCCAGCCCCTAAAAATGATGGCGGCATTCGGTATGCGCATTCAGTTGAACGGCGAATCCCTTGAACTGCCCGACGGTGAAACCGTTGCGGCCCTGCTGACCCGTCTGGAGCTGACCGGACGCCGGGTGGCGGTCGAACTCAATCTGGATATCGTCCCGCGCAGCCAGCATGCAGAAACCACGCTCAATGATGGCGATTCCGTCGAAGTGGTCCACGCCATCGGCGGCGGCTAGTCGCCCGGCCCGCAAGGGCACAGAATTCTGCAAGAACCTCACCCCTACAGAGGATTTCCCATGAGCATCGTTCGTAGCGACAAGCCCTTCGTCCTGGCCGGTCGTACTTACCAGTCGCGTTTGCTGGTAGGCACCGGCAAGTACCGCGACATGGAAGAAACCCGCCTGGCCATCGAAGCTTCGGGTGCCGAGATCGTCACCTTCGCCGTGCGCCGTACCAATCTGGGCCAGATCGAAGGCGAGCCGAACCTGCTCGAAGTGCTGTCGCCGGATCGCTACACCTTCCTGCCGAACACCGCGGGCTGCTACGACGCCATCGAAGCCGTGCGCACCTGCCGCCTGGCCCGTGAGCTGCTCGATGGGCACAATCTGGTGAAGCTGGAAGTGCTGGCCGACCAGAAAACCCTGTTCCCCAACGTGATCGAAACCCTCAAGGCCGCCGAAACGCTGGTCAAGGAAGGCTTCGACGTGATGGTCTATACCAGCGATGACCCGATCATCGCCCGTCAATTGGCGGAAATCGGCTGCATCGCGGTCATGCCGCTCGCCGGTCTGATCGGTTCGGGCCTGGGGATCTGCAACCCGTACAACCTGCAGATCATCCTCGAAGAAGCCAAGATTCCCGTGCTGGTGGATGCCGGTGTCGGTACCGCTTCCGACGCCACCATCGCCATGGAACTGGGTTGCGAAGCCGTGCTGATGAACTCGGCCATCGCCCACGCCCAGCAGCCGATCATGATGGCTGAAGCCATGAAACACGCCATCGTCGCGGGCCGCCTGGCCTACCTCGCCGGTCGCATGCCGAAAAAACTCTATGCCAGCGCCTCCTCGCCGCTGGATGGTCTGATCAAGTAAGAGCCATTGATGACTGAATCAAACGACACGCCAATCCAGACGGAAGAAGGCGACGAGCGCCAACACCGCCGCATCAAGAGTTTCGTGATGCGCGCCGGGCGCATGACCGAAGGCCAGCAACGCGGTCTGGACCAGGGCACGCCGCTGTTCGTGCTGCCATTGGCCGACGCACCGGTAGACTTCGACCAAGTGTTCGGTCGCTCGGCGCCGCGCTCGCTGGAAATCGGTTTCGGCATGGGCCATTCGCTGCTGGAAATGGCCGCGGCCTCGCCAGAACAGGATTTCATTGGCGTGGAAGTGCACCGTCCGGGTGTCGGCGCGCTGCTCAATGGCGTTCTGACGCAGGGCCTGACCAACCTGCGGGTCTACGATTGCGATGCAATCGAAGTGCTCAACCGTTGCGTGGCCGACAACAGCCTCGATCGCCTGATGCTGTTTTTCCCGGATCCATGGCACAAGAGCCGTCACCACAAACGCCGTATCGTTCAGGCGTCGTTCGCTGAGTTGGTGCGCAGCAAGTTGAAGGTCGGTGGCATTCTGCACATGGCCACCGACTGGGAACCCTACGCCGAGTACATGCTGGAAGTGATGAACGTCGCCCCGGGTTATCGCAACCTGGCCGAAGACGGCAAATGCGTTCCGCGCCCGGCTGAACGCCCGATCACCAAGTTCGAACGCCGCGGCGAACGTCTTGGGCATGGCGTTTGGGACCTGAAGTTCGAAAAACAGTCCTGAGCCCTACGCACTACAAACTGTGGGAGCGAGCCTGCTCGCGAAAGCGATCTGACAGTCAACGATAATGTTGAATGTGACGACGCCTTCGCGAGCAGGCTCGCTCCCACATTTGCTTTATGCCGTGTTCAAGATCGGCGTCTGGCCGCCGAAAGCTCTATGCCCCCAATTGTAAAGGAAGACAAGGTTTTGAAATTCATCCTCGTCTGCATCCTGTTGTTCATCGCCCTGCCTTCAATGGCTCACGGACAGACGCTGACGATCGACGACTACTTTCAACGTGCCCAGGATGCAGCTGATCAAATCAAACGTAACGCGGATGAGTTGGTCAGGCTGGAAGCAAGCGGGGAGCTGGATTTCAAGAACAAGCCCGAGCAAATAGGCAACATGGAAGGTGATCTGGAGGCCTTCAAATACAATTTGAAGATGGCGTCTGACGGTGGGCATCCCATCGCGAGCTATTTGCTGGCTAATACCCTGAGCAAACCGGGCCCTACCGAACAACAGCGCAGGGAAACCTGTGAGCTTTATGAAAAAGCCATGGATCAAGGCTTTTTGGCGGCAGCCGTCGCCTACTTCCATCGGTGCGATCAGGACTCGATGAAGTCTGATCGACGCGATGCCGGACACTTGAAATATCTGCAGACGCTTGAGGAGCTGCTTCAGGAGCCAGATATTTTTGCTGATTTTTATCCGATGCCGGCCAAGCGCGCCCTGTGCTTTCAGGACTTGCAGCCAGGCTTGTCAAAAGAACGAGTGATAGGGTCCTTGCAGGCGCGTGCTGTCGCATTGATGCTGACCGAAGATCAGTACCGGGCCGAGGCCAATTACATTCTGGCAATGAGCCGAGTCAATGAGAGTGGCAGGCTCGACCGTCAGAATGTTGTGTATCTGGACAAGGCCGAAGCGCTGGGCTGCCACGACTTTATGGGGATCAGTGCCAGGATCCGAAGCGAAGCCAAGTCCGTGGGCAAGCCATAAAGGGCATTCGCAATACAAAAAATGTGGGAGCGGGCTTGCCAGCGATGGCGGTCTGACAGTCAACGAAGATGTTGAATGTTATGACGTCATCGCGAGCAGGCTCGCTCCCACAGTTGTTTTGGGTGTAGTCAAAGGTCAGCGGCGGTCGGCGACGACGCCGATCAGTACCAGCACCACCAACAACACCGGCGCCAGGCTGTAGTTGTTGAACTGGCTCAGGCCTTTGATGATCCACGGGGTGGCGTAGATCAACGCGACGCCGCTGCCGACCATGCACACCAATGCCATCAGCGGGACGCGCAAGGCGCCGGCGATGCTGCCCAGGCGTTGGTCGACCCAGCCTTTGATATCGGCGCCAAACAACACCAGCAGACAGCCCACCAGCGCCAGAGAGATTTCCGACAGGTTGCTGCGGCTCCAGCGGGAGACGGTGGCGAGCAGGTCGAGTATCAAATCCATTCGTTTTCCCCTAAGGCTGAAATCAGCTCAGAAATGTTTGCAGCAAGTCATTGAGAAACAGCTGTCCGCGATCAGTCGCCGCCAGACGTGACGGTTCGACCTGCAACAGGCCGCTTTGTTCGGCTTCCCGCCGGCCTTCGGCGAGGCTTTCCAGCGGCAGTCCGGTGCGCTCCGAATACAGGCGCGATTCCACGCCTTCCGTCAGGCGCAGGGCGTTCATCAGGAAGTCGAACGGCAGCTCGTCATTGGTCAGCGCTTTCTCGCCGGCCTTGAAGCTTTTCGCCGGGTTCAGGTAATCCTTCGGCAGGCGCGTTTTCCAGGTGCGCACGATGCGCCCGTCCGGATGGCTCAGCTTGCCGTGGGCACCGGCGCCGATGCCGATGAAGTCGCCGAAACTCCAGTAATTGAGGTTATGCCGCGCCGGGCGACCAGGCTGAGCATAAGCCGAGACTTCGTATTGCGCGTAACCGTGTTCGGCAAGCAGCGCCTGACCGGCTTCCTGAATGTCCCACAGCGTGTCGTCTTCCGGCAGCGTCGGCGGCTGGTTCCAGAACACCGTGTTCGGCTCCAGCGTCAGTTGATACCAGGACAAATGTGTCGGCTTCAGGGCGATGGCCTGGCGCAGGTCGCTCAACGCATCGTCCAGCGACTGATCCGGCAAGCCGTGCATCAAGTCCAGATTGAAGTTATCGAACCCGGCCTGACGCGCCATGCCGGCGGCTCGCACCGCTTCGTCACCGTTGTGAATCCGCCCCAAGGCCTTGAGCTTTTCTTCCTGGAAACTCTGGATACCGATCGACAGGCGATTGATGCCCAGCGCGCGGTAGGCGACGAATTTCTCTTGCTCGAACGTTCCCGGATTGGCTTCCAGGGTGATTTCGATGTCGCTGGCGAACGCAATCCGCTGCTCGACGCCTTTGAGCAAACGACCCAGGGCTTCGGCGCTGAACAGGCTCGGCGTGCCGCCACCGAAGAAAATCGAGCTCAGCTCACGACCGTAAACCGCATGCAGGTCCTGATCGAGGTCGGCCAGCAACGCGTCGACGTACTCTTCTTCCGGCAGCACCGGGCTGGCAGTGTGGGAGTTGAAGTCGCAATAAGGGCATTTGCGCACACACCACGGAATGTGGATGTACAACGCAAGGGGCGGCAGCACGGGGAGCGCGGCCCGAGGCGAGGGGGCGGCACCGCCGAAAATCAGCGGTGACGCGGATGAGTCGTGGGTCATATCAGGCCTAGACGCTGGCGCAGCAGATCCATTGCACGGGCGCGGTGGCTGATGAGGTTCTTCTCGCTCGGGCTCAGCTCGGCGCTGGAGCAATCGCGCGACGGCACCCAGAACAGCGGGTCGTAGCCAAACCCGTGTTCACCGCTGGCCGCCGTCAAGATGCGCCCGTGCCACAGGCCTTCGCAGAGGATCGGCAGCGGATCGTCGGCATGTCGCACCAGCGCCAGCACGCAGACGAACTGTGCGCCGCGCTCAGATTCCGGCACATCCTTCAACGCATCGAGCAGTTTGGCGTTGTTCGCCGCATCACCCTGGCCATCCGCGTAACGAGCCGAATAGATACCCGGCGCACCGCCAAGGAAATCCACCGCTAGCCCGGAATCGTCGGCCAGCGCCGGCAAACCGGAGATGCGCGCGGCGTTGCGGGCCTTGAGGATGGCATTCTCGACGAACGACAGGCCGGTTTCTTCAGGCTCGACGCTGCTGAACTCGCCGATCGAGCGCAGTTGCACCGACTCGCCGAGCATGGCCTGGAGTTCCTTGAGTTTGCCGGCGTTATGGCTGGCCAGTACGAGTTGCGTGAAGTTCATCATTCGCCGGGGAAAAGCTCTTGGTTGAAATTGATGGTGTTGATTTTATCGCCGTTCTGCACCTTGATCTCGAAGGTGCGGACTTCCTGCTGATCCACCGGGAACTGGGCGATGTAGTAGATCGCGCCCTGTTCGGTGATCTGTTTGAATTTCAGCGGCACACTTTGGCTGGTCAGGTCTTTGACCGTCCCGCTGACCTGAGCCATCTGGGGTTTGCCTTCCTTGATTACCGAAACGTTGATCACGCCTTGATTCTTGCTACGGGTGAGCTCCGCGGCTTTAGCGATATCAGGGGTCAGAAAGGTCGAGTTGAAGGTGTTGTAATGCACCGTCACATCACCAAACTTCTCCTGACGATCACCTTTGATGACGTCGGCGGCCATGGCCGTGACGCTCAGGCAGGCAGTAAGTACAAACAGCGCTAGACGACCCATGATCGTTCTCCTTGGAATGTCGTGGTTCAGACCGCGATTTTGTGATCCTGCAACCCTGGGCTGCTGACGCGGTAAATACCGATTTCACCTAATAGATTAGGCCATAGCTTACTGGCCCACCCGTGGCGGTGTTGTTGATCCACGGCCAGCCGATCAATGACCTTGGCTTCACGTTCGCGACACAACGCTTCAAAGTCTTCGAAGGTGCAGAAGTGGATGTTCGGCGTGTTGTACCAGGTGTATGGCAGAAACTCCGACACCGGCATCCGGCCCTTGCTCGCCAGGTACCAGCGGCAGCGCCAGTGACCGAAGTTGGGGAAGGTGATGATGCACTGGCGGCCGACCCGCAGCATTTCGTCGAGGATCCTGTCCGGGTAATGCACGGCTTGCAGCGCCTGGGTCATGACCACGACGTCGAAGCTGTTGCTGGCGAAGTTGCCGAGGCCCTTGTCCAGGTCCTGCTCGATCACGTTGATGCCCTTGGCCACGCATTCGGCGATGTTGTCCGGATCGTTTTCCAGGCCATAGCCCGTCACTTGTTTGTTATCGCGCAGCCAGGTCAGCAGTTCGCCGTCGCCGCAACCGAGGTCGAGCACGCGGCTGCCAGCGGGGATCCATTCCTGGATGATTTCCAGATCAGCTCTCATGGCTTTCTCACAACGTAATGCGGTTCATGTAATTGCTGAAGGCCTGCAAGTAACGCGGGATCGGAATCAGGAAGGCGTCGTGGCCTTGCGGAGCGTCGATCTCGAGGTAGCAAACGTCCTTCTTGGCCGCCATCAGTGCGTTCACCAGTTCCCGCGAGCGGGCAGGGGAGAAGCGCCAGTCGGTGGTGAAAGACATCACGCAGAACTTGGCCTGGGCATTGGCGAAGGTTTTCGCCAGGTCATCGTCGAAGTTGGCTGCCGGGTCGAAGTAGTCCAGCGCCTTGGTCATCAGCAGGTACGTGTTAGCGTCGAAACGCCCGGAGAACTCTTCGCCCTGATAACGCAGGTAGCTTTCAACCTGGAACTCGACGCTGTGGAAGTCGTAGTTGAGCTTTTCGCTCTTGAGGCCACGACCGAATTTCTCGCCCATCGAGTCATCCGACAGGTAGGTGATGTGCCCGACCATCCGCGCCAGCATCAAACCGCGCTTGGGGATCACCCCGGCCTCCTGGAATGAACCGCCGTGGAAATCGGGGTCGGTGAGGATCGCCTGGCGCGCCACTTCGTTGAAGGCGATGTTCTGCGCCGACAACTTGGGGGCCGAGGCGATGGCCAGACAATGACGAATGCGGTCGGGGTAGGTGATGCTCCACTGCATCGCCTGCATGCCGCCGAGGCTGCCGCCGATTACGGCGGCCCATTGGCGAATGCCGAGCAGGTCGGCCAGGCGCGCCTGGCTGTGCACCCAGTCTTCCACGGTCAGGACCGGGAAGTCAGCGCCAAACGGCTTGCCGGTCTCCGGATTGATGCTGCTGGGGCCGGTGGAGCCGTTGCAGCCGCCGAGGTTGTTCAGGCTGACCACGAAGAATTTGTTGGTGTCGATCGGCTTGCCGGGGCCGATGCAACTGTCCCACCAACCGGGTTTGCGGTCGTCGGGGCTGTGGAAGCCGGCAGCGTGATGGTGACCCGACAAGGCGTGGCAGATCAGCACGGCGTTGCTCGCCGTGGCGTTCAGCGTGCCGTAGGTTTCGTAAATGAGGTCATAAGCTGGGAGCGAACGGCCACAGGCCAGGGCCAGGGGTTCACTGAAGTGCGCCACTTGCGGCGTCACCAGACCAACAGAATCGGCGGGAAAGGCAGTTGGCATCGACCCTGCTCTCGTTGAAATGAGGCGTAAGTCTAAAGACCGGTGGGGTCAGCGGCAAGCAAAGGGCGGGCCTGATTTCATTCAGCTGGACCGAGACGCGGCATTCGCGGGCAAGCCTCGCTCCTACAGGGATTGCGTCATCTTGCAGGCGCGAGGCTTGCCCGCGCAGAACGATGACGCGGTTAACCTGCCGGACGCAGCAGATCCGGCAAATCCGGCAGCTTCTTCGGCGAACAGATCCTCACCCGCTTCTGCCGGTTCAACTCCCCGCTGATCAAACTGACCTGACTCTTGGACACCCCAAACGCCTTGGCCAGAAACGCCATCAGATACGCGTTGGCCTTGCCTTCGACCGGCGGTGCGGTCAGGCGAATCTTCAGCCGATCCCCGTGCAGCCCGCAGAAGTCATCGCTGCGGGCTGCCGGTTGCAGGTGACATTCCAGAATCAGATCGTCACCGTCCCAGCGAAAGTAGCTCATCAGATCAGGCCGAGCAGCCCCATCGGCATCAGGGCGAAGTTCGCAAGGCGCGGGATCAGCCAGCTTTGCAGCAACTGGATCACGATAAACGCGAAGATCGGCGAGATGTCGAGGCCACCCAGGTTCGGAATGATCCGACGGAACGGGGCGAGTACTGGTTCAGTGATCTGCGCGACCAGTTCTGCACCTGGGTTGTGGCTGCCTGGGGCGACCCAGGACAGAATCACGCTGATGATCATCGCCCAGAAAATAATGTTCAAGAACAGAGAGAAGAGGGCGATCAGGGCCCATGGCACCAGGAACAGCCAGTCGACCATGAAGCCTTTGAGCAGCAGGATCACCGCGATCAGCAGCATTTGAATGATCAGCGCCAATACCAGTGACGACATGTCCAGCCCGAACATGCTCGGGATGACCCGGCGCAGCGGCTTGAGCAGCGGTTGGGTGGCCTTAACGATGAACTGGCAGAGCGGGTTGTAGAAGTTCGCCCGGACCAATTGCAGAATGAAGCGCATCAGTACGATCAGCAGGTACAGGCTGCCCAGGGTTTTAATTATGAAAATGGCAGCGTCATTGAGTCCAAGCATCATTAATTCCTTTGTAAGAGCTGATTAGCGGCCAAGTTGCTCAGCCATCTCGGCCGAACGGTGCGCAGCGACGCCGAGTGCTTTTTCGACCAGCGCTTCAAAGCCGCCGGCCTGGAACGATTTGATTGCCGCTTCCGTGGTGCCCGCAGGGGACGTCACGCGACGGCGTAATTCAGCAGCGTCGACATCACTGGCAACCGCCATGTGTGCGGCACCCAACGCGGTTTGTACCGTCAATTGTGCGGCGATGTCCGCTGGCAGGCCGAGTTTCACGCCAGCGGCGGTCATGGCTTCGATCAGCAGGAAGAAGTACGCCGGACCCGAGCCGGAAACGGCGGTGACCGCGTCCAGTTGCTGCTCTTCGTTCAGCCACAGGGCAATGCCGACGGCCGACAACAGCTCTTCGGCTTGCTGACGTTGCTCAGCGTTTACTTCGGCCGTGGCAAACAAACCGCTTACGCCCTGACGCAGCAGCGCCGGGGTGTTGGGCATGCAGCGCACGATCGGCTGGGCGCCGAGCCAGTTGTTCATGCTGGCGCAGGTGATGCCGGCCGCAATCGAAACCACCAGTTGATTCGGTTTCAGGCTTGGGCGAATCGCTTCGCACACGGCTTTCATGGCCTGCGGCTTGACCGCCAGCACTACCACGTCAGCGTCTTGAATGGCATCGGCATTGTCGGCGAATACTTCAACGCCATGTTCAGCCTGCACCTTGGCGCGGGTTTCGGCGCCCGGATCGCTGGCGCGGATCTGTGCGGCGTCCAGGCCTTTGGCGCGAAGACCACCGATGAGGCTGGCGGCCATGTTTCCGGCACCGATAAAGGCAATACGAGTCTTGCTCATGTCAGGTCCTTATCAAGAGAGGCGTCAGCCATTGTCATGGTTGACCGTAGTCGCGGGCGCCAAACAGGGCCGTACCGATGCGGACCCAAGTGGCACCCTGGGCGATGGCCGACTCGAGGTCGTGGCTCATGCCCATGGAAAGTGTGTCTAGCGGCGAATTCAGGCTGGCTTGCAGGCGTTGCACGGCAGCAAAAGCGGCATCCTGGGCGGCGCGATCTTCAGTCGGCTCAGGGATCGCCATCAACCCTCGCAACTTGATGCGCGGCAATTCGCTGATGGACTTGGCCAGGGCCGGCAGGTCGGCCGGGGTGCAGCCGGATTTGCTGGCTTCACCGCTGACATTGACCTGTATACAGATATTCAGGGGCGGCAGATCGGCAGGGCGTTGTTCGGACAGGCGTTGTGCGATTTTCAAGCGATCCACGGAATGCACCCAGGCGAAGTGCTCGGCGATAGCGCGAGTCTTGTTCGATTGAATGGGGCCGATGAAGTGCCAGATCAAGGGCAGGTCGGCCAATTCGAGCTGTTTGCCCAAGGCTTCCTGCAAGTAATTCTCGCCAAAATCGCTCACGCCTGCGGCATACGCCTCGCGCACGGCCTCGGCAGGCTTGGTCTTGCTCACCGCCAGCAGTTGAACGCTGTGCTCGTCGCGGTGGGCGGCAAGGGCGGCGGCGCGGATGCGCGAACTAACCTGAAGAATGTTGTCTGCTATCGTGGACATCAAAGAGGCGCCGGCGGTTTGAAGGTTGGCGGCATTCTACTGGAATTGAGGAGCGCTATGGATATCACTGAGCTGCTGGCCTTCAGCGCTAAACAGGGCGCGTCCGACCTGCACCTGTCTGCCGGCCTGCCACCGATGATTCGCGTCGACGGCGACGTGCGGCGCATCAACCTGCCGGCCCTGGACCACAAACAGGTGCATGAGCTGATCTACGACATCATGAACGACACCCAGCGGGTGGACTTCGAGAAACACCTGGAGACTGATTTTTCCTTCGAAGTGCCCGGCGTGGCGCGTTTCCGGGTCAACGCTTTCAACCAGAACCGGGGTGCGGGTGCGGTATTCCGGACCATCCCGTCGAAAGTCCTGAGCATGGACGACCTCGGCATGGGCGAGGTGTTTCGCAAGATCACCGAGGCCCCGCGGGGCCTGGTGCTGGTGACCGGCCCCACCGGTTCCGGCAAGTCCACCACCCTGGCGGCGATGATCGATTACCTGAACAACCATCGCCATCACCACATCCTCACCATCGAAGACCCCATCGAATTCGTCCATGAATCGCGTAAATGCCTGATCAACCAGCGCGAAGTCCACCGTGATACCCGTAGCTTCGCCACGGCCCTGCGCTCGGCGCTGCGGGAAGACCCGGACGTGATTCTGGTGGGGGAAATGCGTGACCTGGAGACCATTCGCCTGGCATTGACCGCCGCCGAGACCGGTCACCTGGTGTTCGGCACGCTGCACACCACGTCAGCGGCGAAGACCATCGACCGGGTGGTGGACGTGTTTCCGGGGGACGAGAAGTCGATGGTGCGGTCGATGCTGTCCGAGTCGTTACTGGCGGTGGTGTCGCAGACCCTGATCAAGAAGATCGGCGGTGGGCGCATTGCGGCGCACGAAATCATGCTCGGCACGTCGGCGATCCGTAACCTGATCCGCGAAGACAAGGTGGCGCAGATGTACTCGTCGATTCAGACCGGGGGCAGCCTGGGGATGCAGACGCTGGACATGTGCTTAAAGGATTTGGTGACCAAGGGCTTGATCAGCCGGGAGCATGCCCGGGAGAAGGCGCGGACGCCGGATAATTTCTGAGGAGGCCAGAAACGCCTTCGCGGGCAAGCCTCGCTCCTACAGGTCAGGCATGTGCCGCAAAAAATGGCACGTGACCTGTAGGAGCGAGGCTTGCCCGCGAAGAGGGCGTCATGACCGAAGCAAGTGCCGGGTCTGACCCCGGGACTTCAGATCAGCGCTGAACAACCTGAAGTGTGTTCTTCTCTTTCGGCAGAACCCGCTTGGCAACCACGTAGTGGCTTTCCCAGTACGGTTTCTTCAAGGTGTCGATGGTCACCGACTTGCCACGGCGCGGTGCGTGGATAAAACGGTCGTTGCCCAGGTAGATGGCAACGTGATTGACCCGACGGCTCTTGATGTTGAAGAAAATCAGGTCGCCCGGCTTCAGATCCTTGCGATCGACTTTCTCGCCATGACCGCTGGCCATGGCATTGGACGTGCGTGGCAGGTCGAACGTGGCGTCGTTGAACGCGTATTTCACCAGGCCGCTGCAATCGAACCCTTTACTTGGGCTGCTGCCGCCCCAACGGTAAGGTGTACCGAGGACGTTGACGGCGCGACTCAGCACGTTGCTGCTTTCCTTGGTCGCCATCGGCGGAACAAGGCTGCTTTTACTAGCCAGCTGTGGAGCACGTTTTTCGGTTTTCTTGTTTTTGCTCGAAGGAGCAGAAACATGGGATTTTTGGGTGTAACCATTAACGTTTGGAAGACGTTGCTCACGATTGGTGGCGTGGGCGGCCAGTGGCATCAAAAGGCAAATGGTTAGCCATGTCTTGAAAAATGGACGCATTAGGCAAGGCTCATATGGGTTAGCGCGCAACTTTATAACAGCTTTTTTTGCCCTTCCGAGGCCGTTGGTCGATTCAACTTGTGGTCAACGGAACCAAATAAGCGGCAAATGGACGCAATTGTCGGACAGAAGTCAGGTGGTATAAGGCTTTGACGCAACCGAAGGTAGCATGTGCCATACGTCGGCAACCTGTAAAAAAGTCACAAAGAATTCAAGAATATTTATCTATCGTGTGAATCGAGGTCCTTCATGAACACCTATCAACAGGCTGGCCAGCAGCAAGATACACACAGCAAAGTGATCGGCTACCTGCTGTGGATTTTTGGTTTTACCGGGGCTCACCGCTTCTATTACGGCAAGCCGGTGACCGGGACGATCTGGTTTTTCACCTTCGGTTTGCTGGGTATTGGCTGGCTGATCGACATCTTTCTGATCCCGGCCATGGACCGTGAAGCGGACCTGCGTTTTACCGCCGGACCCATCGAGTACAACGTGGCGTGGATTCTGCTGACGTTTCTCGGTGTCTTCGGCGTACACCGGATGTATCAGGGGAAGTGGATCAGCGGATTGCTGTACCTGGTGACGGGCGGGTTGTTCTTTCTGGGGGTGCTGTATGACTTCTGGACGCTGAATGACCAGGTGTCCGTGCGTAACGCGCAGAATCGCGGCACTTTCCAGTAAGCCATCGCCGGCAGGCTAGCTCCCACAGGGGATTTGTGTTGTTCACAGATCCTGCGTGGGAGCTAGCCCTGCTAGCGATTGGGACAGCTCAGTCTCAAGACTGGTGGCTGATCCGTCCATCCACCAGGGTGTAGCGCACGACGCCTGGCAGGCTATGCCCAATGAACGGGCAGTTCTCACCCTTGGACAGCCAGGTCTCACCGGCCACGGTCGAAGCCGCCGGATCAAACAGCACGATGTCCGCCGGCCCGCCTACGGCTAACTTGCCCGCCGGCAAGCGCAACGCCTCGGCAGGCCCGGTGCTGAGGCGCGCCAACAACGTTGGCAGATCCAGCAACCCATCCTCCACCAGTGTCATCGCCAGCGGCAGCAGCAGTTCAACGCTGCTGATGCCCGGCTCGGTCGCGCCAAACGGTGCCAGTTTGGCATCCCGTTCGTGGGGCTGGTGATGGCTGGAGATGGCCGAAACCACGCCCGACTTCACCGCTGCACGCAAGCCATCGCGGTCGGCGCGGGTGCGCAGCGGCGGCTGGACGTGATAGAGGCTGCTGAAGTCGATCAGCGCTTCGTCGGTCAGGATCAGTTGATACAACGCCACATCGGCGGTCACCGGCAGGCCACGGGCCTGGGCCTGAGCGATCAGCGCCACGCCGCGAGCGCTGGTGAGCTGGCTGAAGTGCGCACGCACGCCGCTTTGCTCGACCAGCAGCAGGTCCCGGGCCAGGGCCACGGTCTCGGCGGTTTCCGGAATGCCCGGCAAGCCGAGGAAACTGGCGGTCGGGCCTTCGTGGGCCAAACCACCTTCGGCCAGATCATGATCCTGAGAGTTGAAAATCACCGTCAGGTCGAAGGTCGCCGCGTATTCCAGCGCCCGGCACAACGTGCGGGTGTTGCGGAAGCTCTCCAGACCGTTGCCGAAGGCCACGCAGCCGGCATCGCGCAAAGCGACCAGTTCGGCCAGCTGTTCGCCGTCCAGGCCTTTGCTCAGGGCGCCGATCGGGAAGACTTTGGTGTTGCCGGCCTCGCGGGCGCGGTCGAGGATCAGTTCGGCCACGGCCGAAGTATCGAGCACCGGTTTGGTTTTCGGCGGGCAGCACAGGCTGGTCACGCCACCGGCCGCGGCGGCGCGGGTTTCGCTGATGATCGAGCCTTTGCGGCTGTAGCCCGGCTCGCGCAGGGCGACGTTCAGGTCAACCAGGCCAGGGGCGGCCACCAGGCCTTTGGCGTCAATGGTGTCGACGGGCACAAAACCGGCGGGTGCGGCGCCGAGGGCAACGACTTTGCAGGCTTCAATATGAATATCGGTAACTTGATCCAGGCCTGTGGCCGGATCGATGACACGTGCGCCGAGAATGCTGAGCTTCACTGGGCGTTCTCCTGCTCGAATTGACGTTGCGCAGTCTGCCCGCTCATGGCCATGGACAACACGGCCATACGAATCGCGATGCCGTAGGTGACCTGGTTGAGGATCACCGAGTGCGGACCGTCGGCCACCGCCGACTCAATCTCCACCCCACGGTTGATCGGCCCCGGGTGCATGACGATGCAGTCCGGCTTGGCCCCGGCCAGGCGCGCAGTGGTCAGGCCGAACAGGCGGTAGAACTCGCCCTCGCTCGGTAGCAGGCCGCCGGTCATGCGTTCACGTTGCAGGCGCAGCATGATCACTACATCGACGTCTTTCAGGCCTTCGGTCATGTCGGTGTACACCTTCACGCCGTATTGCTCGATGCCGATCGGCAGCAGGGTTTTCGGCGCGATCACACGGATGTCCGGGCAGCCGAGGGTTTTCAGCGCCAGCATGTTCGAGCGCGCCACCCGCGAGTGCAGGATGTCGCCGACGATGGCCACGGAGAGGTTTTCAAAGCCGCCCTTGTGCCGGCGGATCGTCAGCATGTCGAGCATGCCCTGGGTCGGGTGCGCATGACGGCCGTCGCCGCCGTTGATGATCGCCACTTGCGGGCAGACATGTTCGGCAATGAAGTGCGCCGCACCGGAATCACCGTGACGCACGACGAACATGTCGGCGGCCATGGCTTCCAGGTTGCGCAGGGTGTCGAGCAGGGTTTCGCCCTTGCTCGCCGACGAGGTCGACACGTTCAGCGTGATGACGTCGGCCGATAGCCGTTGGGCCGCCAGCTCGAAGGTGGTGCGGGTGCGGGTGGAGTTCTCGAAGAACACGTTGCACACGGTCTTGCCGCGCAGCAACGGGACTTTCTTCACCGCCCGGGCGCCGACTTCGAGGAACGAGTCGGCGGTGTCGAGGATTTCCGTCAGCAACTCGCGGCGCAAACCGTCGAGCGAGAGGAAGTGGCGCAGCTGGCCCTGATCATTGAGCTGCAGCGGGCGCTTGGTTTCTAGAGGCGTCATCGCGAGGGGGACTCTCAATAGGGCGGATTAAAGGGCGAGGTCTTGCAGTTCGAGCTTGAGCTCCGGGCCGGACAGCTTTACCCGCTCGTGGGCCGCAAGCGTCAGCGTCGCACCGACCACGTTCGGGCGGATCGGCAACTCGCCGGCGTCCAGGTCCAGCAGGCACACCAGCGTCACGCTGGCCGGGCGGCCGTAGTCGAACAGTTCATTCATGGCGGCGCGGATGGTTCGACCGCTCATCAATACGTCGTCGATCAGCACCAGATGCTGGCCTTCGATTTCGAACGGCAGGGCGGACGGGCGCACTTGCGGGTGCAGGCCGTTCTGGCTGAAATCGTCGCGGTAGAAGGACACGTCCAGGGTGCCGAGGGGCGAATCGCTGCCCAGTTCATCGAGCAACGCCTGGGCGACCCAGACGCCGCCGGTACGAATGCCGATGTAACGCGGTTCGCTGATGCCACGGTGTTCCAGATGTGCCTTGAGACGGATCGCCATCTGGCTGATCAGTTCGGCGGGATTGGGCAGGCTCATGGTTGCTCCTTCTTGGGCCCGAGCCGGTGCGTGCGGGGTTTGGCTCGGGTTCTAGCTAAGAGAGACGCTGTGACGGCGCTTCAGGATTCGAACAGTGCGGTGTTTTCGTCGAGCCAGCCTTGCAACAGCAGGGCGGCGGCGATGGCGTCGACCGGGTTGTCGCGGTAACTGCCTTTTTGCCCGCCGCGATCACGCCGCTCGCCTTTGGCTTCGAAGGTGGTCAGGCGTTCGTCGTGCGTATAGAAGGGCAGGTTGTAGCGGCCATTGAGGCGTCGGGCGAATTTCTCCGCGCGCAGGCACATGTCGCTCGGCGTGCCGTCCATGTTCAGGGGCAGGCCGACGACCACGGCGTCGGGCTTCCACTCTTTAATGAGGGCTTCGACCTGGTTCCAGTCGGGAATACCGTTTTGCGCCTTCAAGGTGCACAGCTCGCGGGCCTGACCGGTAATCACCTGGCCGACCGCAACGCCGATCTGTTTGGTGCCGTAGTCAAAACCCAGAATCAGTCGCAGGGCCATCAGGCGTGGCCCGCCTGGCTGGTCAGCAGGCTGAGATTGACCCCGAGGTGCTTGGCCGCTGCATCCAGGCGCAGTTCGCTGCTGGTGTTGAACAGGATGTCGGCGTCAAACGGACAGGTCAGCCAGGCGTTCTGCGCCAGTTCGGCTTCAAGCTGTCCGGCTTCCCAGCCAGCGTAACCGAGGGCAATGACGCTTTTGGCCGGGCCGACGCCGTCAGCGATGGCGAACAGCACGTCCTGGGAAGTGGACAAGGAAAGGTCGCCTTCCAGATCAACGGTCGCCTGGAAGGTCTTGCCCGAAGGGTGCAGGACAAAACCACGGTCGGTCTGCACCGGGCCGCCGATGAAAATCGGCACATGCTGGCAGAGCACTGGCGGTTCGATGTCGGGGCGCAATTGCTCGAGGATATCGGCCAGATTCAGGTCTTGCGGGCGGTTGACCACCAGCCCCATGGCACCATTGGCCGTGTGCTCGACGATGTAGGTCAAGGTGTGCGCAAAGTTCGGGTCGGCCATGTGAGGCATGGCGATCAGGAAGTGATGCTTGAGGTAGCTGGGGCTGACGTTCTTCATGAGCGCTAGTGTGGCGTTGGAGGGGCGAACTGACAAGCTGGGGATGCACAGGAAATGCCTGGGCGGGTGTCTTTTGATCCGGGTTTTGCTTGAGGGCCTCTTCGCGGGCAAGCCTCGCTCCTACAGGTTCGGTATATACCGCAAAAGTGGCGCATGACCTGTAGACGCGAGGCTTGCACGCGAAGGCGCCGGCTCAATCACCCAAATCAATTGATCAATTACTGGACAACCGGTCCCCACGGGCGAATTTCCACGTGCGGATGATCTCCAGCCGATCAATGTCCGACAAATCCCCGGTAAACGGTGAAAACGGTGCCGCCAGCCGCACAATCCGCTGCGCCGCCTGATCCAGCAACGGTTGCCCGGAGGATTCCAGCACCAGCACTTCATACAGCGAGCCATCGCGGTTGATCGAAACCATCAGGCGCAAATTGCCGTAGATCTGCTTGCGCCGCGCTTCGTCGGGGTAATTCAGGTTGCCGATGCGCTCGACCTTCTTGCGCCATTCGTCCTTATACCAGGCGCCCTTGTCTTTCATGGTCGAAGCAGCGCTCAGGCGGTGGATGCGCGGGCGCTTGGCGTACAGCTGTTGTTCGTTGGCCAGTTCCGCTTCCAGGCTGGCGATGTCGCTGGACAGCTGTTCAGTGTCGAACGTCGGCGCCGCCACCGCAGGCTTGGTTATCGGCTTGATCTCTTCGTTCTTGGCCGGGGCTTTTTTCGGCTTCGGCGCGACCGTGGTCACGGCAGCCTTGGGCGCGGCTTCCGGCACTGGCGGCTTGGCGGCCGGCGGTGGCGTGACTTTCTGCACCTTGGTGTCCTGGAAGGGCGCGACCTCGGTGGTCTTGGGAATCGCCTTTTTATCCAGGGTGCCGCTGCCTTCCTGATTTTCCTGGGCAAGGAAATCAGCTTTCGCAGGCTTCTTTTCGCTTTTGAAGGTGGCGAGGGTGATTTCCAGGGTTTTGCTGATCTGCTTGGGTTCGACCATCGTGAACCCGACGCCCAACAGCAAGGCCAGGTGAATCAGCGCCGCTAGAAACAGGGTAAATCCGAGGCGATCGGCCGGGCGCACGCCACGATGGGCGAGTTCAGGGGGCAGATCGGACGGAAGTGTCATGACAAAAAAACCAACATCGCGTTTTTACGGGCTCGGCATGATAACGCAATGTTGGTTTTTAGCTTCAAGCTACAAGTATCAAGCGACAAGCTGTAGGGCGTCAGCTTCAAGCTTGCAGCTTGCGGCTTGAAGCTTGCAGCTGCTTCTCTATGGCATCCATCAGCATGCCGCCGATGTCGGTGCCAAACGCATTATCAATCTCGCGAATGCAGGTCGGGCTGGTGACGTTGATTTCGGTGAGGTGCTCACCAATCACGTCCAGACCCACGAACAGCAGGCCTTTCTCACGCAGGGTCGGGCCGACCTGAGCAGCGATCCAGCGATCCTTGTCGGTCAACGGGCGGGCTTCGCCACGACCGCCGGCCGCCAGGTTGCCACGGGTTTCACCGGCGGCCGGGATGCGTGCCAGGCAGTAATCCACCGGTTCGCCGTCGATCATCAGGATGCGTTTGTCGCCATCGATGATTGCCGGCAAGTAACCCTGGATCATGATCTGCTGCTTGCCATGCAAGGTCAGGGTTTCGAGGATCACCGACAGGTTCGGGTGGCCGACGGTGTGACGGAAGATCGACGAACCGCCCATGCCGTCCAGCGGCTTGAGGATCACATCGCCGTGGTGATCGGCGAACTCGCGCAGCACGTCCGGGCGACGGCTGACGATGGTCGGCGGCGTGCACTGCGGGAACAGCGTGGCGAACAGCTTTTCGTTGCAGTCACGCAGGCTTTGCGGCTTGTTGACCACCAGCACGCCAGCGCGCTCGGCTTGCTCCAGCAGGTACGTGGAGTAGACGAACTCCATGTCGAATGGCGGATCCTTGCGCATCAGGATCACGTCAAGATCGCTCAGCAGCGCGTCGGTCTCGGCTTCCAGTTCGAACCATTTTTCCGGGTTGGCGAAGACTTTCAGCGGACGCATCCGCGCTCGGGCTTCACCTTCGGCCTGGTACAAATCGCTCTGTTCCATATAGAACAGTTCCCAGCCGCGCTTCTGTGCGGCCAGCAGCATGGCCAGCGAGCTATCCTTTTTATAGGAGATGCTGGCAATAGGGTCCATGACAATCCCGACGCGAACGCTCATGGGTTTTTCCTCGAATTGGGGTGGTCCGGATGGACACGAAAAAGTGGCGTCAGATTGGCGCCCAGTGTGTTCCCGGTCAAGGAAAAACCACCGTGTCAGTCGCCCGATAGATTGGTGTTGGAGACTGTGCTAAAAAGGCTGCCATGTCGTGCTGGCCCTTGAACATCAAGGGTTTCGAGCCACCGAAGGTCCGTAAACGGACAATTTGATTCGCAAAGGCGACGGTAGAGCATTTATGGAACAGCATTCCAGCGCCTTGAAGGTCATGGTGATCGACGATTCGAAGACGATTCGTCGTACCGCCGAAACGCTGTTGAAAAACGTGGGTTGTGAAGTCATCACGGCCATCGATGGTTTCGATGCCCTGGCCAAGATTGCCGATAACCATCCCGGCATCATCTTTGTCGACATCATGATGCCGCGCCTGGATGGCTATCAGACCTGCGCGTTGATCAAGAACCACAGTGCGTTCAAGTCCACGCCAGTGATTATGCTGTCGTCCAAGGACGGGCTGTTCGACAAGGCCAAGGGGCGCATCGTCGGCTCCGACCAGTTTTTGACCAAGCCTTTCAGCAAGGAAGAACTGCTGAACGCGATCCAGGCCCATGTACCGGGCTTCGCCGCCGTTTTGCCGCAGTAGGACACGCACAGTGACGCTCGGCCAGCGGGCCCGGCGTTGACAAGAATGGGGAAGACCATGGCACGTATTCTGATCGTCGATGATTCGCCGACCGAAATGTACAAACTGACCGGCATGCTGGAAAAGCACGGTCATGAAGTGTTGAAAGCCGAAAACGGCGCCGACGGCGTGGCCCTGGCCCGTCAGGAAAAACCCGACGCGGTGCTCATGGACATCGTCATGCCCGGCCTCAACGGTTTCCAGGCGACCCGCCAGTTGACCAAAGACCCGGAAACCGGGCACATCCCGGTGATCATCATCACCACCAAGGATCAGGAAACCGACAAAGTCTGGGGCACACGCCAGGGCGCCAAGGATTACCTGACCAAACCGGTCGACGAAGAGACCCTGATCAAAACCCTGAACAACGTGCTGGCCGGTTGATCGTCCGGCCATGACCGAGTCGCTGACGGCTTTCGAACTGCTGCTGCAGATTGACCAGCGCTGTCGTCTGCTGGCGGCGGATCTGCCATCCCAGCCAACCCGACAGGACCGCTGGAGCGGCATCGGCTTTCGCTTGGGCGAAAACTGGTACGTCGCGCCCATGGGCGAAGTCAGCGAGGTCCTGCACGAACCGCGTTTCACCCAATTGCCGGGCGTCAAACCCTGGGTCAAGGGTGTGGCCAACTTGCGCGGACGATTGCTGCCGATCATGGATTTGTGCAGCTTCTTCGGACATGAGCAGTCGACCCTGCGCAAACAGCGGCGGGTGTTGGTGGTGGAGCACGGTGAAGTGTTTGCCGGGTTGATGGTCGACGAAGTCTTCGGCTTGCAACACTTTGCCCAGGACAGTCTGGAACCGGTGTCGATGGCCGATCTGCACGGGCCGATTGCCGCGTTCGTCCAGGGCCGGTTTCAGCGTGAGCAGACGTGGCAAATATTCAGCCCGTTTACGCTGGCGCAGTCGCAAAGCTTTATGCATGTAGCGCTGTAATCAAGGCGACGCCCCAATCCTGCAGGAGCGAGGCTTGCCCGCGAAGAACGGAAACGCGGTGTTCCCGTAAGACCGTAGCGCCTGCTTCGCGGGCAAGCCTCGCTCTTGCAAGGGCGTCGTTGAATCAGGCAGTACAGGCGAGGACCGATGATAAAAACAAAAACAGGCAAGCCAGAAGGATCGCGCAGCCGCTCGCAGATCATCGTGCTGTTCATCGCGCTGATCATCTTCATCATGCTGCTGTTTGCCAACTTCGCTTACCTCAACACGCAAGCCACGTATGACAAACAGTACATCGGCCACGCCGGCGAACTGCGCGTGCTGTCCCAACGCATCGCCAAAAACGCCACCGAAGCCGCTGCCGGCAAGGCGGCGGCGTTCAAGCTGCTGAGCGATGCACGCAACGACTTCGCCCAACGCTGGGGTTACTTGAAGAAGGGCGACCCGGCCACCGGCCTGCCGCCAGCGCCGTCCGCCGTGCGCCCGGAAATGCGCGCCGTTCAGCTGGACTGGGAACGGCTGCTGAAAAACACCGACGCCATCCTCTCCAGCGAGCAGACCGTACTCTCGCTGCATCAGGTCGCCGCGACGCTGGCCGAAACCGTGCCGCAGTTGCAGGTCGAATACGAAAAAGTCGTCGAAATTCTCTTGCAGCGCGGCGCGCCGGCCGCTCAGGTGGCCATGGCCCAGCGTCAGTCGCTGCTGGCCGAACGCATCCTGGGCGCGGTGAACACCGTGCTGTCCGGCGATGAAAATTCACAACAGGCCGCCGACGCGTTCGGTCGCGACGCTGCCCGATTCGGCCAGGTACTCAATGGCATGCTCCAGGGCAATACGTCGCTGCGAGTCAGCCAGGTCGAAGACCGCGATGCGCGTGCCCGCTTGACCGAGATTTCCGAGCTGTTCGAGTTTGTCTCCGGCTCTGTGGATGAAATCCTCGAAACCTCGCCGGAGCTGTTCAAGGTTCGCGAATCGGCGACCAACATCTTCACCTTGTCGCAGACCCTGCTCGACGAAGCCTCGCACCTGGCCAGCGGGTTCGAAAACCTTGCCGGCGGGCGCGACACCGACACCATTGGCGGCTACGTGCTGGGCCTGTTGGCGCTGATGTCGATCATCCTTATCGGCCTGGTGATGGTGCGCGAAACCAACCGCCAGCTGCGCGAAACCGCCGAGAAGAACGAGCGCAACCAGACCGCGATCATGCGCCTGCTCGACGAGATCGAAGACCTCGCCGACGGCGACCTCACCGTGACCGCCTCGGTAACCGAAGACTTCACCGGGACCATCGCCGACTCGATCAACTATTCCGTTGATCAACTGCGCGACCTGGTGGCGACCATCAACCTCACCGCTGGCCAGGTCGCCGCCGCCGTGCAGGAAACCCAGGCCACGGCGATGCACCTGGCCCAGGCATCGGAACATCAGGCGCAACAGATCAGCGAAGCCTCCACCGCGATCAACGACATGGCCCAGTCCATCGACCAGGTCTCCGCCAACGCTGCCGAGTCCTCGGCGGTGGCGGAACGTTCGGTGGAAATCGCCAACAAGGGCAACGAGGTGGTGCACAACACGATCCACGGCATGGACAACATTCGCGAGCAGATCCAGGACACCGCCAAGCGCATCAAGCGTCTGGGCGAGTCCTCTCAGGAAATCGGCGACATTGTCAGCCTGATCGATGACATTGCCGATCAGACCAACATCCTTGCGCTCAACGCGGCGATCCAGGCCTCGATGGCCGGTGATGCCGGGCGCGGTTTTGCAGTGGTGGCCGATGAAGTGCAGCGTCTGGCCGAGCGTTCGTCCGCCGCTACCCGGCAGATCGAAACCCTGGTGCGAGCGATCCAGACCGACACCAACGAAGCCGTGATTTCCATGGAACAGACCACCACCGAAGTGGTGCGCGGCGCGCGTCTGGCGCAGGATGCCGGTGTGGCGCTGGAAGAAATCGAAGGCGTGTCGAAGACCCTGGCGGCGTTGATCCAGAGTATTTCCAACGCTGCGCAGCAGCAGACGTCTTCAGCCGGTCAGATTTCCCTGACCATGAACGTGATCCAGCAGATCACCACGCAGACTTCGTCGGGCTCGACCGCCACCGCCGAGAGCATTGGCAACCTGGCGAAAATGGCCAGTCAGCTGCGGCGCTCGGTGTCCGGTTTCACCTTGCCGGCGGCCAAGGCGCAGGCGGCGGATAAAGTGTGAAGCGCCCGCAGGCGTTCGGTTTTTTTTGAGTAGAGCAGTGATTTGGAGTGGTTATGGGTGATCGGCACGACTATGTGGCCCTCGAGTGGGTCAAAGGCGAGATTGCCGAAACGCTGAAAGTGGCTCATCAAGCGATCGAAACCCTGCTTGATGATCCCCAGGCGACGCACGCCCTGAGCGATTGCCTGGCGTGCATCCATCAGGTCCACGGCAGTTTGCAGATGGTCGAATTCTACGGCGCGGCCCTGCTCGCCGAAGAAATGGAACACCTGGCCACCGCCTTGCAGCAAGACCGCATCAACCATCGCGACGAGGCGCTTCATCTGCTGTTGCAAGCCCTCGGGCAACTGCCGATCTACCTCGACCGGGTGCAAGGCGCGCGCCGTGACCTGCCCTTGGTGGTGCTGCCGCTGATCAACGATTTACGCAGTGCCCGGGGCGAAAGCCTGTTGTCGGAAACCAGCCTGTTCAGCCCGCAATTGCTCGACCTGCCGGTGTTGGACGAAGAATCGCTGGCCCTGCTGGAACCGGCGGATTTTGCCAATGTGCTGCGCAAGTTGCGGCAGATGCTGCAAATGGCGTTGGTCGGGTTGCTGCGCGAGCAGGATGACGAGACTAACCTTGGCTATCTGACCAAGGTTTTTTCACGCCTGGAAGGACTGTGCGGCAACGCGCCTTTGAGCCCGTTGTGGCAAGTCGCCTCGGCGCTGGTCGAAGGCATGCGCGGCGGCTCGATTGCCAACAGCCCGGCGCTGCGCAGCCTGTTCAAGGACGCCGACAAAGAACTCAAGCGCTTGCTCGAACAGGGCATACGCGGCATCAATCAGCCGGCGCCGCCGGAGTTGCTCAAGAGTTTGCTGTTCTACATTGCCAAGGCCGAACATCCCACCGGGCAGATGCTGACCATGAAAGATCGTTACTCACTGGACGACGCGCTGCCTGACAGCGCAATGGTCGACGAAGAACGCGCCCGCCTGGCCGGACCGGACCGTGACGCCATGCGCTCGGTGCTGGCCGCGCTGTGTGAAGAGCTGGTGCGGGTCAAGGAACGCCTGGACCTGTTTGTGCGCAGCGACCGCCAGCACACCTCGGACCTCGAAACCCTGCTGGCGCCGTTGCGGCAAATCGCCGACACCCTGGCGGTGTTGGGTTTCGGCCAGCCGCGCAAAGTCATCATCGATCAACTGGCGGTGGTGCTGAGCCTCGCCCAGGGCCAGCGTGAACCCAACGACGCCATTCTCATGGACGTTGCCGGGGCCTTGCTCTACGTCGAAGCAACGCTGGCCGGCATGGTCGGCACCGTAGAGCCGGAGAGCCAGGAAGAGAGCCACCTGCCGACCACCGATCTGACGCAGATCCATCAGATCGTGATCAAGGAAGCGCGCATCTGCCTGCAACAGGCCAAGGACATGATCGTCGACTACATCGACGCCGACTGGGATCGCCAGCATTTGCAGGCCTTGCCGGCGTTGCTGACCCAGGTACGCGGTGCGCTGTCGATGATTCCGTTGGGTCGTGCGGCGAGCCTGATCGAAGCTTGCAACCACTTCATTCGCGAGCATCTGCTGCTGGACCCGGGCCAGCCCGGCTGGCAGGAGCTGGACAGCCTGGCCGACGTCATCACCAGCATCGAGTATTACCTGGAGCGTCTCAGCGACGACCCCGAGGCACCCGGTGAACAACTGCTCGACGTGGCGGAAAAGAGCCTGGCGTCCCTTGGGTTTTTCCCCAGTGAACAACAGGTGCCGATGCTTGAGGATGTGCTGAGCCCGAGTGAAGCTCAGGTGATGCAGGACCTGCAAGAACTCGATGACCCCGATACCGTGCAGTCGCTGGCCGATGTCCTGGCCAGCCCGGTGTCTTCGGTCAATCCGCCGGCGCTGACCATCCCGGGCAGCCTGCTGCCACCGCCCGCCGGCGAAGAACCGGTGGACGAAGAGCTGCGGGAAGTCTTCCTCGAAGAAACCGATGAAGTCCTGGAAATCCTCCGGGAGTACTTGCCGCGCTGGACGGCCAACCCGGACGATAACGCCGCGTTGAGTGAATTGCGCCGGGCTTTCCACACCTTGAAAGGCAGTGGCCGGATGGTCCGTGCGCTGGTGCTGGGCGAGCTGGCGTGGGCGGTGGAAAACCTGCTCAACCGCGTGCTGGAGCGCAGCGTTGCGCCTGGGGCGGCAGTGCAACAATTGCTCCTCGATACACTGGAGCTGCTGCCGCAACTGGTGGCCGAGTTTACCGCCAATGCCCAGCGCCAGAACAACCAGGTCGACCAACTGGCCGCTCGCGCCCATGCCCTCGCCAAGGGCGATACGCCCGCCAGCGATGAGGACACCCAGGACGTCGCGGCCCTCGATCCGCTGTTGCTGGAGATCTTCCGCAAGGAAGCCGAGACCCATCTCGCCAGCCTCAACCGTTTCCTCGATCAAGCCGCCGAGCACGTGCCGCTGCAAGCCAGCGACGAGTTGCAGCGGGCGTTGCATACCTTGAAGGGCAGCGCCTCGATGGCTGGCGTATTGCCGATCGCCGAGCTGGCGACGCCGCTGGATCAACTGGCCCGCGAATACAAAGCGCACCTGATCGCCCTCGACCTCGACGAAGTCGAACTGCTGCTGGAAGCCGAAGGTCTGTTCCGTCTCGGGCTGCGGCAACTCAAGACTGATCCGCTGGCCGAAATACCGGATGCCGATTTGCTGATCGAGCGCACCAAGGCGCTGCTCGCTGAGCGTCTGGATGCGCTGTTGAAAGCGCCGAACACCGCGCTGCGAATCAAGCGTGATCCGCAACTGATCAACAACTTCCTGGCCCAGGGCATGGACATCCTGCTGGACGCCGAAAGCCTGTTGCAGCGCTGGCAGCAGCACCCCGGCGAGCGCCAGGAACTCAGCGCGTTGCTGGACGAATTGACCACCTTGGGCGAAGGCGCGCACCTAGCCGATCTGCACCCGGTGGATGAATTGTGCGAAGCGTTGCTCGACCTGTACGGCGCGGTGGAAGAGAGCAGCCTGGCGGTCAGCGACCGGTTTTTCCACGAGGCGCAAAGTGCCCATGAAGCGCTGATCAACATGCTCGACGAACTGGCCGCCGGCCAGGAAGTCAGCCCGCAACCGGAACGCATCCGGGCCTTGCGCAGCTTGCTCGACGAAAGCCTTGATCCGTCGTCCATGGGCCTGATCCGCAGCGATGGCAGCCGCACCCTGAGCATCCGCGAACTGGGCAGCGCCACCGCAGAACTGGAACAGACCGCGACTCAGGTCGAGCTGGACGATGAGATCGTTTCGATCTTTCTCGAAGAAGCGGTGGATATTCTCGAGAGTGCTGGCCAGGCCTTGCAGCGCTGGCTGAACGACCCGGACAACGCCGCGCCGCTGTCGTCCTTGCAGCGGGACTTGCATACTCTCAAGGGCGGCGCGCGGATGGCCGAGGTCGAGCCGGTCGGCGACCTGGCCCATGAATTGGAAAGTCTTTACGAAGGCCTGGTGGACCACCGTTACAGCTACAGCGAAACCCTTGCGCAGTTGCTGCAACAGAGCCATGACCGGCTCGCGGTGTTGCTCGAACAGCTGAAAAACCAGCACACCCTGGGTGCCCCGAGCGAGCTGATCGAGGCGATTCGCGAGTTCCGTCAAGGCAATGCCAACACCGCCGAAGTGGCGGAACCTGCGCCGGCCAATGACTCGCCGGGGCATGACCCCGAGCTGCTGGAGATCTTCCTTGAGGAAGGTTTCGACATCATCGAAAACTCCGGCGCGGCGCTGGTGCGCTGGCAAGCCGAACCGTCGAACCGTCAGGAAGTGGAAACCCTGCTGCGCGACCTGCACACGCTCAAGGGTGGTGCGCGGATGGTGGAAATTGCCCCCATCGGCGACCTCGCCCATGAGCTGGAATTTCTCTACGAAGGTCTGTCCGCTGGCGTGCTGCAACCAACCCCGGCGCTGTTCGCCCTGCTGCAAAGCAGTCATGACCGACTGGCGCAAATGCTCGACGCCGCCCGCGCCGGCCAGCCCTTGCCGCCGGCTGATCGGTTGATCGACGCGATCAAGAACTTCAGCCATCCCGCTGTTCTTGATACGCCGGTGATCGTGCCCGCCACGCCGAAACCCGACGCCCCGGTGGCGCAAGCCGAAGTGGGCGTAGACATGGTCAAGGTCTCGGCAGAACTGCTCGACGATCTGGTCAACCTGGCCGGTGAAACCTCGATCTTCCGTGGCCGTATCGAGCAACAGGTCAACGATGCGCGGGTGGCCCTGAGCGAGATGGAAACCACCATCGAGCGGATGCGCGATCAGTTGCGACGGCTCGACACCGAAACCCAGGGACGGATTCTCAGCCGCCAGCAAGTCGAAGCGGAACGTCTGGGCTACGAGGAGTTTGATCCGCTGGAAATGGACCGTCACTCGCAGTTGCAGCAGTTGTCGCGGGCGCTGTTCGAATCCGCCTCCGACCTGCTCGACCTCAAGGAAACCCTCGATCGACGCAATCAGGATGCGGAAAACCTGCTGCAACAGCAGGGCCGCATCAACACCGAATTGCAGGAAGGCCTGATGCGCACGCGCATGGTGCCGTTCGAGCGCATGCTGCCGCGCTTGAGGCGCATCGTCCGCCAGGTCTCCAGTGAACTGGGTAAAGACGTTGAGTTCGTGGTCGGCAACGCCGAAGGCGAGATGGATCGCAACGTGCTTGAACGCATGGCGGCACCGCTGGAACACATGCTGCGCAACGCCGTGGACCACGGCCTGGAATCGGCCGAGGTGCGTATTGCGGCCGGCAAACCGGCCCAGGGACGAATCACCCTCGACCTGTCACGCGAGGGCGGCGACATGATTTTCGACATCCGCGACGACGGCGCAGGCGTGCCGCTGGACGCGGTGCGGCGCAAGGCGATCAAGCGCGGCTTGCTGGCCCCGGACGCCGAGGTCAGCGACCGCGATGTGCTGCAATTCATCCTGCAACCGGGGTTCTCCACCGCCGAGAAAATCACTCAGATTTCCGGGCGTGGCGTGGGCATGGACGTGGTTCACGAAGAAGTCCGGCAGCTCGGTGGCACCATGGTCATCGACTCGACACCGGGGCAGGGCGTGCACTTTCGGATTCGCCTCCCGTTCACCGTGTCGGTCAACCGCGCGCTGATGGTGCAGTGTCTGGAGGATCAATACGCGATCCCGTTGAACACCATCGACGGCATCGTTCGCGTGCTGCCCAACGAGCTCGAAGGGCATTACCGGCTCGATCCGCCGACTTATGAATACGCCGGGCAGCGTTATGAACTGTGTTATCTGGGCGAGCTGCTGAAAACCAGCACCCGCCCGAAACTGTTGGGCCAGAGCCTGCCGCTGCCGGTCTTGCTGGTGCAATGCAACGAGCGGCACATCGCCGTGCAGGTGGATTCCACGGCTGGCACGCGGGAGATCGTGGTCAAAAGCCTCGGCCCGCAATTTGCGTCGGTGCAGGGGTTATCCGGGGCGACGATTCTGGGCGATGGCCGGGTGGTGCTGATTCTCGATTTGCTGGCGCCGATCCGCGCCATGCAGGCCCGAGTGCCGCAACAGTCGGCGACACAGGACGTTGAGGTCGAGCCGCATAAACCGCTGCTGGTGCTGGTGGTCGACGATTCGGTCACCGTGCGCAAGGTCACCAGCCGCCTGCTCGAACGTCACGGCATGAACGTGCTGACTGCCAAGGATGGGGTCGACGCCATGCTGCTGCTCGAAGAACATATGCCCGACGTGATGCTGCTCGACATCGAAATGCCGCGCATGGACGGCTTCGAAGTGGCGACCCAGGTGCGCAGCGACGAACGTTTGCAGCATTTACCGATCATCATGATCACCTCCCGCACCGGCCAGAAACACCGCGACCGCGCCATGGCCATCGGCGTCAACGACTACCTCGGCAAGCCGTACCAGGAATCGGTGCTGCTCGACAGCATCGCGTTGTGGAGCAAAACCCATGCTTGAGCATCGCACCAGCAATCTCACCGGCCTGCTGCTGCCCCTGGCTGACCGCAACCTGATTCTGCCCAACGTGGCGGTGGCGGAGTTGATTGACTATCAACCGGGGGCGTTCGATCTGGACACACCGCCGTGGTACCTGGGGTTAGTCAAGTGGCGGGACCGGCAGATTCCGTTGCTGAGTTTCGAGTCGGCGTGCGGCAATAAAACCGTCATCGGCGAGCGCGCGCGCATCGTGATTCTCAATGCACTGGGTGGGCGGCCAGAGTTGAAGTTCATTGCGCTGTTGGTTCAGGGGATTCCGCGGTCGTACAAGCTCGACAGTCAGTTGAGTTACGTCGATGTGCCGTTGTGTCCGCTGGAGCAGGCGGCGGTGCAGGTGGGGGAGCAAGTGGCCAAGGTGCCTGATTTGCTGGCGCTGGAGGAGTTGTTGGTGAGTGCCGGGCTAGTCTGACGGACCCCTTCGCGGGCAAGCCTCGCTCCTACAGGTTTGGCGCAGTCCTTGTAGGAGCGAGGCTTGCCCGCGAAGGCGGCCTTCACCTTACCGAATACTTCACGGCTAAACCCCGGCCCGAGCCTTCCACATCGTCCGCCAGATCGGCAGCAATGGCGCTGATGGACAGCAAGTCTTCGGAAGCATTGGCCAGCAAGGCTTCGGTGTCGATGTCGGGGCATACAGTGAAGAGCCGGGACCTATTACGGCGCCTCGACGTTTTTTCGTGAGCAGGGGGGAAGTAATAGGAGAAGACGCGGTCGGCAGCTTCTTTAAGTTTATCGGCTTCAAGGGACGCTTGGGAATCGATGTCAGAGTTATCTGCTGGGTTGGTCTTTACCTTGGACATAATGAGTTTCCGATTACAGATTGGCGTTGGTCCATTCGAAATGAATGGCGCTTTTTCTCCGTCTTTTCGGGGGTTCCAGACCCGATCGCTGATTGGCAGCGACCCATAAACAATAACGATCAGCGCAAAACCCCACCAGTCAGCGGCTTCCGGCATTGCTGTAGGCGGCGACGCCAGACTGTGTAGCCTCGCACCGTTCCTGCGGACAAATGTTTAAACACAAATCCCTATTCGGCTCGCGACAGGTTGAAGATTCCCAAAAAGGGACCTATCGTTCCCTTTTTGGGACTCATCGGTTGCCACTGTGAAAAACCTTTCCCTGAGCGAAGCCTTGTTCACGACCACTCAGCAAAAAGTGCTGGGCTTGTTGTTCGGCAAACCCAATCGAAGTTTTTACGCCAACGAAATCGCCCGCTGGGCTCAAGTGGGTAAAGGCAGCCTCATGCGAGAGCTGGATCGGTTGCAACAGGCAGGCGTGTTGACCCTGAGCCGCCAAGGCAACCAGACCCACTATCAGGCCAATCCGCAGTGCCCGATTTATGCTGAGCTGTTGGGCATCGCCCGCAAGACTTTTGGCATTGCCGAGCCTCTGCGTCAGGCGCTTCAACCCTTTGCCGAACAGATCACCTGGGCATTTGTGTACGGTTCAATCGCCAAGGACTCGGCAAACGCATCCAGTGACATTGATCTCATGCTGATCGGTGAAGGCCTGCACTACAGTGAAGTGATGGAGCGGCTTATGCCTCTGGAGGAGCAATTAGGCCGCGTCCTTAATCCGACGCTCTACACCCCCGAAGACTGGGCCGCAAAACTGGCGGCTGAAAACAGCTTCGTCGTGCGGGTAGCGCAGCAGGACAAGATCAACCTGATGGGGGAAAACCCTTTGGAGTCCAAGGATGGGCAGCAACGAGAATCTGGAAAACCTGTTACGTAGCGGTGGGCTGAAAGCCATTCGTGTGCAGCAGCAGATGGCTGGGCTGTAATTATTACTCGTTGAAAACTGCGGTGATCGTTCTGGCCTCTTCGCGAGCAGGCTCGCTCCCACATTGAAATGCGCTCTCCTGTGGGAGCGAGCCTGCTCGCGATGGCGTCGGCATGGTCAACCATTACCCTGACCGTAACGATCCATCTCTGTGCTTGATTGATGCTCCCCACCCAACCCTCCTAAGGTGACTCCCACGACAGCGAACCCGTGGAGTGGTCATGACAACAACAATATCCCCCGACTCGCGATGGACGCGGCGGCGCAGCGAAAAGCAGCGGCGTCTGGCGTTGGTAAAGGATCTTGCCGACGGTGTGGTCCTGCCCACCGACAACATCGTCGCGGCACTGGAAGCTCTGATCCTGCCCGGCGATCGCGTGGTGCTGGAAGGCAATAACCAGAAGCAGGCGGATTTCCTGTCTCGCTCCCTGGCCAAGGCCGATCCCGCCAAGTTGCATGACTTGCACATGATCATGCCCAGCGTCGGCCGCTCCGAGCACCTGGACCTGTTTGAGCGCGGCATCGCCCGCAAGCTCGACTTCTCCTTCGCCGGCACCCAGAGCCTGCGCATCAGCCAATTGCTGGAAGACGGCCTGCTGGAAATCGGTGCGATCCACACCTACATCGAGCTCTATGCGCGGCTGGTGGTCGACCTGATTCCCAACGTCGTGCTCTCGGCCGGTTTCATGGCCGACCGCGCTGGCAACATCTACACCGGCCCGAGCACCGAAGACACCCCCGCCTTGATCGAGCCGGCCGCCTTCAGCGACGGCATTGTCATCGTCCAGGTCAACCAACTGGTGGACGATGTCAGCGACCTGCCACGCGTCGACATTCCCGCGTCCTGGGTCGATTTCGTGGTGGTGGCGGACAAGCCGTTCTACATCGAACCGCTGTTCACCCGCGACCCACGGCACATCAAACCTGTGCACGTGCTGATGGCGATGATGGCGATCCGTGGGATCTACGAAAAACACAACGTTCAGTCGCTGAACCACGGCATCGGTTTCAACACCGCCGCCATCGAATTGATCCTGCCGACCTACGGCGAATCCCTAGGCCTGAAGGGCAAGATCTGCCGCAACTGGACGCTCAATCCGCACCCGACGCTGATCCCGGCGATTGAAAGCGGCTGGGTCGAAAGCGTGCATTGCTTCGGCACTGAATTGGGCATGGAAAACTACATTGCTGCGCGGCCGGACGTGTTCTTCACCGGGCGCGACGGCTCTCTGCGATCCAATCGGATGTTCTGCCAACTCGCCGGGCAATACGCGGTGGACCTGTTCATCGGCGCAACCCTGCAAGTCGATGGCGACGGTCATTCTTCCACCGTGACCCGTGGGCGCCTGGCCGGTTTCGGCGGCGCGCCGAACATGGGCCACGACCCGCGCGGTCGCCGTCATAGCACGCCGGCCTGGCTCGACATGCGCCATGACGACGCGCCCGAAGCCTTGCTCGAACGCGGCAAAAAACTCGTGGTGCAAATGGTCGAGACCTTCCAGGAGGGCGGCAAACCGACCTTCGTCGAAACCCTCGATGCAATAGAAGTCGCGAAGAAAAGCGGCATGCCGCTGGCGCCGATCATGGTCTACGGCGACGACGTCACCCACCTGCTGACTGAAGAAGGCATCGCCTATTTGTACAAGGCCCGCTCCCTTGAAGAGCGCCAGGCGATGATCGCCGCCGTCGCCGGAGTGACCGCCATCGGCCTGCGCCACAACCCGAAAGACACCGCACGCATGCGCCGTGAAGGCTTGATCGCCTTGCCGGAAGACCTCGGCATCCGCCGCACCGACGCCACCCGCGAATTGCTCGCGGCCAAGAGCGTGGCTGATCTGGTCGAGTGGTCCGGTGGCCTCTACAACCCGCCCGCCAAGTTCAGGAGCTGGTAATGCACGCATTCAACCTGCAACCGAAAACGCTTTCCCTGGCTGAACGGCTGGCGGACCTGGCGGTGGACGCATTGATCGACGAAGCGGACCTGTCGCCGAAACCGGCGTTGGTCGACCGTCGTGGCAATGGCGCTCATACCGATTTGCACCTCGGGCTGATGCACGCCTCGGCGCTCTCGCTGTGGCCTGCATTCAAGGAAATGGCGCAAGCGGCCATTGAATCTGGCGAAGTTGGTGTGCCGCTGCGTGAAGCCGTTGGACGGATCGGTCGGGAAGGGGAGCAAGCGATGCTCGCCACGACGGCTGGCGTGAACACCCATCGCGGGGCGATCTGGGCCTTGGGTCTTTTGGTCACCGCCTGCGCGCTTGAGCCTGAATCCAGTGCCGCAGGCCCGATTGCTTTGCGTGCTGCCCGACTCGCGTTAATCGACGACCGTTACGCACCACGTCCACTCAGCCATGGCGCCCAGGTTGCCCAACGCTACGGCGCTCGCGGTGCCCGTGAAGAAGCCCAACTCGGCTTTCCTTCGGTTCTGCAACGCGCACTGCCACAACTCAAACGCAGCCGCGCCTTGGGCCATGGCGAGCAGAACGCCCGGCTCGACGCCTTACTCGCAATCATGACGAACCTGGCCGACACCTGCGTGCTCTACCGCGCCGGCGAACACGGCCTGCAAACCATGCAGCTTGGTGCCCAAGCGGTACTCGATGCGGGCGGCAGTGCCAGCCTCGCCGGTCGCCGCCGCCTGCACGAATTGGACGAACAATTAATCGCATTGAATGCGTCGCCCGGCGGTGCCGCGGATTTGCTCGCCGCCTGCCTGTTTATCGACCGCATCGAGTCGGGAGCTTTCTGATGGAAACCTTATCCTTTGAATTCCCCGCCGGGCAGCCGCCACGGGGCCGCACGCTGGTGGGCTGTGTCGGTTCGGGCGATCTGGAAGTGCTGATCGAACCGGGTCAGGCCGGCAAATTGACGATCAAGGTGCAGACCTCGGTCAATGGCGCCGAACAACGCTGGCAGCACCTGTTTGCACGGATGTTCGACGGCCAGACACCGCCAGCGATGGCCATTGATATCCACGATTTCGGCGCGACCCCCGGCGTGGTGCGCTTGCGTCTGGAACAAGGCTTTGAGGAGATCGGTCATGACTGACAGTAAAGAACTCCTACACAAGCACAGCTTCGTCGAACTCGGCGCCCGGCAACGGGCGAAAGCCTTGCTCGACCCTGGCACCTTCCGCGAATTGCTCGACCCGTTTCAACGCGTCATGTCGCCGTGGCTGTCGCGCCAGGGCGTGGTGCCGCAAGCCGATGACGGCGTGGTGATCGCCAAGGGCAGCATCGGTGGATTGCCGGTGGTGATCGCCGCCATCGAAGGTGCATTTCAGGGCGGCAGCCTCGGTGAGGTCGGCGGGGCGAAGATTGCCGGTGCGCTGGAACTCGCCGCCGAAGACAACCGCAATGGCATTCCCACTCGCGCCGTGTTGCTGCTGGAAACCGGCGGCGTGCGTTTGCAGGAAGCCAATCTTGGGCTGGCGGCGATTGCCGATATTCATGCGGCGATTGTCGACCTGCGCCAGTACCAGCCGGTTATCGGTGTGGTCGCCGGCAGCGTGGGTTGCTTTGGCGGGATGTCGATTGCCGCCGGGTTGTGCAGCTATTTGCTGGTGACTCAGGAAGCGCGGCTTGGCCTCAACGGTCCGCAAGTGATCGAACAGGAAGCCGGGCTTGAGGAGTACGACTCCCGCGACCGTCCTTTCATCTGGAGCCTGACCGGTGGCGAGCAGCGTTTTGCCAGCGGTTTGGTGGACCGTTATGTCGCCGACGACGTGGCGCAGATTCAGCAGCAGGTCGGTGAGTTACTCAAGCAAGGTTTGCCGGCACAGCAACGCAGCCGTCAGGCCGATCTGTTCCTGCAACGGCTGGCCCGTCTGGACGCCGAACCGCAAATCGAGCCGTCAGTGGTTCGCGATCTGTATCAAGGAGAGCGCTCATGAGTTCGTATTCCCTGAGAGGTTTGAACTGGTTCAACGCCTTGAGTGCGGGCGCGAAACCGGTCGAAGGTTTGCCCGCTTCGTTGAAGGTCGCCGACGGTGTATTGGGTGATCAGTCTGTACGGTTTATCGCGGTGGTGGCTGATCCCGACAACCGTTTCGTCCGCGCCCGCAATGGCGAGGTCGGTCTGCTGGAAGGTTGGGGCCTGGCCAAGGCGGTGGATGACGTCATCGCCGAAGACACGGATAAACCGCACAAACGCGCCTTGGTCGCCGTCGTCGATGTGCCGAGCCAGGCTTACGGTCGGCGCGAAGAAGCGCTCGGCATTCATCAGGCCCTGGCGGGTGCGGCAGACAGCTATGCCCGCGCCCGGTTGGCCGGTCATGCGGTGATTGGCTTGCTGGTGGGCAAGGCGATGTCCGGGGCGTTTCTGGCCCATGGGTATCAGGCCAATCGCTTGATTGCCTTGCGTGATCCGGGCGTGATGGTCCATGCGATGGGCAAGGCATCGGCAGCGCGGGTGACGTTGCGCAGCGTCGAAGAACTCGAAGCCCTGGCTTCCAGCGTGCCGCCGATGGCTTATGACATCGACAGCTATGCGAGTCTGGGATTGCTTTGGGAAACCTTGTCGGTAGAGCAGATCGAGCAGCCGACAGCGGCGGATCTGGCGCGGGTGACTGAATGCCTGAACCTTGCCATTGGCGATGTCGCCACCAGCGGACGTGATCTGAGCAGCCGCTTGGGCGCGACCAACCGTGCGGCATCAAGCACCGTTCGCCAATTGCTGAGAGCGCAGTGGTGAATACGTTTCTGGCCCACGACCTGCTTTGGGGCATGACCCCGGAGCAGCTGCCGGTGGACGCGCCTGCATGGGCGATCGAGTCGGTCAGCGCAGGTCAGCCGGTGGTGGTTCGGCGTGCGTTGAGTGCGCCGGATTACATCGCGGTCGGGGTGCGTGGGCGGTTGCGTGAGCAGCGCTTTGCAACGGTGATGTCGATCGCTGCGATTGCTCGTCGCGTCAGACCGGAAGACCTTTGTCATGCCTTGATCGAGCGGGATCTGCCAGCAGTACGCGCCCTCAATGATTTGCGGCCGATGCTCGATGACTTCGGTTGGGCGTGGGGCGTCAGCGGCAGCGCCGGGTTTGAATTGGCCAGCGGTGTTCAGGCGTTGCACGAGGGCAGTGATCTCGACTTGATCCTGCGCACCCCGCAACCGTTGGATCGATTGAAAGCGCAGGCGCTGGTGAAGATTCTGGACACGGCTGCGTGCCAGGTAGACATGCAGTTGCAGACGCCTTTCGGCGCCGTCGCCCTGCGCGAATGGGCTGGTGCTGCCCGCCGGGTTTTGCTGAAAAACGCCCGTGAAGCCTGCCTGGTGATTGATCCTTGGGAGCAAGCAGCGTGAGCAGTTTGCTGGTGTTCCCAGGCCAGGGCGCGCAGCAACCGGGCATGCTCCACCGTTTGCCTCTCGAAACGGTGAATGAGGCCAGTGAAGTGCTGGGCGAAGACGTATTGCGGCTGGATTGCGCCGAGGCGTTGAAATCGACAAGGGCCGTTCAGCTTTGCCTGTTGATTGCCGGCGTCGCGGCTTCACGCCAGTTATCAATGGCAGCGGATTACGTGGCGGGATTGTCCATCGGTGCCTACCCGGCAGCGGTGGTGGCGGGCGCCCTGAGCTTCAGCGATGCGCTGCATCTGGTCAGCCTGCGTGGTGAGCTGATGCAGCAGGCTTATCCTCAGGGCTACGGCATGACCGCGATCATCGGTCTGGATCTGGCGACAGTGGAAGAGTTGCTGGCGCAGGTTCACCGCGTCGATACCCCGGTTTACCTGGCCAATATCAATGCCGATAACCAAGTGGTCATTGCCGGCAGCGATGCGGCGATGAAAGCTGTCGCCGAACTGGCCCGAGGTCGCGGGGCAGGTCTGGCAAAACGATTGGCCGTCAGCGTGCCTTCCCATTGCCCGCTGCTGGAAGCTCCGGCGAAAACCCTGGCCGAAGCCTTCGCCAATGTGCAACTGAAAACACCGACATTGAGTTACCTGAGCGGCAGTCGCGCCCGGCCCGTCATCAACACCGAAGCCTTGCGCGATGACCTGGCTTTCAACATGTGCCGCGTGGTGGATTGGCGCGGCACGGTGCAAAGCGCTTACGAGCGTGGCGTACGTCTACAGATCGAACTGCCGCCCGGTGCGGTGCTGACCGGGCTGGCGCGCCGGGTGTTCGAGCAGGGCACCGTCATTGCCTTCGACGGTGCTCGCCTCGATACCTTGCAGGCGCTGTTGCGTGAGGAGGGAAGCCGCCAACCCTAGACCACCGACTCAAGCCTTCGAACAACAAAAACAACATTCGACGATGCACTTTGAGGACAACAACAATGATTATTTATGGTGTGGCGTTTCTCGCTTTTTGTACCCTGGTGGGTATTTTTGTCGGTGAACTGCTCGGCAAGCTGATTGGCGTACCGGCCAACGTTGGCGGTGTGGGTATTGCGATGCTGCTGTTGATCGGCCTCGGCAGTTACCTGAATAAAAGTGGTTGGTTCAAAGGCAAGACAGAGCAGGGCGTGGAGTTCTGGAGCGCAATTTATATTCCGATCGTCGTCGCCATGGCGGCGCAACAAAACGTCTATGGCGCACTCAAGGGTGGGCCGATGGCGATTCTGGCGGGGACGGCAGCGGTGGTTATCGCCTTTGCCTTGGTGCCGGTGCTGGTACGCATCGGCAACAAGGAACCCGCCTCTGTCATTCCTCCGAAGACGGTAGGGTGATCGCCATGTACGAATCGATGATGAAGGTAATTACCGGTTACGGCCTGATCAGTGGCTTTCTGATTGTCGGCGTGACCATGTGGGTGTCCTACTGGATTTCCAATACGTTCACCAAAGGCCGCTTGCACGGCTCGGCCATCGCCATTTTGCTCGGCCTGTTGTTGTCGTATGTCGGTGGTGCGTTGACCGGTGGCCAGAAAGGCGTGGTGGACATCCCGTTGCTGTCCGGGATCGGCCTGCTGGGCGGTGCCATGTTGCGCGATTTCGCCATTGTGGCCACGGCGTTTGGCGTCAGTGTCGATGAGCTCAAACGTGCCGGTTTTGTTGGAGTACTGGCGTTATTCGTCGGCGTCGGGACGTCGTTCATCGCGGGTGTCGCCGTGGCCATGGCCTTCGGATACACCGATGCGGTCAGCCTGACCACCATTGGTGCCGGGGCTGTGACATATATCGTCGGTCCGGTGACCGGGGCTGCCATCGGTGCCAGTTCCGAGGTCATGGCGCTGTCGATTGCCGCAGGGTTGATCAAAGCCATTCTGGTGATGGTCATGACGCCGTTCGTGGCGCCGATGATTGGTCTGAACAACCCACGCAGTGCGGTGATCTTCGGGGGCTTGATGGGGACATCCAGCGGTGTGGCGGGCGGTTTGGCGGCCACGGATCCGAAACTGGTGCCTTATGGTTGCCTGACCGCCGCGTTCTACACGGCATTGGGCTGTTTACTCGGGCCTTCGTTGCTGTTTCTGATCATGCGCGGATTAATGGGCTGATGCGTTAGAGGGTAAGCCACGCGCCCACAGGATCTGCGCAATGCCTGTAGGAGCGAGGCTTGCCCGCGAAGGGCGCGACAGGGTCTCAGGCCTGGCGATTGGCATACATCCGACACTCCGCCAACAACGCCAGCAGATTCGGATCGCGCTCCTTGGCCTTCAGAAACACCACGCCAATGTGCTGCTGCAACCGATACTTTTCCTGCAACGGAATCAGCTTCACACGGTTCTCATACACCGCCGCAATCCGCCCCGGCAGCAACGCATAACCCACCCCCGAGCTGACCATGCTCAGCAGGGTGAAGATGTCGTTGACCTGCATCGCCACCTTCGGCTCGAACCCCGCCTGCTTGAACACCCGGTTGCCGTCCTGATGCGTGGCAAACCCCTGAGTGAGGGTGATGAAAGTTTCGTCGCGCACTTCGGCCAGGTCGACTTCCGCCCGTTGGGCAAACTTCGAATCCGCTGGCGTGGCCAGGAAGATGTCATCGGAGAACAGTGGAATCTGCTCGCAGTCCGGGTCGTTGACGCTGTCGTCCAGGGACACCAGGATCGCGTCGACCTCCATGTTCTTGAGCTTGTACAGCAGGTCGAAATTCGAGCCGAGGATCAAGTCGATGTTGAGCTCGCTGCGACGTATTTTCAGGCCCATGATCAGCTGCGGCACCGTCTTCACCGTCAGCGAATACAACGAGCCGAGCTTGAAGCGTTCGGCGGAGAACCCGGCCGCTTCGCGGGTCAGGCGCACGGTTTCGACCACGTCCTGAATCAGCTTCTGGGCGCGTTCTTCCAGCACATAAGCGCTTTCCAGCGGTGTCAGGTTGCGGCCTTCATGCTTGAACAACGGGCAGCGCAAGGCGCTTTCCAGCGAGTGAATGGCGCGGTGCACGCTGACGTTGCTGGTCTGCAACTCGGCGGCGGCCCGGGCCAGGTTGCCGGTGCGCATGAAGGCGAGGAACACCTCGAGTTTTTTCAGGGTCAACTCTTCGTCGATCAGCATGGGCGTGACTCTTGGTCGAATGGCTCGATTGTGCACGTATGCGCGGATTTGTGATCTGAAACATTGCGCTTTTAAGCTCAAGGGCTGAGCCTTGCGCGATGTTGTAACGAATATTGAGGTGGGCGACACATGTATCACGGGGAACGATTGAACGCCTGGACGCATTTGGTCGGTGCGGTGGCGGCGATGGTCGGGGTGGTGTGGATGCTGGTGATTGCCAGCATGGACGGCAGCCCGTGGAAGATTGTCAGCGTGGCGATTTACGGATTTACCTTGATGGTGCTTTACAGCGCATCGACCGTTTACCACAGCGTGCGCGGGCGCAAGAAAGCGATCATGCAGAAGGTCGATCACTTTTCGATCTACCTGCTGATTGCCGGCAGTTACACGCCATTCTGTCTTGTGACGCTACGCGGGCCGTGGGGCTGGACCTTGTTCGGAATTGTCTGGGGATTGGCGCTGATCGGCATCCTGCAAGAGATCAAACCGCGTTCGGAAGCGCGGATTCTGTCGATCGTGATCTACGCGGTGATGGGCTGGATCGTGCTGGTGGCGGTCAAGCCGTTGCTGGCGGCGCTGGGCAGCACAGGTTTTGCCTGGCTGGCATCGGGCGGCGTGTTGTACACCGTGGGCATTGTCTTTTTTGCGCTGGACAGTCGTTTGCGTCATGCCCACGGGATCTGGCATCTGTTCGTGATCGCCGGGAGTCTGCTGCACTTCGTGGCGATTATGTTTTATGTCTTGTAGATCGCACCGCAGCTATATGAAAAACCTGTGGGAGCGAGCCTGCTCGCGAAAGCGCCAGGTCAGTCGACATCATCGCTGACTGATCCACCGCATTCGCGAGCAGGCATGCTCCCTCAGGAACACAGGCGATCCAGTTGTGCCTGCGCCCGTCGGCTGAACACCTGCAACAAGTCGCTCAAGGTATGGGGCGGCGGTTCGTCGGCGCGGGTGACCGCATACAACGTGATCGGTAACGCTGGCGCCAGAGGTCGAATCGCCGTGGTGGCGGGGGATGCGCCAAGCGCAGTAAACGGATCGATCACCGCCAACCCGGCACCGGATTCAACCATCGCCCGCGCCAGCGAATAGGTCTGCACGGCGATCCGAACCCGTGGTGGCGGCTCGACCGCCTCAAGGTAGCTGTCGAGCCTGGCCGCCAGCGGATCGGCGCTGGACAGGCCGATCAGCGGCGCGCCGGCCAGTTCGATCAAGGGTAATGGCTGGCCCAAGGCGTCGTCGGTCCAATAGCCCAACGGCGCCAGCGCCACCAACACCCCGCAGGCCAGGGGCTGCGCCTTCAGGCCCGGATGATCCGGCGGTTGCAAGGTCAGCGCGACATCCACTTCGCGCATCAACAAATTCTGCATCAACTCACGGCTGTGGGCGCTGGACAGCTCGCAGACAATGTCCGGGTAGCGTTGCGTCCACTCGTTGATGGCCGGCGGCAGCAGCGACAAGGCCAGCGCCGGGATCGCGCCGATCCTCACGCTGTGACCCGGCTCGCGGCGCAGGCTCTGGGCCAGACGTCGCACGCCTTGCAGGCTTTCGGTGACCTTGTCGACCTCGCGCTCAAGCTCCAGCGCTTCGGGCGTGGCCTGCAATTTACCGCGCACCCGCAGAAATAACGGGAAGCCCAGTTGCTGCTCGGCGTGTTGCAGCACTTTGCTCACCGCCGGCTGCGACACGTGCAGCAACTGCGCGGCGCCGCTGACCGAACCGGTCTGGCGAATGGCCTGGAAAATCTCGATGTGTCGCAGTCGCATGGCAAGTCCATAACCTTTGTTTATGGGTCAGGCATCTTTATGCATTGTTCAAGGTCTGTCACCTGGTCCTAACCTGAAGCCTGTTTCAACAACGGTTAAGGACAGACATGGCTCAGCGGGTTTGCATCATCGGTGGCGGCGTCATCGGCCTGACGACGGCTTACGCACTGGTTCGCGACGGCATCGACGTGACGCTGATCGAGGCCCGGGATTCGCTGGGCAGCGAGACCAGTTTCGCCAACGGCGGCCAGTTGTCCTACCGTTACGTCGCGCCTCTGGCCGATGCCGGCGTGCCGTTGCAGGCGCTTGGCTGGATGCTGCGCGGTGACTCTCCGCTGAAGTTGCGTCCGCGCCTGGACCCGGCGCAATGGCGCTGGATGGGGTCCTTCCTGGCGGCGTGCCGTCGTTCTGTGAATCAGCGCAACGGCGCGCACCTGCTGCGTCTGGCGCTGCTGAGCCAGTCCACGCTGCAAGGCTGGCGGGACGAAGACCGTCTCGACGGCTTCGCCTGGCGGCGCAACGGCAAACTGGTGACGTTTCGTGAAGCCGCGAGTTTTGAGCATGCGCGCCATGGCCTGGCCGATCCGCAACAGCAGCACGTGCTGTCGCGTGCCGAATGCGCACAGTTGGAGCCTGCGCTTGCCGAGGCGCCGTTTGTGGGCGCGATTTATACGCCTGATGAAGAAGTCGCCGATTGCCATGCTTTCTGCCAGCAACTGCTGGCTCGGCTCCAGGCGTCGGGGCGTTGCGAGTTTTTGCTGGGACGCAAGGTCACCGGCATTCGCCACGCGGATGGCGCGGTGCAGGCTGTAGAAATGGGTTCGCACGTGCTGCCGGTCGAGCAACTGGTGATCGCCGCCGGTCATCGCAGTCCGGCGCTGGCGCTGCCCGGCATGCACCTGCCGCTGTATCCGCTCAAGGGCTACAGCCTGACCTTGCCCGTGCGCACCGAACATCGCGCGCCGGAGCTGAGCATCACCGATTACAACCGCAAGATCGTTTATGCCCGCATCGGTGATCAACTGCGCGTGGCGGCGATGGTCGACATCGTCGGTTTCGACCCGGCGCTCGACCCCAAACGTCTGGCGCTGATCAAGCGCCAGGCGCAGGAAACCTTACCCAATGCCGCCGATTACACCGCCGCCATCGAATGGGCCGGCATGCGCCCGGCCACCCCCAGCGGCGTGCCGTTGATCGGGGCCACGGCGTACCGCAACCTGTGGCTCAACCTGGGCCATGGCGCCCTGGGTTTTACCCTGGCTTGCGGCAGCGCCCGGTTGCTCAGCGAGTTGATCGCCCGGCGCGCACCCTCGATTGAAATGCAGGGCCTCGCCCCCCGCGTCGCCTGACTTGAAAAGGAAAAACCGATGAGCATCAACCGTATCAACAGCAACAGCCGGCTCTCTGGCGCGGTGACCTTTGGCGATCTGGTGTTTCTCTCGGGACAGGTTCCGGGTGACAGCCTCGACGTCACCGGCCAAACCGCCGAGGTGCTGGCGAAGATCGATGCGTTGCTGGCCGAAGCTGACAGCGACAAGGATCATCTGCTCAACGCGACCATTTACCTGAACGACATTGGCCGCGACTTTGCCGCCATGAATGAGGTCTGGTCGCAGTGGCTGTCACCGGGCAAAGCGCCAACCCGCACTACTTTGCAGGCGCAACTGGCCCGTCCCGAGGTCCTGGTGGAAATCACCGTGATCGCAGCGCGCCGCTAATCGCTCAACCCACAACGGAGAATAACAATGCAAAAAATCACGTTGATCGGCTGCACCCTCGGTCTGCTGCTCGCCAGTCAGGTCCAGGCCAACGAAACGCCACTGACCGGTACGCTGAACAAGGTTGCCAATGCCAAGAGCATCACGCTGGGCTATCGCGACGCGTCGGTGCCGTTCTCCTACGTGGGTGATCACACGGGGCAGCCGATGGGCTATTCGGTGGACCTGGCGAGCAAGATTGTCGAGCGCATCAAGCAAAAGCTTGAACTGCCGGATCTGCAGGTGAAGTACAACCTGGTGACCTCGCAAACGCGCATTCCGCTGGTGCAGAACGGCACGGTCGACCTTGAGTGCGGCTCCACCGGCGTGACCGCCGAGCGCATGCAGCAAGTGGCGTTTTCCTACGGGTTTATCTACGTGAAGGGTCAGTTGCTCACGGCGAAGGACAGCGGCATCAAGAGTTTCGCTGACCTGCGCGGCAAGAACGTCGTGACCACCGCGGGCACAACGAATGAACGGTTTCTGAAGAGTTACAACGTCGATCACAAGATCGATATGTTCGTGATCAGCGCCAAGGACCATGGCGAGGCTTTCCAGATGCTGCAGTCGGGTCGGGCGGCGGCGTTCTATATGGACGACGCGCTGCTCTATGGTGAACGAGCGAAGGCCCGCGATCCGCATAAGTGGGTGGTGGTGGGTGAGGAGCAGTCGCGGGAAATCTACAGCTGCATGGTGCGCAAGGATGATCCGCAGTTCCTGGCACTGGTCAACTCCACGCTGGCCGACCTGTACAGCTCGGGCGAAATCAACGGCATCTACAACCGCTGGTTCCAACAGCCGATCCCGCCCAAAGGCTTGAACCTGGAATTCCCGATGACCAGCGAGCTGAAAGCCATCATCGCCAAACCGGTGAGTGATCCGGTGCAGTAGTTGCGGACAGATCGTTCCCACGCTCTGCGTGGGAATGCCTCTAGGGACGCTCTGCGTCCAGTGACGCGGAGCGTCACGGGCTGCATTCCCACGCGGAGCGTGGGAACGATCAGAACCTAGAAGTCGCCCCACAGTTGTTGCGCCACCGCTAATGCCACGACGGGTGCGGTTTCGGTGCGCAATACGCGAGGACCGAGGCGGGCGGCGTGAAAACCGCCAGCCTTGGCCTGCTCGACTTCCGCATCGGACAACCCGCCCTCAGGCCCGATCAGAAACGCCAAGGTTGTCGGTTTGGCATGACTCACCAACGGCTCAGCCACCGGATGCAGCACCAGTTTCAACTCAGCCTCGGTCTGCTTCAACCAGTCCGCCAGCAACAGCGGCGGATGAATCACCGGCACCCGTGAACGCCCGCATTGCTCGCACGCGCTGATCGCCACCTGGCGCCAGTGCATCAGGCGTTTGTCGGCGCGTTCATCCTTCAGGCGGACTTCACAGCGGTCGCTGAAGATCGGGGTGATTTCGGTGACGCCCAGTTCAGTGGCTTTCTGAATCGCCCAATCCATGCGCTCGCCTCGGGACAAGCCCTGGCCGAGGTGGATCTGCAAGGGCGACTCGATTTGCCCGGCGAAGCTTTCATCGATCTGCACGACGACGCGCTTCTTGCCGACCTCCACCAGCGTGGCCCGAAACTCATGGCCTGAGCCGTCGAACAATTGCAGCGCATCACCCTCGGCCATCCGCAGGACGCGGCTGATGTAATGGGCCTGGGCCTCGGGCAATTCGTGTTCGCCGGTGCTCAAGGGGGCGTCGATAAAGAAGCGGGACAGTCTCATCTTGGATCTCTGTAAAAGTCGAATATAGCAGCGTGCTCAATCAGCTTTTGTGGCGAGGGAGCTAGCTCCCGCTGGGTTGCGAAGCAGCCCCAAACCCGGCGACCGCGATTTGTCAGTTAAAACGCGCAAGCCGGAGTACGACTGCTTCGCAGCCGAGCGGGAGCAAGCTCCCTCGCCACAGGGTTTTTCGGTGACTCAGCCCGGATCGCGGAAGCCGGGGTGGAAGTCCTTCGGCACCGACACGCTGATGCCCTCACGGGTCGCGATGTCGATCCCTTCACTGGCCACTTCGGCCAGAAAATCGATCTGCTCCGGTGTAATCACATACGGCGGCAGGAAATACACCACGCTGCCCAACGGTCGAAGTAAAGCACCGCGCTCCAGCGCGTGCTGGAACACCTTCAAACCGCGACGCTCTTGCCACGGATAAGCTTCTTTTGTTGCCTTGTCCTTGACCATCTCGATGGCCAGCACCATGCCGGTCTGGCGCACTTCCGAAACGTTCGGGTGATCGGCCAGGTGCGCGGTCGCGCTGGCCATGCGCTGCGCCAATGCCTTGTTGTTCTCGATGACGTTGTCTTCTTCGAAGATATCCAGCGTCGCCAAAGCCGCCGCGCACGCCAGCGGGTTGCCGGTGTAGCTGTGCGAATGCAGGAAGGCGCGCAGGGTCGGGTAGTCGTCGTAGAACGCGCTGTAGACATCCTCGGTCGTCACGCAGGCCGCCAGCGGCAGGTAGCCGCCGGTCAGGGCCTTGGACAGGCAGAGGAAGTCCGGGCGGATGCCGGCCTGTTCACAGGCGAACATCGTCCCGGTGCGGCCGAAGCCGACGGCGATTTCGTCGTGGATCAGGTGTACGCCATAGCGATCACAGGCTTCGCGCAGCAGTTTGAGGTACACCGGGTGATACATGCGCATGCCGCCGGCACCCTGGATCAACGGCTCGACAATCACCGCCGCAACGGTGTCGTGGTTCTCGGCCAACGTCTGTTCCATGGCCGCGAACATGTTCCGCGAGTGTTCTTCCCAGCTCATGCCTTCGGGGCGCAAGTAGCAATCGGGGCTCGGTACCTTGATGGTGTCCAGCAGCAACGCCTTGTAGGTTTCGGTGAACAGCGGCACATCGCCCACCGACATCGCCGCCATGGTTTCGCCGTGGTAGCTGTTGGTCAGGGTGACAAAGCGCTTCTTGTTCGGCTGGCCGCGGTTGAGCCAGTAGTGAAAGCTCATTTTCAGCGCGACTTCGATGCAGGACGAACCGTTATCGGCGTAGAAGCACCGCGTCAGGCCTTCCGGCGTCATCTTCACCAGACGCTCCGACAGCTCGATCACCGGCTGATGGCTGAAACCGGCCAGAATCACGTGCTCCAGCTGATCGACCTGATCCTTGATGCGCTGGTTGATGCGCGGGTTGGCGTGGCCAAATACGTTGACCCACCAGGAGCTGACGGCGTCGAGGTAGCGTTTGCCTTCGAAGTCTTCCAGCCATACGCCTTCACCGCGCTTGATCGGGATCAGTGGCAGCTGTTCGTGGTCTTTCATCTGGGTGCAGGGATGCCACAACACCGCAAGATCGCGTTGCATCCACTGATTATTCAGGCCCATGTTCAGTCTCCTCGAGGCGGCTCGCTGGTTTCGCGGGCAAACAATCGCGCAAGCCTATGCAATGCATCGCACGGGGACAACCCATTGTGTCGATTGAGCTACTTTGTATAGGTCGATAGACGTCGCTGGCGGCCTTTTGATGGCTGACGTATTCTTCGCGGTTCTTTGAGTCGTCTGACTCGTAAAACCGCTATTTCCTCGTGTATTTCCGGAGTTCGCTGAATGTCTGCTGGTTGGCTGCGCGCCTGTGCGCTGGTGATGTTGGGGCTGTTCAGCGTGTCTGCGCTGGCCAAGGATAAAACGGCGATCGTGATCGGCGGCGGGCTCTCGGGCCTTACTGCCGCTTATGAACTGCAGAACAAAGGCTGGCAGGTGACCCTGCTGGAAGCCAAGCCGAGCCTGGGCGGTCGCTCCGGTATGGCCACCAGTGAGTGGATCGGCAACGACAAGACCCAACCGGTGCTGAACAAATACGTATCGACCTTCAAGCTGAGCACCACGCCAGCTCCTGAATTCGTGCGGACCCCGAGCTACCTGATCGATGGCGTGTATTACACCGCCGCCGACCTGGCCACCAAGGAACCGGCCACCGCCGAAGCCCTCAAGCGCTACGAAAAGACCTTGGACGATCTGGCGCGTTCGATCGAAGATCCACAGAACCCGGCGGCCAACAGTACGCTGCACGCTCTGGATCAGATCAACGTTTCCAACTGGCTCGACCGTCTGAGCCTGCCAGCCACGGCACGTCAGTTGGTGAACCAGCAGATTCGTACCCGTTACGACGAACCTTCGCGCCTGTCGTTGCTGTATTTCGCACAGCAGAGCCGTGTTTACCGTGGCGTCTCCGACCGTGACCTGCGCGCTTCGCGCCTGCTCGGTGGTAGCCCGGTACTGGCCCAGGCCTTCGTCAAACAGCTGAAAACCATCAAGACCAGCTCTCCGGTGTCGTCCATCAACCAGGACAAGGACGGTGTGACCGTCAAAGTCGGCAGCGTTGGCTATCAGGCTGACTACGTGGTGGTGGCCGTGCCGTTGCGCGCCCTGAACAAGATTCAGATGATCCCGGCGCTGGACGCCCAGCACCTGGGTGCTATCAAGGGCACCAACTACGGCTGGCGTGACCAGATTATGCTGAAGTTCAAGACGCCAGTGTGGGAAAGCAAGGCGCGCATGTCCGGCGAGATCTACAGCAACACCGGCCTGGGCATGTTGTGGGTCGAGCCGGCGCTGAAGGGTGGCGCCAACGTGGTGATCAACCTGTCCGGCGACAACGCACGGGTGATGCAGGCGTTCGGCGACAAGCAGATGGTCGACCAGGTGCTGATTCGTCTGCATGCGTTTTATCCACAGGCGCGCGGTTCGTTCACCGGTTATGAAATCCGCCGCTACAGCACCGACCCGTCGATGGGCGGCGCTTACCTGGCCTTCGGCCCGGGCCAGATCAGCAAATACTGGCGCCTGTGGGAACGTCCGCTGCAACGCGTAGCGTTCGCTGGCGAACACACCGACACCTTGTACCCAGGCACGCTGGAAGGCGCATTGCGCACCGGTCAACGTGCAGCCAGTCAGGTTGAAGACCTGGCGGCGGGCAAGTCGTTTGAGCCTGCGAAGGTTGTGCCGGCAGCGACCGCTGTAGCGGCCGGCGCGGTGGCGGCGAAGAAAGGCAACTTCTTCACCAACCTGTTCGGTGGTTCGTCCGATGACGACAAGAAGCCGGAACCGGTCAAGGCACCAGAGCCAGTGGCGCCGACACCTGCTCCAACGCCGGCACCGACTCCAGCACCTGTACCGGTTGAAGCGCCGAAGCCTGTGGTCCCGGTGAAAGCCGAGCCGGCCAAGAAAGCCCCGGTGAAAAAGCCTGCTGCCAAGACCGAAGCCAAAAAAGCGCCGGCCAAAGCCCCGGCGAAGAAGGCTGAAACCGCGAAGAAACCAGCGGCAAAAACTTCTACGACCCCGGCGACGGAAACCAAAGCGCAGTAAGCTTTTGGCACTCAAAGAAACGCGGCAGACATGCCGCGTTTTTTTATGCCTGAAAGAAACCAATCACAAGAATCGAATAAATCTTGTGGCGCAGGTGTTCCATGGCTGGACTTCATTTTTTATTACACATTGGTCTTTAATCTTTCCTTAACGACTCTATTTCAGACTCTTGATCGTATTTCTCGATATTTCAAAGCGAAATTTTCCGCTTTAATTCGATAGATAACTCGATAGTCTTGGTCGCAGTTCTCACAGGATTTGGGCAATGCAGCTACGTAACTCTTCTTCCCGCTACGGTTGGGTCAGCGTCTTCATGCACTGGGGCGTGGCGCTGGCGGTCTTCGGTTTGTTCGCGCTGGGCTTGTGGATGGTCGGTCTCGACTACTACAGCACCTGGCGCAAAGACGCGCCGGAATTGCACAAGAGCATTGGCCTGGTGTTGTTGGCTGTCATGGTCCTGCGGGTGTTGTGGCGCTTTATCAGCCCGCCACCGCCGACACTGGAGACATATAGCCGCATGACGCGTCTCGGCGCCAAGTTCGGTCATTCGTTCCTGTACTTCAGCCTGTTTGCTGTGATGATTGCCGGATACCTGATTTCCACCGCAGACGGTGTCGGGATTTCGGTGTTTGGCCTGTTTGAAATTCCTGCGCTGGTTTCCGGACTACCGGACCAGGCAGACACCGCCGGTGTGATTCATCTGTATCTGGCGTGGGCGCTGGTAATTTTTTCCGGTCTCCACGCGTTGGCAGCATTGAAGCACCACTTTATCGATCGTGATGCGACCCTCAATCGAATGCTGGGCCGCAAAGCCTGAAGTTCAACCTCGACTCCAAAGGAATAGAAAGCATGTTGAAAAAAACACTCGCTGCTCTGGCAATCGGTTCGGCTCTGCTGTCCGCTAACGTGATGGCGGCTGACTACGTCGTCGACAAAGAAGGCCAGCACGCCTTCGTTGACTTCAAGATCAGCCACTTGGGATACAGCTACATCACCGGTACCTTCAAGGACATCGACGGCAAGTTCAGCTTCGATGCGGCCAAGCCGGAAGCGAGCAAGATCGAGTTCAACGTCAACACCGCCAGTGTGTTCACCAACCATGCCGAGCGCGACAAGCACATCGCCAGCAAAGACTTCCTGGACGGGTCTAAAGCCAAGTTCGTCTCCACCAGCGTTAAATCCACCGGCAAAAACGCCGCTGGCAAAGACACTGCCGACGTGACCGGCGACCTGACCATCCTTGGCGTGACCAAGCCAGTCGTGGTCAAGGCTACCTTCCTGGGCGAAGGCAAGGATCCATGGGGCGGCTACCGTGCCGGCTTCGAAGGCACCACCAGCATCAAGCGTTCCGACTTCGGCAAGCAGAAAGACCTGGGCCCAGCGTCCGATGCCGTCGAGTTGTACGTTTCGTTTGAAGGTGTGAAGGCGAAGTAATTTTCGCCCCTGACACGAAAACGCCCCCGATCTCGCGATCGGGGGCGTTTTTTATGGCCGAACATAATCTGCGTCGCACCCAAAATCCTGTAGGAGCGAGGCTTGCCCGCGAAAGCGCCAGCGGCCTCTCCACAGAAATCCGGTTGACCCCTTCGCGGGCAAGCCTCGCTCCTACAGGGGGTTGCGTCAGGCCAAAAAAATGCCCCGGGTCGTGAGAGCCGGGGCATTTTTTATGGCAGTGCTAAATCAGCGATTGCGGGTCAGCAACGCTGGCTTCTCACCGCGTGGACGGCCTGGCAGTTGATCAAGTTGCTCTGGAGTCGGGAAACGATCGGTTTTCGACTCCTTGTGAATGATCTTCGGTGCCGGGCCGCGCGGGTTTTGCACGGCCGGTTCCGAACGTGGCTGGTCGTCGGTGCGAGCCGGACGACGGTTGCGGGACTCTTCACGACGGGCCTGGCCGTCACGTGGAGCGCCGTTACGTGGGCCACTGCGCTTGGCCGGCGGCGTGCCGGTGGTGGCGCCGTCGCTGCTGCGCGGACCGCTTTGGCGACCCTGAGGCTTGCCGCCGGTGCGTGGAGCACCTGCGCCGGCTGCCGCGCCTGGTGCCGGAGCACCCGGACGGCGGCCACGGCCCTGAGCCGGTTTGGCTTGAGGCACGTAGTCAACGCGGTTACCGAAGTTATCCACATCGTCGTCCAGGAACTCGTCCGGCGCACGATCAACGGCAGCACGAGGAGCCGGACGCTGTTGCTCGCGAGCCGGGGTGCCTTCGCGTGGCTTGTGTTCACGGGCCGGGCGATCGCCACGGCCAGTGGCAGGCGCTTTTTCCTTGCCGCCCTTGTCCTTGCCCTTGTCTTTACGACCGCCGCCACCGCCGGTGCCGTTCGGGCCGTCGCCGCGCGGGCCACGTGGGTTACGTGGGTTACGCACATCCGGACGCTCGCGAACTTCCGGTTTCTCGGCTTCTACAGCGCTGGAGTCGAAGCCCATCAGGTTGCCATCGGCAATCTTCTGCTTGGTCATGCGCTCGATGCTTTTCAGCAGCTTTTCTTCGTCCGGGGCGACCAGCGAGATCGCCTCGCCCGAACGACCGGCACGGCCGGTACGGCCGATACGGTGAACGTAATCTTCGTCGACGTTCGGCAGCTCGAAGTTGACCACGTGTGGCAACTGGTCGATGTCGAGGCCGCGAGCGGCGATGTCGGTGGCGACCAGAATGCGCACTTCACCGGCCTTGAAGTCGGCCAAGGCTTTGGTGCGGGCGTTCTGGCTCTTGTTGCCGTGGATCGCGACGGCGCTGAGGCCGTGTTTGTCCAGGTACTCGGCCAGACGGTTGGCGCCGTGCTTGGTGCGGGTGAACACCAGGACCTGTTCCCAGGCGCCAGCGGTGATCAGGTGCGCCAACAGCGAACGCTTGTGGTTGGCTGGCAGGCGGAAGACGCGTTGCTCGATGCGCTCGACCGTGGTGTTCGGCGGCGTAACTTCGATGCGTTCCGGGTTGTGCAGCAGCTTGCCGGCAAGGTCGGTGATGTCTTTGGAGAAGGTCGCCGAGAACAGCAGGTTCTGACGTTTGCTCGGCAGGCGAGCCAGGACCTTCTTCACGTCATGGACAAAGCCCATGTCGAGCATGCGGTCGGCTTCGTCCAGCACGAGGATTTCCACGTGGGACAAATCGACGCTGCCTTGGCCGGCGAGGTCGAGCAGGCGGCCAGGGCAGGCCACCAGCACGTCGACACCACGGGACATGGCCTGAACCTGCGGGTTCATGCCGACGCCGCCGAAGATGCAGGCGCTGACGAACTTCAGGTCACGGGCATAAACCTTGAAGCTCTCGTGTACTTGAGCCGCGAGTTCGCGGGTAGGGGTCAGGACCAGTACGCGCGGTTGGCGCGGGCCGTGACGCTGGGATTTGTCCGGGTGACCGTTGGGGAACAACCGCTCCAGAATCGGAAGGGCGAAGCCGCCGGTTTTACCAGTACCTGTCTGAGCCGCGACCATCAGGTCGCGACCTTGCAACACGGCGGGGATAGCCCGCTGTTGCACCGGAGTAGGCTCGGTATAGCCCGCTGCCTCGATGGCGCGGACTAAAGCCTCGGAGAGACCGAGGGAAGCAAAGGACATGAGTAATCCTGTTTTAGTTAGGGCTTGGCCCAATGGGAGTCTTGCCTGGCGCGAATGGCGTTTAAGAGGAACGCAATCCCGTCCGGTCCTGCTGGGCCTTGAAAGCTCGTCTGGAGCGCTCGCGCGGGCTGAAAAGCTGCGCTGTAGCGGATCGAGATGCCTTGAACAAGTCCGAGCGTCCGGGCGTGAGCCTGGCGGGAAGGCCGGAGTATAACAGAGCAATCACTGCGCGCCGCTTTCCTGCTGCTCAACGGTTTTTTCGGTGGTGGTGGCGGCGGCTTGCACCCCCGGGCCTGCGCCATAACGGGCGCTGAGCTCAGCGTAGGCGGGCTCGCGCTTGAAGCGCTTGAGTTCGGCACCGAAACGCTGCACCAGCAAATCCATGCCGGCGTTACGGCGTACCGCCAAAAACTGGCTCTGGCGGCTGATGACGGTGGGGTTTTCGGTGATCTTGTCGCGGATGCCCAATTCGTCGAGCAAGTGCTGCCCGACCCGGCGATCAGTGATCAGCAGGTCGATCCGCCCGCGCACCAGTTTGCCGAAGTTGGCTTCATGGGTTGGCGCCGGCTCCCGGGTGAACAAAGTCGACTCGCTGAAATCCTTGCTATAGAGGTAGCCCGGCGAGGTGCCGACGGTCAGGCCTTTCAGGTCGTCGAGGGTGCGGAACGGATGGGGCCGCTCATTAGCGTAGAACATCACGAACTCGACTTCCGACAGCGGTTCGCTGGGGTAGAGCAAGGTAGCGTCGCGTTCATCGCTGTGAAAAATGTCCAGCGCTCCATCCGCCTGGCCTGTTTCAAGCATCGACAGGCAGCGTTTCCATGGCAGGAACTGCCAGTCCACTTCGATCCCCAGGCGTTTGAACACGATCGCCGTGGTTTCGTAATCCAGGCCCAGGGATTTGCCGTTTTCCTCATAGACATAAGGCGCCCACGGCTCGGTGACAATGCGCAACTTCTCGCCCCGGGCGGCAAAGCTCAGGCAAGAGAATAGAAACACGGTGAGTAACTGTGCGATCAGAGGCATGGCTTGAGATTACGACGAGAAGTCATAAAGAGCCAGAAATCGGATCCAGAAGCTCTGGCCCGAGGCGCAATCCATAAAAAAGGCCCTGGATTGCGCCAGAGCCTTCATTGGAGTGCTGCACTGTTTCAGCGCGGCAGCTTCAGGTTGTTCCACACCGCCAGGCTCGCTTCAGCCTGGTTCAGTGTGTAGAAGTGTAGCCCCGGTGCGCCACCTTGCAGCAGGCGTTCGCACATTTCGGTGATGACTTGCTCACCAAAGCCTTGAATGCTCTGGGTGTCGTCGCCGTAGGCTTCCAGCTGTTTGCGGATCCAGCGCGGGATTTCCGCACCGCAAGCGTCGGAGAAACGCGCGAGCTTGCTGTAGTTGGTGATCGGCATGATCCCCGGCACGATCGGGATGTTCACGCCCATCGCCCGTACACGCTCGACGAAGTAGAAGTAGCTGTCGGCGTTGAAGAAGTACTGGGTGATCGCACTGTCGGCGCCAGCGTTAGCCTTGCGCACGAAGTTGTTCAGATCGTCTTCGAAATTGCGCGCTTGCGGATGCATCTCCGGGTAGGCGGCGACTTCGATGTGGAAGTGATCGCCGGTTTCTTCACGAATGAACTCAACCAGGTCATTGGCGTGGCGCATTTCGCCGCTGGCCATGCCCATGCCGGATGGCAGGTCACCGCGCAGGGCAACGATACGCTTGATGCCGGCTGCCTTGTATTGAGCCAGCAGGCCGCGCAGGTCGTCCTTGCTGTCGCCAACGCAAGACAGATGCGGCGCAGCCGGGACTTTGACTTCGCTTTCGAGCTGCAACACGGTGTTGAGCGTGCGATCACGGGTCGAACCGCCAGCGCCATAAGTGCAGGAGAAGAAATCGGGGTTGTACGTGGCCAGCTGACGGGCAGTGGCGAGTAGCTTTTCATGCCCAGCGTCGGTCTTCGTAGGGAAGAACTCGAAGCTGTAGCGACGGTCTTGGGACATGGAGGGAACCTCCAGCTACAAGCTGCAAGCTGCGAGCTGCAAGAGAAGCGGAGGTGCGCTGATCTCTTGTGCCTGGAGCCTGCTGCCTGAAACTGTTTTGGAATAGGGGCAGAGCTCTCGAGCTTCGCGCGGCAAGTTCGGCTTTTGACCTTGCTTGCCGCTTGAAGCTTAAAGCTCGCAGCTGCTTTGTCTTAGTAGCGGTAAGCGTGCGGCTTGAACGGACCTTCGACGGTCACGCCGATGTAGTCGGCCTGGGTCTTGGTCAGTTGAGTCACAACGCCGCCGAAACCGCGGACCATTTCCAGGGCCACTTCTTCGTCGAGTTTCTTCGGCAGTACTTCAACGGTCAGGCGCTCGGCTTTCTGGGCTGGCGACAGGTCGGCGTACTTCTGGCCGAACAGGAAGATCTGCGCCAGAACCTGGTTGGCGAACGAACCGTCCATGATGCGGCTTGGGTGACCGGTAGCGTTACCCAGGTTAACCAGACGGCCTTCGGCCAGCAGGATCAGGTAGTCGTCGTTCTGGGCATCGAATGCGCCAGGGCCGGTACGGTGAATTTTGTGAACCTGCGGCTTCACTTCTTCCCATGCCCAGTTCTTGCGCATGAAAGCGGTGTCGATTTCGTTGTCGAAGTGGCCGATGTTGCAGACAACAGCGCGCTTCTTCAGGGCTTTGAGCATGTTTGCATCGCAAACATTGACGTTGCCGGTGGTGGTCACGATCAGGTCGATCTTGCCCAGCAGGGCTTTGTCGATGCTGGCTTCAGTACCGTTGTTGATACCGTCGATGAACGGCGAAACCAGCTCGTAGCCGTCCATGCAGGCTTGCATGGCGCAGATCGGGTCGACTTCGGAGACCTTGACGATCATGCCTTCCTGACGCAGGGACTGAGCGGAGCCCTTGCCCACGTCACCGTAACCGATGACCAGCGCTTGCTTGCCGGACAGCAGGTGGTCAGTACCACGCTTGATCGCATCGTTCAGGCTGTGACGGCAGCCGTACTTGTTGTCGTTCTTGCTCTTGGTCACCGAGTCGTTGACGTTGATGGCCGGGATTTTCAGCTCGCCCTTGGCCAGCATGTCCAGCAGGCGGTGAACGCCAGTGGTGGTTTCTTCGGTGACGCCGTGGACGCGATCCAGGATCGCCGGGTATTTCTTGTGCAGCAGCTCGGTCAGGTCGCCGCCGTCGTCGAGGATCATGTTGGCATCCCAAGGCGCGCCATCTTTGAGGATGGTTTGCTCCAGGCACCACTCGTACTCTTCTTCGGTTTCGCCTTTCCAGGCATAAACCGCGATACCGGCAGCAGCGATAGCGGCAGCGGCCTGGTCTTGAGTCGAGAAAATGTTGCAGGACGACCAACGCACTTCGGCACCCAGGGCAACCAGGGTTTCGATCAGCACGGCAGTCTGAATGGTCATGTGGATGCAGCCAAGGATCTTGGCGCCTTTGAGTGGCTGCTCACCGGCGTACTTGCGGCGCAGACCCATCAGGGCTGGCATTTCGGATTCGGCGATGATGGTTTCGCGACGGCCCCAGGCAGCCAGGGACATGTCGGCCACTTTGTAATCGTTAAAATCTGCAGGCGTGATAACAGCGCTCATGATGAGCCTCCATTCGTAATGTATGCGAATGGGCGCCGTTGTGCGTTTAGTGTCCGGCCGATCATGGCCAGTCAACGCCCCATCCGAGCCTGACAGGTCGAACCTGCTGCAGCGCCCCTCGGACAGGTGGCGGGAAAACGGTAGTAGCCGTTTTAAATCGGTGGCGATTATAGCTTCCTTTGTCCGGCTAGTGGCAAGTGACAAGCTACAAGCGGCAAGCAACAGCGAATCTGCATTTACTTGCAGCTTGGCGCTTAAAACTTGAAGCTGGGGGCAGAACCCTATCGCTCAAACGCCTCAATCCTGGAGCCCCCTATGAATTTCCACACCCGCAAATGGGTAAAACCCGAAGACCTCAACCCCAACGGCACACTGTTCGGCGGTAGCCTGTTGCGCTGGCTCGACGAAGAAGCGGCGATCTACGCCATCGTCCAGCTGGGCAATCAGCGAGTGGTCACCAAGTACATTTCCGAGATCAACTTCGTCAGCGCCTCGCGCCAGGGCGACATCATCGAACTGGGCATCACTGCCACCGAGTTCGGTCGTACCTCGATAACCCTGAAATGCGAAGTACGCAACAAGATCACCCGCAAAAGCATCCTGACGGTGGATAAGATTGTCTTCGTCAACCTGGGTGAAGACGGCTTGCCCGCGCCGCACGGCCAGACCGAGATCAAGTACGTCAAAGACCAGTTCAAGGACGACGTCGCCAGCGAGTAATGCGAGCCCCCGTAGGAGCGAAGCTTGCTCGCGAAGGCGTCATTTGTGTCACCACCAATACCGAGGTGAACCCTTCGCTGGAAAGCCTCGCTCCTACAGAGCCAGTTTCGTTGGACGGTCAGTGAACAGCTCCGGGCCGCGCGTGTCGTACCTACATGACACATCACCTGTTCCGGAGCGCTATGGACATCAAGCAAGACGGCAAGACCCCCAACCTGTCGCCGGAAGAACAGCACGACGTCGACAAAAACCAGCCACCGCGGGCTGCGGTGCTGCATGAAATCATCCGCACCCAGGGCGATCAGGAGCTCGAACGCAGCGTCGCCGCCTTGTGGTGGTCGGCACTCGCCGCCGGCCTGACCATGGGCCTGTCGTTGATGGCCATGGGACTGCTCAATTCCCGACTGCCGGACGGTGAAGGCTTCAAGGTGATCGCCAGTTTCGGCTATTGCGCTGGCTTTCTTGCGGTAATCCTCGCCCGTCAGCAGTTGTTCACCGAGAACACCCTGACGGCCGTGCTGCCGATCATGACCAAACCCACACTGAACAATTTCGGGCGATTGCTACGCCTGTGGTCGGTGGTGCTGGTCGGCAACCTCTGCGGCACGCTGCTCGTGGCCTACGTGATGCTCCATCTGCCGATTTTCGACAGCAAGACCGACCTGGCCTTCCTCGATATCGGGCGCAAGATCATGGAAAACGACGCCAGCCAGATGTTCGCCAAAGGCATCGTGTCGGGCTGGATGATTGCCACCATGGTCTGGATGATCCCGTCCATGGAGAGCGCCAAGATGTGGATCATCATCCTCATCACTTACCTGATGGCGCTGGGGGATTTCACCCACATCGTGGTCGGTTCGGCCGAGGTCTCGTACCTGGTGTTTGCCGGCGAATTGCCGTGGAAGGATTTCTGGCTGGTGTTCGCCGGGCCGACGCTGGCGGGGAACATCATCGGCGGCAGCTTCATCTTCGCGCTGATCAGCCACGCGCAGATCCGTAGCGAGAGCGGTCCGCCGAAGAAGACGGCGGATCAGGCGTCGGAGCCTGATCCGCAGAAGAGCAAAAAGTAATCAGTGATGCTCGGCCTGTGCCGCTGGCGCAGGCTCATCCCGGGTCACGTGCTTGACCAGTTTGCCGATGCTCAAACCCTGCAGCAGGATCGACGACAGCACCACGATGTAGGTGATGCTCAGCAGCAAGTCGCGCTCCGGGCCCAGCGGCAGGGCCAGGGCCAGGGCCACCGAAACACCGCCGCGCAAACCACCCCAGGTCAGAATCCGGATTGTCCCGCGCGGCACGGTGCGCCAGCGCCGCAGCAGCATGATGGCCGGCGCGACCGTCAGCAGGCGCGAAAGCAGAATCGCCAGCGCCAGCAAACTCGCCGCCAGCACGTGCAGCCAATTGAACGGTAGCAGCAACAGCTCCATGCCGATCAGAGCGAACAGCAGGGCGTTGAGCATGTCATCGAGCAATTCCCAGAAGCCGTCCAGGTACTTGCGCGTCATGTCGTTCATCGCCAGGTTGCGGCCCAGGTTACCGATGATCAGACCCGCGACGACCATCGCGATGGGGGCGGACACATGCAGCTCCGACGCCATGGCCGAGCCGCCGATCACCAGCGCCAGGGTCAGCATGACCTCGATCTGATGCTGCTCGATGCTCTTGATCATCAGGTACACCAGATAACCGATCAGCCCACCGAACAGCACGCCGCCAATCGCCTCATGGGCGAACAGCATCGCTGTGGCGCCGACGGTCGGGGTCTCGCCGAGTTGCGCAATGCCCAGCAACACGGTGAACACCACCACGGCCGTGCCGTCGTTGAACAGCGACTCGCCGACGATGGTGGTTTTCAGAGGCTTGGACGCATTGGCAGTCCGTAGCACGCCGAGGACCGCGATCGGGTCGGTGGGGGAAACCAGCGCACCGAACAGCAGGCAATAAAGGAAGCTCACGTGCCAGCCGAACAGGGCAAAAATGTAATAGGCGAGGCTGCCGATCACCGCCGTGGCGATCAATACGCCGAAGGTCGCCAGCAGCCCGATGGGCCAGCGGTAGCTGCGCAGGTCATTGAGGTTGACGTGCAGGGCGCCGGCGAACAGCAGGAAGGAAAGCATCCAGTTCATCAGCAGATCGCCAAAGTCGATCTGGCTGATCAGTTGCTGAATGCGCTCTTCGAGGCCGGGGTAGCCGAGCAAGCTCAGGCCTTGCAGCAGCAGGGAAAACATCAGCGCGGTGACCATGACCCCGATGGTCGGAGGCAGGCCGATGAAGCGGAAATTCACGTAGGTGAGGAGTGTGGTCAGGCAGATAAAGGCAGCGACAAGTTCGAGCATCCGGGGTCCTTGGATGGGGGGGTGGGGTTTAAGGCAGTTGCACCGAGTCAGTTTCTTCGCGAGCAGGCTCGCTCCCACATGGAATTCGGTCGTACACAGAATCTGTGTGCACTGGAGATCCACTGTGGGAGCGAGCCTGCTCGCGATAGCGGTGTCAGCAGCGACGCAATGATTCAGCCGGACACATTGACCGCAGTCGCACCGCGGCGTTGCAGATAGATGTAGAACAGCGCGGTCAGCACCGTCAGGCCACTGACCAGCGCACCGGTCCACGGCAGATCCGCCAGGTCCGCACCGCTGGCAACCACCAGCCCGCCGATCCACGCACCTGCTGCGTTGCCAAGATTGAAGGCGCTCTGGTTCAGCGTCGAGCCAAGATTCGGCGCTTCATGCGCCTGATCGATGATCAGCAGTTGCAGAATCGGGCACAGGGCAAACGCGAAAATCCCCCACAGCACCAGTGTGATCGCCGCCGGAATCACCGAGTGACTGGTCTGGCTAAAGGCAGCCAATACCACCGCCACGGCCAGCGCCATGCCCACCAATGAAGGCAGCAATCGGCTGTCCGCCAGGCGACCACCCAGCATGCTGCCCGCCGTCAGGCCGACGCCAAACAACAACAGCATAATCGTCACGCCATGGGGGCTGACACCGGTGATGTCCTGCAGAATCGGCGCGATGTAGGTGAACACGCTGAACAGACTGGTCGACGCCAGCACGCTCATGCCCAATGCCAACAACACATTGACCTTGCCCAGCACTTTGAACTCGCTGGCGAGGTTGGCCTTGTCCATCGCGATGTCCTTCGGCAGCCAGAGCCACTGCGCGAGGGCTGCAATCACCCCGATCACCGAGACCGCCCAGAACGTCGAACGCCAACCGGCGTATTGCCCGAGCGCGGTGCCCAACGGCACGCCGAGCACGTTGGCCAGCGTCAGGCCGGTGAACATCATGGCAATGGCCTGCGCCCTTTTGTTCGGTGCAACCAGGCCCGCCGCGACTACCGAGCCAATGCCGAAGAACGCACCGTGGCACAGCGCGGTGACCACTCGCGCGGCCATCAACGTGGCATAGTTCGGTGCCAATGCGCACAGCACGTTGCCGAGGATGAACATCAGCGTCATGCCCAGCAGCGTGGCTTTGCGCGGCATGTTGGCGGTGCCGATCGCAAGAATCGGCGCGCCGAACACCACGCCCAGGGCGTAGCCGGTGATCAGCAGGCCGGCGTGGGGAATGCTCACGGCGAGGTCGCGGGCGACGTCGGGCAGCAAACCCATGATGACGAATTCAGTGGTGCCGATGCCGAACGCGGCAACAGCGAGGGCGAGCAAGGCGAGTGGCATGCGCAAGGTCTCTGTCGGTAGTCTTGACGCTTTGATCAGGCATACGCATGCCGATGACCGTTCTCGATGAGCGCGGGCAGGGGCAGAAATTATTGGAATTAGTCTGTGCGCAACTGAGTGCGGCGTGGTCGCTTGCAGTATAAACAGCTGCTGACATATGGCGAATCAATTATCCACGCGTGTCCTGTAGGAGCCAGGCTTGCCGGCGAAGGCGTCCTTGAGATTGCCTTCGCCGGCAAGCCTGGCTCCGACAGGGGCGCGGTGGTCAATAAAAGGAGCGTGCCGTGCTTGCGACGGCTTTGGTGTTGGTGGCGGCGCTGTTGCACGCGGCGTGGAATACCCTGATCAAATTCAGCGCCGAACGGCTGCTGGTGGTGGCCTGCATGGATAGCGTCGCGATGCTGTTTGTCGCCCTGATGCTGCCGTTCGTGGCGCTGCCACCGATTGAAATCTGGCCATGGATTCTGGCGTCGGCGGCGTTCGAACTGCTCTATCGCTATCTGCTGATCCAGGCGTATCGGGTCGGCGACCTCGGGTTGGTCTATCCGTTGATGCGTGGGCTGTCGCCGCTGGTGGTGCTGGCACTGACGCTGATCTTCGCTGGCGAAGTCCTGACAAATCAGCAGATTTTCGGAATCCTGTTGATTCCGTTTGGCATGCTGTGCCTGCTCTGGCAGGGCGGTGGTGGTGCGCGTCTGCCGTGGACGATGTTGCCGGTGGTGGCGCTGATCGGCCTGTGCATCGGCTGCTACACCTTCATCGATGGCCAGGCGTTACGGCGCTGGTCGCACCCTCTGGACTATCTGGTCTGGGTCACGTTGCTCAGCGCTTGGCCGTTCCCGTTGCTGGCGCTGGTAAGCAAGCGCACGGCGTTCATGCTGTTCTGGCGTGAACAGTGGCGACTGGGGCTGGCGGTCGGGTTCTGCGTGTTGTTCAGCTACGCTTTGGTGCTGTGGGCAATGCAACTGGGGTCGATTGCCGAAGCGGCGGCGTTGCGCGAGATCAGCGTGATTCTGGTGGTGCTGTTCGGCATGCGTTACCTGAAAGAACCTTTCGGCAGGCCAAGGCTCTTAGCCTGTGGGCTCGTACTGATCGGTATTTTGGTCATGAAGTTCTAACGGGCACTCAACATTCCAAAACTGAAGAAAGGACTGCTTTATGACGGTTGCTCTGTGGTGCGTTTTGATCGCGATTTTCCTGCCCTATCTCTGCACGGTCATCGCCAAGGTCAGTGGCAGGTTCAGGCTGCAAGACAACCATGACCCCCGGGACTTTCTCGAGTCGCTCAATGGTCTGGGCAGGCGCGCGCATGCGGCGCAACTGAACAGCTTTGAAGTGACCCCGGCGTTTGCGATCGCGGTGATTGTTGCGCACCTGGTGGGCACGGCGCAGTTGGTGACGGTCAACGTGCTGGCGGTGCTGTTTATCACCAGTCGGCTGCTGTACATCATTTGCTACCTGGCGGACTGGGCGATATTGCGGTCGCTGGTGTGGTTTGTGGGGATGGGGTTGATTGCCAGTTTCTTTGTGGTGTCGGTCTGAAAATATTGCGGTGATTTGTCTGGCCTCATCGCGAGCAGGCTCGCTTCCATAGTTGATCTTCAGTGAACACAAACGCTGTGTACAACCGAGATCCACTGTGGGAACGAGCCTGCTCGCGATGACTATCTAACTGCAAATACAAGGCTTACGGGTTGGCCTTCGCCGCATCGGCAACCTGCGGCACTTGCGGCAACGCCGCGCCTTTAGGCCAGAGCATCCAGATCTGCCCTTGCTGTTTCATGTCCCCGGCCAATTGCCCGGCCGCCTCGCCAGTGCCCCAGAACAGATCCGCACGCACTTCGCCGGCAATCGCGCCGCCAGTGTCTTGCGCCGCCACGGGCCGTATCAGTGCAGTACCGTCCGGTTTTGTCGTGGATAACCACAACAGGCTGCCCAGCGGAATGACTTTGCGGTCCACTGCCGCGCTGTAACCGGCCGTCAGCGGAACGTTCAGCGAGCCGCGTGGCCCTTCGTTGCTGTCCGGGTTGCGAGTGAAGAACACGTAACTGGGGTTGCTGCCCAGCAGTTCTGGAATGCGCGACGGATTGGCTTTTGCCCACGTGCTGATGGCGCCCATGGTCACGTCTTCTTTCTTCAACTCGCCTTGCTCCACCAGCCAGCGCCCGATGGGGCGATAGGGATGGCCGTTCTGGTCAGCATAGGCAATGCGCAGTTGGCGGCCGTCGTCGAGCTGGATGCGACCCGAACCCTGGATTTGCAGGAATTGCAGGTTCATCGGGTCGGTCAGCCACGCAACCACTGGCGCCTTTACTCCATTGGTTTCAATCGTTGCCGCATCGTCGTAAGGCTTGAGCACGCGACCTTCGAGGCGTCCGCGCAGGCGTTTGCCTTTGAGTTCCGGGTAGATGCTGTCCAGCGAGACAATGATCATGTCCTCGGGCACGCCGTACACCGGAATGTTCGCCACTTCGGTCTGGGTCAGGCTGCCCGGGTAGACCGGCTCGTAATAGCCGGTGATCAAACCGTTGGGATTGTCATTGGCGGCGCGCAGGCCGTAGACGTCGAGGTTCTGCTTGAGGAAGCCGCGAATGTCGCTGGCGGTCTGCGGCACATTGGCGGAAGCCGCGCAGGTCGATCCCCAGACCGGGTCGGCCTTGAGTCGGGTGCAGGCGCTGCGCCACGAGCCGAAGCCGGCGACCAGGTCATTGTCGGACACCGCCGGCAATGCTTCCCAGCTGGTACTGGAGTAGGTCGCCAGGGCGTGGGTTTTAGGGGTGTCTTTATCGCCGCCGGTGCAGCCGGCGAGCACGGCCACCATTGGAAGAGTCCACACGAGGTGGTGACGCCATGCCTTGAAACGGCTGTTCATGGAGTAATTCCTTTGTCGGTTGCCTGAGTGCTCCATGCGCTCAAACAACCCGTATTGATAATAGGGCTATTGGTCTTTGCCGATGACACGAGGATACTGGCCGCCGTTTCCCGTGACCTGAAGCCACCATGACTCTTAAAAGACTTTCTGTTGTATTGCTGGCCTGCCTGACCTTGTCTGCCTGCGGTGGCGTTGATCCGAATTCGCCGCTGGGACAACGCAAGGCGATCTTCAAACAGATGCTCAAGACCGGTGAAGACCTGGGCGGTATGTTGCGTGGTCGTATCCCGTTCGACGGTCCGAAATTTGCCGAAGGCGCCGTGAAACTCGACACCTTGTCCCGTGAGCCTTGGAAACATTTCCCGCAAGTGCGTGAAGAAGATCACAGCAGCGCCAAGGACAATGTGTGGCAGCAGCAGGCACGCTTCCAGGACATGGCCCGCACCCTTGAAGCCGCCACCGGTGAATTGGTGATTGCCAGCAAGGTTCAGCCTTACAAGGCCAGTAACCTGGGCCCGGCGGTGCAGAAAGTCGAAGATGCCTGTAGTGCCTGCCATAAAGAGTTTCGGGATCATTGATTGGCAATGCATTCCTGTGGCGAGGGGGCGTTCCGACAAGCCCCTCGTCACAAAAGCTCCCTCGCACAATTCGGGGGTTACTTGTCCAACTCGTCGAGCGCGTTCTGCAATTCCTTTCGGGACTCGGCAAGTTTGTCTTTGCGCTTGTTGATCTTGTCCGGATCGCCTTTCTTCATGGCCTTGTCCAGATCGGCCTGGCGCTGGCTGACTTCATGCTTGGCGTCGAGCACCTTGTTTTCCCGTTCTTTCTTCAGCGAGGCGTCGGTGCAATGGGTGGTGACTTCGCTCAGGGCCGTTTCGAGGCCAGCCTGCTGTTCAGCATTGCCGTGGGATTTGGCCAGTTCGATCTGATTGATGATCCCCTGTTTCTTGGCGGCGCAGCCGGTCAGCCCCGGGGCTTCTTCGGCGGCCATCAGGGGAGCGGCCATCACGCTGCAAAGGGTCAGCAAGGCGAGTGGTGAAAGAAATTTCATAAAAGCTCCAAGTGCGAAGACAATCGGGTCGATGTGGCGATGGGCGTTTGAGCCCGTCGGCCCCTTTGGGTTCCCGGGCTGCCGGGGGCTCGGTGTTTAAAAGCCGTCAATCCCCGCCATACGTAATGTTTGACTCAGTGCCAGGACGTGCGGGTCGCGGAAAAAGGCGCTCAATTGCGCTGCGCGTCCCGGGCCGATACCTGCTTCTGCCTGCCATTGTTCGGTGTTTCTATTCGCCAGTTCCTGCCATGAATCGGCAAGCCGTGCCTGGCCGGTCGGCGGCAACCCCAAGGCTTTGAGCCAGCGAGCGAAAGGGCGTTGCCGGGCGCTATTGAAGCTGTTTAGAAGACGAGCCGCGCTGCGTTCGCCGAAGCCATCAATGTTAGCAAGCTCTTGAGCATCGAGGGTCAACCAATCCAACAGGCTGTCGACGCGGCCTGTTTCGAAAAGTTTCTCCCAGGTGCCAGGGCCGAGATGGGGCAAAGCCAGTCCTTGCTTGCCGCTGAGCCAGGTCAGTCGCGCGAGGAATTGGCTCTCGCAGCCTGATGTCGGTTGCCAGCAACTTAAATGATGAAAGTCTGCTGCCGATGGCACGTTTAATTCAGTGCGTTCGGTACTGCGCAGCACGACGCCATCGAGCCTTGGAATGGTCAGTCCCGCCAGGCTGATGGACACCTGATCCCCAGGGCGGACATCCAGCTCTTCCCAGCGTCGCAGGGAGCTGACGCTTACCCGTTTGATCTGTCGGTCATCCAGCTTCACCGGCGTCAGGTCCAGCACCGGAGTAATCCGCCCCGTGCGACCAATCTTGAAGTGGACCTTGCGCACTTCGGCCAGTGCCTGGGCGAACGGATACTTCCAGGCAACGCTCCAGAAGGAGGGGCGCGCCTGCCAGCGTTCTGCCGGTGGTCGCTGGCTCTGGCGCAAAACGACGCCGTCACTGGCGAAGGGCAGTGGCGTGCGATACCAGTGATCGCGCCATCGTTCAGCGTCGGCGAACACCTTGATCGGCTGACTGTAGGGCGCCGTGCCCGGAAAACCCATTTCATCGAGAGCCGCCACGCGCGCCGGCAGGCTTGCCGGACCTTGCGGCCAATCCCAGACAAACAACCCGATACCACCTGCCTGCTCGGCGGTCAGCTCTTTGCGGGCCATCAACCCGGCCACCGTGGAGCGGGCGTTGAGGCTGCCTGCCTTGGCTTGCACATGGTCGGTCAGGCGCCAGTAGAGTTCGCCTTGCACCAGCACATCCAATGGTTGCGGCAGATGCCGGGGAATGGCCGCAATCTGTCGGGCCGAGGCGGTCCAGTCCTGGCCATTGACGCCGTCACCGCGGCTGATCGCCTGATGCAGCGAGCCGTTGCGATAGATCAGCGTCACGGCCACGCCGTCGACCTTGGGTTGTATCCAGATGTCATTGCGCTCGCGTAGCCAATGCTCGACAGCTCCGCCATCACGCAGTTTTTCCAGGCCGGTGTGAGCGATGGGGTGGGCCATCTTGCCGCCCGCCGTGCGCAAGGGGTCGGGCGCCAGACTCAAATCAAAGCACTCACGCCATTCGCTCAATCGCGCGCGGGATTGATCATAGATTTCATCGGCGACCAGCGAGCGTCCATGGCGGTGATAGTTGTCATCCCAGAAATCGATCTGTTTTTGCAGGGCAGTGATTTCGTCCAGGGCGCGGGCGGGTGACCAGTCGGGGCAGTCGGCAGCGTTCGAGCTCAGGCAAAGCAGGGTCAGGAACAAAGCGGAAAACAGGCGCAGAAGCATCGTGAGCGTCCTTGCTCAGGGGGGATGCTTGAAGGTTAGTCAGTATTTTTTTTAGGAAGGAGTGGGTGTTTTGCCTGGTGTTTCCGGGCTGGATCTTCAGTGAGGGCAAAGCTGGCGCATGACAGGACTAATGTGGGAGCGAGCCTGCTCGCGATGGGGGCGATCCGGTGTAAAGCGAAACCAATAAAAAGCCCCGCACGGCGAACCGTGCGGGGCTTTTGGTACCGCCAGGAAAGTCTTACAGGCCGGCTGCAGTACGCAGGTCGTCGGCGCGGTCGGTCTTTTCCCAGGTGAACGTGGTGAAGGTGTCTTCGCCCACAGTCTTGGTTGCCGGGGTGCGACCGAAGTGGCCGTACGCAGCGGTTTCCTGGTACATCGGGTGCAGCAGGTCGAGCATGGTGGTGATCGCGTATGGACGCAGGTCGAAGATTTCGCGGACCAGTTTGACGATCTTGTCGTCGCTGATCTTGCCGGTGCCGAAGGTGTTCAACGAGATCGAAGTCGGCTGGGCAACACCGATCGCGTAGGAAACCTGAATCTCGCAACGCTCGGCCAGGCCGGCCGCAACGATGTTCTTGGCCACGTAACGACCGGCGTAGGCTGCCGAACGGTCAACCTTCGATGGATCCTTGCCGGAGAACGCGCCGCCGCCGTGACGGGCCATGCCGCCGTAGCTGTCGACGATGATCTTGCGACCGGTCAGGCCGCAGTCACCCACCGGGCCGCCAATGATGAACTGGCCAGTCGGGTTGATGTGGAACTGGGTGTCTTTGGTCAGCAGTTCGGCAGGCAACACGTGCTTGACGATCAGCTCCATCACGCCTTCGCGCAGGTCTTTGTACGACACTTCAGGGTTGTGCTGGGTCGACAGAACAACGGCGTCGATACCGACGACCTTGCCGCCTTCGTAACGGCAAGTCACTTGCGACTTGGCGTCCGGGCGCAGCCAAGGCAGCAGGCCGGATTTACGGGCTTCGGCCTGGCGCTGCACAAGCTGGTGCGAGAAGGTGATCGGTGCTGGCATCAGCACGTCGGTTTCGTTGCTGGCGTAGCCGAACATCAGGCCCTGGTCGCCAGCGCCCTGATCTTCAGGCTTGGCACGGTCGACACCCTGGTTGATGTCAGGGGACTGTTTGCCGATGATGTTCATCACGCCGCAAGTGGCACCGTCGAAGCCGACATCGGAGCTGTTGTAGCCGATGTCCAGAATGACGTTACGCACGATCTCTTCCAGGTCGACCCAGGCCGACGTGGTGACTTCACCTGCGATGATTGCCACGCCGGTTTTAACCAGGGTTTCGCACGCTACGCGGGCGAACTTGTCTTCAGCAATGATGGCGTCCAGCACCGCATCGGAAATCTGGTCGGCGATTTTGTCCGGGTGCCCTTCGGACACGGACTCGGAGGTGAAGAGGGAGTATTCGCTCATCTCGATTTTTTCCTGAATTTACCGATGGTGAGTGTCGCCAGCCGGTCGCTGAAAATGGCGGACCTGGATCTGGAAACCATTACGTAAGCCTACATAGAGGCTTTCCCCGGGAACGAGTCCCGCAGCGGTGGCCCAACGGGCCAAATCGTCCTGTTCAAACCCCAACCACAGATCACCGCAGGCCTCCCTGGCCCAACTCTGGTTGTGGCTACATAACTCTGTCACGAGCAGGCTACCGCCCGGTTGCAGCAAGTCGGCCATGTGCTTGAGCGCTTCGGCCGGCGCGGCGAAATGGTGCAGCACCATGTTCAGTACAACGCAATCGGCCTTGAGGCTCACGCCATTCAATGCATCGGCCAGTTGCAGGCTGACGTTAGCCAGCGTTTCACGTTCGCAGACCTGGCGCGCCAGTTCGAGCATCGCCGGGCTGTTGTCCAGCGCCGTGACCTCGGTGAAGCGGCGCGCCAGTTCCGGCAGAAACTCACCGTCGCCGGGGCCGACTTCAATGGCCGTCGCGCCGTCTCTGAAACTCAGCTTGTCGAGCAGCGCCACCACGCTTTCGCGGTATTGCGGCAGGCCGGCGATCAAGTCTTGCTGGGCACGAAACTTCTCCGCCACCCGTGAGAAAAAGTCCTGGCTGGCCGCCGCTCGTTGTCCATGGACCTGAGCGATCCGCGACTGCACATCGGCCGGCAACGTCAGGTTGTCCACTTCTTCGAGCAAGGCGGCGTGCAGCTTGCCGCCCAGCAGGTCGGTGTGGGGCAGGGCGCGACGGTAGAAAATCGCGTTGCCTTCACGGCGGGTCGCCACCAGGTCGGCCTGGGCCAGGACCTTGAGGTGGTGGCTCATGCCGGACTGACCGATACCGAAGATCTGCGCCAGTTCCAGTACGCCAAACGAATCGTTGGCCAGCGCGCGCAATACATTCAGCCGCAGAGGATCACCGCCGGCCTTGCACAGGGCCGCCAGCTCATCGCAATCGTCATGTTGAATGGAAGGCACGCGTAAATTCATAAGGCCAGCAGTCTAGTGACGCTCAGAAATCACCGCAAGGGCAATATCAAAAAGTTTTGATATTGGTCGATAGATGGCACTTCCAGACGTTAGGTTCAGTCAACAAACGAACTGCAGAAAGGTTTCATCAGTCGAAACCGCTGTTAACAATTGGAAAAACGCCTCCAGATGACTATCTGTCATTGCCCCGAGGCGGGTGGGTGAGGGAAAATGCTCGCCTTTTTTCCGTTTCGTTTTATTCACTCTCGATACAGAACCCGCAGGAGAACAGCGATGCCCAGCCGTCGTGAGCGTGCCAACGCCATTCGTGCCCTCAGCATGGATGCCGTGCAAAAAGCCAACAGCGGCCATCCCGGTGCCCCGATGGGTATGGCGGATATCGCCGAAGTACTTTGGCGTGACTACCTGAAGCACAACCCGAGCAATCCATCGTTCGCCGACCGTGACCGCTTCGTGCTGTCCAACGGTCACGGCTCGATGTTGATCTACTCGCTGCTGCACCTGACCGGCTACGACCTGTCGATCGATGACCTGAAAAATTTCCGCCAACTGCACAGCCGCACCCCGGGTCACCCGGAATTCGGCTACACCCCGGGCGTTGAAACCACCACCGGTCCTCTGGGCCAAGGCCTGGCCAACGCCGTCGGTTTCGCCCTGGCTGAAAAAGTCCTGGCGGCGCAGTTCAACCGTCCTGGCCACAATGTTGTCGATCATCACACCTACGTGTTCCTGGGTGATGGCTGCATGATGGAAGGCATTTCCCACGAAGTTGGTTCCCTGGCCGGTACATTGGGCCTGGGCAAGCTGATCGCTTTCTACGACGACAACGGCATCTCCATCGATGGCGAAGTCGAAGGCTGGTTCACCGACGACACGCCTAAGCGTTTCGAAGCCTACAACTGGCAGGTGATCCGCAACGTCGACGGTCATGATCCGGAAGAGATCAAGACCGCGATCGAAACCGCGCGTAAAAGCGATCAGCCAACCCTGATCTGCTGCAAGACCACCATCGGTTTCGGTTCGCCGAACAAGCAAGGTAAAGAAGACTGCCACGGCGCCCCATTGGGTGACGCGGAAATCGCCTTGACCCGTGCCGCGCTGAAATGGAACCACGGTCCGTTCGAAATCCCGGCTGACATCTATGCCGAGTGGGACGCCAAGGAAGCTGGCCGCGCGGCCGAAGCCGAGTGGGATCAGCGTTTCGCTGCCTACTCTGCGGCTTTCCCTGAGCTGGCCAACGAACTGGTCCGTCGCCTGGGCGGCGATCTGCCAGAAGACTTCGCGGAAAAAGCCTCGGCTTACATCGCCGAAGTTGCGGCCAAGGGCGAGACCATCGCCAGCCGTAAAGCCAGCCAGAACGCACTGAATGCCTACGGCCCGCTGTTGCCTGAACTGCTCGGCGGCTCCGCTGACCTGGCCGGTTCCAACCTGACCCTGTGGAAAGGTTGCAAAGGTGTTTCGGCTGAAGACGCCAGCGGCAATTACATGTACTACGGCGTTCGCGAATTCGGCATGAGCGCGATCATGAACGGCGTGGCCCTGCACGGCGGTCTGGTGCCTTACGGCGCCACCTTCCTGATGTTCATGGAATACGCCCGCAACGCCGTGCGCATGGCGTCGCTGATGAAGAAGCGCGTGGTGTTCGTCTACACCCACGACTCCATCGGCCTGGGCGAAGACGGCCCGACTCACCAGCCGATCGAGCAACTGACCAGCCTGCGCAGCACACCGAACCTCGACACCTGGCGTCCAGCCGATGCCGTTGAATCGGCCGTTTGCTGGAAACAGGCCATCGAGCGCAAGGACGGCCCTTCGGCGCTGATCTTCTCGCGTCAGAACCTGCAGCATCAGGAACGCAGCGCGCTGCAGATCGTTGATATCGCCCGTGGCGGTTACGTGTTGAAGGACTGTGCAGGCGAGCCTGAGCTGATCCTGATCTCCACCGGTTCGGAAGTCGGTCTGGCGGTTCAGGCTTACGACAAGCTGACCGAGCAAGGTCGCAAGGTGCGTGTTGTTTCGATGCCGTGCACCAGCGTGTTCGATGCCCAGGACGCCGGCTACAAGCAAGCGGTTCTGCCGTTGCAAGTCAGCGCCCGTATCGCCATCGAAGCCGCGCACGCGGACTACTGGTACAAGTACGTGGGCCTGGAAGGCCGCGTGATCGGCATGACCACCTACGGCGAGTCGGCGCCTGCGCCTGCCTTGTTCGAAGAGTTCGGCTTTACCCTGGAAAACATCCTGGGTCAGGCTGAAGAGCTGCTGGAAGACTGATCCAGAAGTAGCGTTATCGGGGCTGAAGTCTTCGCGGGCAAGCCTCGCTCCTACAAGGGATCGCGTTGTTTTCAAGACAACCGAAGACCTGTAGGAGCGAGGCTTGCCCGCGAAGGCGGCAGTCCTGGCAACCTCATTCCCAAGCGTCATCGAGAACCCCATGCCTCAACCGCGTCCTTACAAAGTTGCACTCAACGGCTACGGCCGGATTGGTCGTTGCGTCTTGCGTGCGTTGTTTGAGCGAGGCTCGGCGGCCGGGTTTGAAATTGTTGCGATCAACGATCTGGCTGACATGGCCAGCATCGAATACCTGACACGCTTCGACTCCACTCACGGGCGCTTTCCCGGCGAAGTGCGAGTGGAGGGCGATTGTCTGCATATTAATGGTGACTGCGTGAAAGTCCTGCGCAGTGCCACCCCCGAAGGCATCGATTGGGCGTCCCTGGGCGTCGATCTGGTGCTGGAGTGCTCCGGCGCTTACCACACGCGTGCCGATGGCCAGCGTTTCCTCGACGCCGGCGCACCCCGCGTACTGTTTTCCCAGCCGATGGCCAGTGAGGCGGATGTCGACGCCACCATCGTCTACGGCGTAAACCAGGATTGCCTGACCGGCGACGAGCTGCTGGTGTCCAACGCGTCCTGCACCACCAACTGCGGCGTTCCGCTGTTGCGCCTGCTGGATCAGGCCATTGGTCTGGAATACGTGTCGATCACCACCATTCACTCGGCAATGAACGATCAGCCGGTCATCGACGCCTATCATCACGAAGACCTGCGCCGCACGCGTTCGGCGTTCCAGTCGGTGATTCCGGTGTCCACTGGTCTGGCACGTGGCATCGAACGCCTGCTGCCGGAACTTGCCGGGCGAATTCAGGCCAAAGCCGTGCGGGTGCCGACGGTTAACGTGTCTTGCCTCGACATAACGATGCAGACCGTCAGCGACACCGACGCCACCGAGGTCAACCGGATTCTGCGCGAGGCTGCCACCAGCGGCCCGCTCAAAGGCCTTCTGGCCTACACCGAGCTTCCCCATGCAAGCTGTGATTTCAACCATGACCCACATTCGGCCATCGTCGATGCCAGTCAGACCCGAGTTTCCGGCCCACGGCTGGTGAACATCCTGGCCTGGTTCGACAACGAATGGGGTTTTGCCAACCGAATGCTGGACGTTGCAGAACACTATCTGCAAACAGCTATTTCCAAAAAACAGTAACCCAGGAATTGCGACCCATGACCGTGTTGAAGATGACCGACCTCGATCTGCAAGGTAAGCGCGTACTGATCCGCGAAGACCTCAACGTCCCAGTCAAGGACGGTGTTGTCACCAGCGATGCGCGAATCCTGGCTTCGCTGCCGACCATCAAGCTGGCCCTGGAAAAAGGCGCGGCCGTGATGGTCTGCTCGCACCTGGGTCGTCCGACCGAAGGCGAATTCTCGGCCGAGAACAGCCTCAAGCCAGTCGCTGACTACCTGAGCAAGGCCCTGGGCCGCGAAGTGCCGCTGGTCGCCGATTACCTGGGCGGCGTTGACGTGAAAGCGGGCGACATCGTGCTGTTCGAAAACGTGCGCTTCAACAAAGGCGAGAAAAAGAACGCTGACGAACTGGCCCAGCAATACGCCGCCCTGTGCGATGTGTTCGTGATGGACGCCTTCGGCACCGCTCACCGCGCCGAGGGTTCGACCCATGGCGTGGCCAAGTTCGCCAAAGTCGCCGCCGCTGGCCCGCTGCTGGCAGCTGAGCTGGACGCACTGGGCAAAGCCCTTGGCGCCCCGGCCCAGCCGATGGCTGCCATCGTTGCCGGTTCCAAGGTCTCGACCAAACTCGACGTCCTGAACAGCCTGAGCCAGATCTGCAACCAGCTGATTGTCGGCGGCGGTATCGCCAACACCTTCCTGGCCGCTGCCGGTCACCCGGTCGGCAAGTCGCTGTACGAGCCGGACCTGCTGGACACCGCTCGCGCCATCGCCGCCAAGGTCAGCGTGCCGCTGCCGGTCGATGTCGTGGTGGCCAAGGAATTCGCTGAAAGCGCGACCGCCACCGTCAAGCTGATTGCTGACGTGGCCGCCGACGACATGATCCTGGATATCGGCCCGCAGACCGCGGCGAATTTCGCCGAGCTGCTGAAGTCGTCCAAGACCATCCTGTGGAACGGCCCGGTGGGCGTGTTCGAATTTGACCAGTTCGGTAACGGCACCAAAGTGCTGGCCCAGGCCATCGCGGAAAGCTCGGCGTTCTCCATCGCTGGCGGCGGCGACACCCTGGCTGCCATCGATAAATATGGCGTTGCCGACCAGATCTCCTACATTTCTACCGGCGGCGGCGCGTTCCTCGAGTTCGTGGAAGGCAAGGTCTTGCCTGCCGTTGAAGTCCTGGAAAGCCGGGCCAAGGGCTGAGGTCATTCATTTGGCCACGCAAAGGAGTGTTCTCATGGTCAAGCCATTAGCGCTGTTGATCGCCGCGGGTATGCTGGTGGCTTGCGGGAGTAACCCGAAAGCCAAGCCGGAACCTGCGCCGCAGTCAGTGGAAAAAGGCTGCTACCAGGCCGACTGGCAAGCGGAAACCAACCCGGTGATCAACAAGCGTTCCGGGCCTGATGGCCTGGAGAAATACGAGACCCAGACCCCGGCCAAGGAACATGGTTGCCCTTGACGGGTCAGACACTTTACTCAGGGCTGGCGGCGTGCGCCGTCAGTCGAGGAACATGGATGAAAGGTTTTATCGCCGTTACGGCGTTGGCATTGCTGGCCGGTTGCTCGAATTTCAACCTGTTCAAGCCTGCCGAATCGACGGACAACTGGACCACCTGGACCTGCGACAGCCAGGCCAAAGTGCTCTGGCGCTACACCGACGACAGCCGCAAGGAAGTCGACGTGCGCCTCGGCGGGGCCGATCAGGTCTACCGCTTGAAGCTTGAACCGGGCGCCGAAGGTTCGCTGTACAGCAACGACATGCTGGCGTTTCACGTAAAAGGTGAGGAAGGCCTGGTGTACTGGGTCGCCACCAATGATTTGATTGGCCGCGGTTGTAAAGCGCAGTAATTGACACACCACAGATCCAATGTGGGAGCAGATCCAAATGTGGGAGCGAGCCTGCTCGCGAAAGCGGTGGATCAGCTTGCATCAAGATTGAATGTGAAACCGCATTCGCGAGCAGGCTCGCTCCCACAGTGGATCTGTACAGGTTCTCAAGATTTGAGCAACACCGAATTCGCAGCCCGGGCCAACCCCCGATCTGCAATAACTTGAATAGCCGCCGCCGCTCCGGCAGGCTGGCACGATTAACGACCCAAACCGGGAGAGACACACACAATGGCACTTATCAGCATGCGCCAGATGCTGGACCACGCAGCCGAGTTCGGCTACGGCGTTCCAGCCTTCAACGTCAACAACCTTGAGCAGATGCGCGCCATCATGGAAGCCGCTGACAAGACTGACTCCCCGGTGATCGTCCAGGCCTCGGCCGGTGCTCGCAAATACGCCGGCGCACCGTTCCTGCGTCACCTGATCCTGGCCGCCATCGAAGAATTCCCGCACATCCCGGTGTGCATGCACCAGGACCACGGCACCAGCCCTGACGTCTGCCAGCGCTCCATCCAGCTGGGCTTCAGCTCGGTAATGATGGACGGTTCCCTGGGCGAAGACGGCAAGACCCCGACTGACTACGACTACAACGTCCGTGTCACCCAACAAACCGTGGCCATGGCTCATGCCTGCGGCGTCTCGGTAGAAGGCGAGCTGGGCTGCCTGGGTTCGCTGGAAACCGGCATGGCCGGTGAAGAAGACGGCATCGGCGCCGAAGGCGTTCTGGATCACAGCCAGATGCTGACCGACCCGGAAGAAGCCGCTGACTTCGTCAAGCGCACCCAGGTCGACGCCCTGGCCATCGCCATCGGCACCAGCCACGGCGCGTACAAATTCACCAAGCCACCTACCGGCGACGTGCTGGCCATCGACCGCATCAAAGAAATCCACAAGCGCATCCCGAACACCCACTTGGTGATGCACGGTTCTTCTTCGGTTCCGCAAGAGTGGCTGGCGATCATCAACCAGTACGGCGGCGACATCAAAGAAACCTACGGCGTGCCGGTTGAAGAGATTGTTGAAGGCATCAAGTACGGTGTGCGTAAGGTCAACATTGATACTGACTTGCGTCTGGCTTCGACGGGTGCGATGCGTCGTTTGATGGCTACCAATCCTAGCGAGTTTGATCCGCGTAAGTTCTTTGGCGCGACTGTGACTGCGATGCGCGACGTTTGTATCGCTCGTTACGAAGCATTCGGTACCGCTGGCAACGCTTCGAAGATCAAGCCGATCTCGCTGGAAGCGATGTACCAGCGTTATTTGAAGGGTGAGTTGAACGCTAAGGTTAACTAACCCTGAGTGTTTGAATAGCATTAATAAAAAACCCGCCGAGAGGCGGGTTTTTTGTTTGTAAGTAACTCGTCTAATTCGATTTTCCTGATCTCGATAATTTTCATCTGGTGCAATATTGACTTTGTAATGGTTTTTAAATAGGCGCGTTGATCTTGGCATTTGCGCGATGGTATATGTTTTGTGCTATTTGTTATTTCGAAATCGTATAAAAAACTGTAATTTTTTACAGGTGATCCGCAGGCTGTTTTTGCCATATCTTTCATATGCCGTATCCGAGGAGCGAGCGATATGGGTAAACCCATGCAGTTGCTCTACTGATTTGCAATTATGGAGATTAATATAATGTTGAATGGAACATATGAAGGCGGTGGTGGTGATACCAAAGCTATTTTGAAGATCACAGACTCCGATGCCAATCGCGATATTATAAATGTCGGAACATATGAGTATGGGGGGAGGGTCTATGACGTTAGGGGTAATTTTTATTATATGAGTCAGCCAAACACGAAGGTTGTTATTAACCTGACATTGGCATCCCGTGATGGCTCTCCAGATTTTGAAATGAAGTTAATGTCCCCCGATAAAACTTATTCACTGCTGCAAGGTACCGTTTCGTATTTCGGCGGCGGTGCCGCCGTATTTAGTGCAAGTCTTGGTAAGACAGCATAAGAAGGAAGAGTAAAAATGGGACAGATTTTGGATCTGTCCCCTTTGTTTGATTTTATCAAATAAATTTTTCTCTTTTGTTACCTTTGTTAGGATAATGTTGCGGAGAATCATATGAGAGTCGATGTAACTTAAAGGGGACAGATTTATTTAATAATCGTCACCGGCGTTCTTCTGTTCGAGTCGTTTTGCAGGTCTGCCTTGAACTCGATGTGAGATTCGCAAACCGGTGATTTTTTCAATCTCATCTGTGAATCGGGGATTGCCCGTCAGCTGTCCGCGCTGAAGGGCGCCTCTGATCAACTGCAACTCTGTGGAAGGAATCGTTTGTTCCATAAATGAGGTATAGCGGGCAAGGCGCTCGGCGTGAGTGTTGCCCAGTTCGGTAAAGCAAAGATCTTCATCAAGCCAATGATTTCCGGCTGCTTCGTTGAGGCGAAGGTGCAGACTCGACCAAGGGTAATCCTGTGCACGCTGTACCATTTGCGCTCGCGCCGGATTTAGCTCGATGTATCGACTACAAGCCAGCAAATAGGTGTCGGTCTGAACCACGCTGGATTTGTATCGGCTCTCCCACAAGGTTCCGGAGCGTCCTTCCAGCTTGTTGCGATAGCGCGTCATGCGGCCTGCCAGGCCTTTCATCAATTGTCCGAGACTCGCAACGGAGTTACCTGGTGCGAGTAGTAGATGGACATGATTGGTCATCAAGCAGAAGGCATAGACTTTAACGTCGTATAGCGTTTTGAGCTCTCGGAGGTCGTCGAGATAGCGTTGGAAGTCGCCCGGCTCGGCAAACACTACCTGCCTATTGTGGCCTCGTTGCACGACATGATGCGGATAATTGGGTAAAACAACTCGTCCCATTCTGGGCATATAGCCTCCTACGTCCTTGTAGTGATGGGTGAAGCATAGCAGCAAATAATCGATTAAATAAATCTGTCCCCTTTGTTTGCTTCGAGTTGTCGCTTGCTTTTTAGTTAACTCCGTTATCGCAAAAATGTATAAAAAACTGTCATTTATTACAGGTGATTTAATGCTGGCTGCCGCCTATTGTTTAATGCGTAACCGAGAGAAAAGGAAGGGAGGTGTTAAATAAATCTGCCCCCTTTCTTTGAAACATAAGGCTGGTCGGTTTCTTTTTACTATTATTGAAGGAGAGCAGGGTCATGGAAAATAGTAAATTTGGCGGGAGTAATACTCAACTTTCTATTCCGGCTCGATTGAGTTTGCTGAATGGCGGGGAGCGGATTGATGTAACTCTGAAAGATGGCACCACATTGTCAGGTGTTTTTGTTTCGTATGAAGATAATAAGCTGAAGTTGACGTTGGTTGGCACTGGTCATGATAAAGAGATCTTAGGAGGAACTATAAAGGACCTGCGTGTTCCGCAGATAACAGCAAAAGCGAGATGAAAGTCAGGGCGCGCTGCGGGCCGGCTGTGAGTATTTCGGTCCGCCATGATTTTTATCTTGATTTAAGTAAAAACCCGCAGTGGTGCGGGTTTTTATTGCCTGATTTTTACTGCTGCTTAGGTGTATCAAATCCGCGCTGTTCAATGACCCCAAAAACGTCGGCGACGTCCTGAACCATGATCCGGGCAATGTTGGTGACGGTGTTGATGTCGTTCTCGGCGTAGTCCGGCAGGCTGGTGCACGCCATCAGATTCAAATATTTGAGGACGGCGTTGAGGCGTTCGCTGACGCAGTTGTGGAGTTCGCGTAATGGGGCGTCGTTGTCGATGAGCAGCACGGGGTAGTCGGGTTCGCAGACCGAGGATACGAGGAACCCGGCAGACCCGAAGGTCTCCCACACACAGCCACCATAACAAAGGAGGGCGAGCGTTTACGTGCCCCTTTTTTCGAGGCGCTAGGTTACTACACGTATCGTCAGGGCTGCGAAACCCTATCGCTAACAATGTCAGCGACAGGCCAACTTTAGAAGACAGCGATTCGGGTACCCGCAACCGGACTGTAGGACGTGTATGCGGTCATTGTGGCAAGGGCACTCGTTCCCATTCGGCGACGTGGGCGCCGTGAATCGGTGGCGTGGTGTGTCTGTGGGAATCAGGTGGCAGGATTTGGGGCTACTTCGTAGCCCAGCGGGAGCAAGCTCCCTCGCCACAGTCAGAGGCGTCCTACGCGTTTTTCGGACGATGTAGCAGCTGTCGAGATTGAGAGGACTTCATCCTCGAACGCAGCCTCGCGTTGCTCGACAACTGCTACAGGGGCAGAGGTGTTCTTACTTATCGTGATCAATATCCAACTTGCTGAACGTCACTTTCCCACCTTCGCTGGTGTACCCGGTGTGGTCTTGCACATAGACCCCGGCCTTGAAATACAGCGGCTTGTCCCGCCACGTCGCGCTGATGTCGGTGTCCCACTGATACCCCGCCGCACTGATGCCCAGCGCGCCGCCCGGGCTCAGGTGGATGAGGTAGGAGAACTCCCGGTCAAGTTTCACCCCGGTGGCGATGGTGATGATCCGGCCTTCGTCGTCATCCGGGCGCATGCGCACCTTGGCGACGATGTTGCCCGATTGCGTGCTGGTCTTGTACTGATACTCGAGCTTCACCATGGGTTTCTGGCTTTCATAGGCGTGGATCTGGCCGATGACGATTTTGCCAGTGCTCGGTACCTGGTTGACTGCGAGGGTGGCGCGCAGGGAGTTGTCGGCGTCCGGGTAAAGCCAGTTTTTCAGGGTGCCGTTGCTGTAGGTTTCGCGCAGTTCGGTGCGGGGGTATTTTGCATTTGCAGTTTTGGAGCCGGTGACCGGGGACCAGAAAAACAGGGTGCCGGTGTCGGAGTGGAAGTATTGATCCTTGAAGCCGTTCACCAGTTTGGGGGTGTCAACGGTGTACGGCGGACTGCCGACAGGAACACTAAGGTTCCAGGTTGCGAGATCGATCATAGTCAAAAGCTTCCACGATTTTTTTTGCTGCACGCCCGTGCCAGAAGCTCTGGCGCGGGCCTTGGGGGCCATCCTTATAAGCGTAGAAGTTCAATTTGTTAATGCGAAAATGACAGATGGATGGCGTCAAAATCCTGTCAAAAGGCCATCTTCCCCGGTTTCAGGGGGCTGTAGAAGCGACCGTTAGTCGGCAAATGTACGTGATGGTTAAATGATGGCGCACTGGCAGCTTCTGCTTTTGCGGATCCCGGTCTAGAGTGAAGGCTCAGTATTTGGCCGGTTTTCACGAGAGACTGGCCTGACGCCCCGAAATAAGAGAAGCAGCATGGAATGCGCGCACCCCACGCCAGCTGAAGGCAGCTCGATCCTTTTAATCGTCGATGATTACCCTGAAAACCTGATCAGCTTGCGCGCGTTGCTCCAGCGCCAGGATTGGCAGGTCATTACCGCAGCTTCCGGTTTCGAAGCGCTCAGTCTGTTGCTCGAACACGATGTCGACCTGGTGCTGCTGGATGTGCAGATGCCGGGCATGGATGGTTTTGAAGTGGCGCGCCTGATGCGCGGCAGTCAGCGAACCCGACTCACACCGATTATTTTCCTGACCGCTAACGAACAGTCCCAGGACGCCGTGATCAAGGGCTATGCCAGTGGTGCGGTGGATTACCTGTTCAAGCCGTTCGACCCGCAAATTCTCAAGCCCAAAGTTCAGGCGTTGCTCGAGCATCAACGCAATCGCCGTGCCTTGCAGCGCCTGAGCCACGATCTGGAGGTCGCTCGCGCGTTTAATGCCTCGGTGCTGGACAACGCCGCCGAAGGCATCCTGGTGGTGGGTGAGGACGGTGTGATCCGCTTTGCCAACCCGGCGATGTCCCGGTTGCTCAATGCCACGGTGCAAGACCTGCAAGGCAAAGAGTTTCTGGATTTCCTGCAAAAGCCGCACATCCCGGTCTGGGCGGACTCTGACTTTTATACCGGTTACCGGCGCGGCGAAACCCTGCGCCTGCACGACGCGTTGCTGCGAACGGCGCCCGGCCAGCAAGTGCCGGTGGCGCTGTCTTGTGCGCCATTGCCTAGCGAACAACATGCGATGGTGGTGACGGTGCTGGATATGTCGGTGGTGCGCCATCTGCATCAGCAACTGGAATTCCAGGCGGTGACGGATCCGCTGACCGGGCTGCTCAATCGTCGCGGTTTCTACCAGACGGTGGAGAATCTGCTGTTGCGCGGTGAACGGTCCGACAGCGCCTGGGTGCTGCTGTACCTGGACCTCGACGGCTTCAAGCGCGTCAACGATTCCCTCGGACACGATGCCGGCGACCGGGTGCTGCGCTGGGTGTCCGAGCAATTGAAAGCCTGTCTGCGGCCCTTTGACATTCTGGCGCGCATGGGCGGCGATGAGTTCACGGCGCTGCTGGATCTGGAGTTCCCGGAGCAAGCGGCGAAGATCGCCGAGAAACTTATTGAGCGGGTGTCGATCTGTCAGCAGATTGATGGTCTGGATATCGCCTTGGGCGCCAGCATCGGCATCGCCACGTACCCGGATTGCGGTTCGAACCTCGACGGCTTGCTGCGTGCGTCGGACATTGCCATGTACGAAGCCAAACGGGCCGGCCGTCAGCAATACCGTTTCTACGATCACGACATGAATGGCCGGGCGCGCTCGCGGCTGATGCTCGAAGATAGCGTGCGCACCGCCATTGAGAACCGTGATTTCAACCTCGTGTATCAGCCGCAGGTGGCGATAGACAGCGGGCAGATTCGTGGTTTCGAAGCGCTGCTGCGTTGGCAGCACCCGAGCGTCGGTGACGTGCCGCCGGGGCTGTTTTTGCCGTTGCTGGAAGAGGCGCGGCTGATCAGTCGTCTGGGCAGCTGGATTTACCATCGCGGGGCCGGCCAGCGCAAAGCGTGGGAAACCTTGTTTGCCGAAGACCTGGTGCTGGGCGTCAGTTTGAGCAGCACCCAGTTCGGCATGCCCAACCTGGTCACTGAATTGCGCCAGGTGCTGGAGCGTCACGGCTTGCAGCCGCGTTATCTGGAAGTCGAAGTGACGGAAGAAGCGTTGATGCAAAACCCCGAAGAAACCCGCAAGACCCTGCGCTTGCTGCGCAATCTTGGAGTGCGGGTGGCGCTGGATGACTTCGGCTCCGGACCTTGCTCACTAGCGCATCTGCGCGATCTGGAACTGGACACGCTCAAGTTTGATCGGCATTTGATCGCCCGATTGCCGGCGTCAGAACGGGACGCGGCGCTGGTGCGCAATGTGATCGACCTGTGTAAGCAATACGGGATGCTGGTGATTGCCGAAGGGGTGGAAACCATCGCGCAATATGAGTGGCTGCAAGCCAACGGCTGCCAGTACGTGCAAGGTTTTCTGGTGGGGCGGCCGATGATGGCCGAGGATGCCGGCGACTTTGTGACGCCGTTTGACTGGAGCGCGCTGATCCGCTGAATTCGCTACACTGGCGACCTTTTCGTGATTCGTGTTGCCGACCCTGATGACCGCGTTGAAGTACCTCCAGGCCTATCCCGCTGCGTTGCAGGACCAGGTGCGCCAGCTGATCACCGAAGGTCGGCTGGGCGACTACCTGAGCAAGCGCTACCCGGAAAAACACGCGGTGCAGAGCGACAAGGCGCTGTACACCTTCGCGCTGGACCTCAAGCAGGAATACCTGCGCAACGCGCCGGCCATCGACAAGGTGCTGTTCGACAACCGCCTCGACCTGACCCATCGCGCCCTTGGCCTGCACACGACAATCTCGCGGGTGCAGGGCGGCAAGCTCAAGTCCAAGAAGGAAATCCGGGTGGCCTCGTTGTTCAAGGAAGCACCCTCCGAGTTTCTGAAAATGATCGTCGTGCATGAGCTGGCGCACTTTAAAGAGTCGGATCACAACAAGGCGTTCTACAAGCTCTGCGAACACATGTTGCCGGGGTATCACCAGGTGGAATTTGATCTGCGGGTGTACCTGACGTGGCGGGATATGCAGTAAAGGGAGTGTTTGAATGGATGTAAGCAAGACCAAGAGCAGCTTTTATCGCCGGTTGTACGTGGCCTACCTGATCGACAGCGGGTTGGCCAGCAGCGTCCCGGCGCTGACCGAAGCAACCGGCATGCCCCGGCGCACGGCGCAGGACACAATTGCCGCATTGGCGGACCTGGACATCATTTGCGAGTTCGAGCAGGAAGAGGGCGCGCGCAATCATGCGGGGCGCTATCGGATTCGCGAGTGGGGGGCGATTGATCGGGGGTGGATCGAGCGGAATCTGCGGCAGATTAAAGCGGTGCTGGAATACCCGTGATTTGTGGCGTTGCCGATGACGCCTTCGCGGGCAAGCCTCGCTCCTGCAGGTGCGGTGAAATCCCTGCAGGAGCGAGGCTTGCCCGCGAAGAGCCCCTTAGGGGCGACGCATCCCGATATGCGGAATGTCATCCTCCAGAAACTCCTCACCCGACACCACAAACCCGTACCGCCCGTAATACCCCTGCAAATGCGCCTGGGCCGAAAGATAGATCGGCACCTCAGGCCAGCGTTTCGCGGCCTGCTTCAACGCCTGGGCCATCAACTCGTGCCCCAGCCCGGTGCCACGGGCGCCAGGCGCGATAATCACCCGCCCGATCACCACGTCGCCGCCCTGCGTTTCCGGGTCGAGCAAGCGCAGATAGGCCACCAGCCGATCCCCGTCCCACGCCATCAAATGGCAGGTGTCCCCTTCCAGATCCTGGCCATCGACATCCTGATAAGCGCATTTCTGTTCGACGACGAACACTTCTGCGCGCAACTGGAGAATGGCGTACAGCTGCTCTTTCCCCAGATCGCTGTGGTGTTTGCAGACCCAATCGATTGTCATCTTCACTTTCCTTGAGCAACGTCCTTCGGATACTAAGCGTCCCGGCGATATATGTCTTTATGACGGAGCAATCTGTGACGAAGGCCAAAATGCCATCATTCATTTCTCGCGGCACTGTCTTCTTTGTGTAATCTGCGATTGAGCGCAGTGCAGTGGCTTCAATGAGCTAATGTTGAGTACTTGGGTGCTGATACATGTGTCTTGGAGTTTTGGCAGAAAAATGCGTCGGGCAGCCCGCCCGCTAAGGATTTTCTAGCATGCCGCGATTGCATCGAGCGTTTGCTTTGATCGTGCTGCTGTTGCTGACACAGAGCGCGGCAGCGGAGAAGCTGCGTCTGGTCGCCGACGCCTGGCCACCGTTTACCGACGCCACGCTGGTCAACGGTGGCTTGGCCACTGACATTGTCAGCACTGCGCTGGCACGGGCCGGTTACGCCAGTGATTTCGAGCAGGTGCCCTGGGCGCGAGCGTTGCTCGGCGTCGGTGAAGGCCGTTACGACGTGCTGGTCAACGCCTGGTACACCGACGAGCGCACCAAGCTGGGCCAGTTTTCCGGCGAATACCTGCTCAACCGCGTGCGTTTTCTCAAGCGTAAAGACGCGCCCATCGAATACAACAACTTGCAGCAATTGCACACTTACCCGATTGCAGTGGTGCGCGGTTATGCCTATTCACCGGAATTCGATGAGGACGTGTCGTTGCAGAAAGTCCCCGTGCATAACTTCGCCATGGCCGTGCGCATGGTCGCGGCAGACCGGGTCAAGTTGACGCTGGAAGACGAATACGTCGCCCGTTATTACCTGGCTCGGGAATCATCCAAGGTGCGCAATGCCGTGGAGTTCCTGCCCAAGGCATTGAGCGAGAACAGCTTGCACATATTGGTCAGCCTGAAAAATCCGCAGCATGAACAGATCGTCGCCGGTTTCGATCGCGAGATTGCGGAGATGAAGGCTGATGGCAGTTATGAGCGGTTGATGAAGCAGCATGGGATGTAAGCTTCGGTGTGGCTGATGGCCCTATTGCGAGCAGGCTCGCTCCCACAGGATTTGCACCGAATCTGTGGGAGCGAGCCTGCTCGCAATGGGGCTCGCCCAGTCACTACAGATCTCAGGCTTCGCTGGTGTCCTTGATCAGATGCGCCGCCAACGTCCGCAACGGCCCCAACTGCCGGCAGATCAACGCCAACTGCGTCTGTACCAGCCGCTGCCCTTCATCGATCTCATCCGGCATTTGCTCCAGCTCATTGGCCAGCGCCTCTTCGGCATCGCTCTGAATTGCAATTGGCTGTTTGCTCGCCAACCCTTGGGCGATCTCGTCGATGCTGGCCGCCAGGCTCACGCCCGCGCCGTCGATCAAATGCTCGCGAACATCCGCTGGTAACTGGGTTTCACGGTGCGCACCCAATCCCGACAAGTAGCTGAGCAACGTGTGCGACAGCACCAGGAAGCGAAACCCGACATCCGCTTCCTTACGGAAATGCCCTGGCTCCATGAGCATGTTGGCCAGCGTCGTCGACAATGCCGCATCAGCGTTGTGCGCATTGCGTCGCGCCAGGCGATAGGCCAGGTCGTCGCTTTTGCCGGCGGCGTATTGCTGCATGATCTGGCGCAGGTAAATGCTGTTGCAGGTCAGGGTATTGGCCAGCACTTTGTTCAGGCGTCGGCCCTGCCAGTCCGGCAGGAACAGGAACACCGCGAGCCCGGCGATCAAGCTGCCGAGCAAGGTGTCGAACAGCCGCGGCAGGAACAGCCCGTAACCATCACCGACCTGATTGAAGCAGAACAGCACCATCAAGGTAATCGCGGCGGTTGCCAACGTGTAGCGCGTGGTGCGGTTGATAAAGAACACCACTCCGGCTGCGATCGCGAAGCACGACTGGACCAGCGGATTGGGGAACAGATCGAACAGCGCCCAAGCCACCGTCAGGCCAATCGCGGTGCCGATGATCCGTTGGCCCAGTTTGCGTCGAGTGGCGCCGTAGTTTGGCTGGCAGACAAACAGCGTGGTGAGGATGATCCAGTAACCTTGCGAGGGGTGAATCAAGTGCACCATGCCGTAGCCGATGCTCAAGGCCAGGGGCAGGCGCAGTGCATGGCGGAACAGCAGCGAGGTCGGCGTCAGCTGCGTGCGCAAGCGAATCCATACATCCTTGAGGTTGCGCGGCGAGCGGTCAAGCAGGCTGCTGTCGGTGGCGTCGGCCAGGGCGTCGGGGTTGCTGGCGTCGCTGAGCAAACGGTCGAGGGTGCCGAGGTTGGCGGCCAATGCCCGCAAAGAGCGCAACAGACCGCGCCAGGCCGGGTTGCTCTGGATGCGCAGGTGTTCGATGGAGGCGTGCAGGTCGCTCAACGCTTCGGCGAAGCTGGCGTCATAGATGAACGGCTGGCGCATCTGGATCGATTCTGCCAGCGCCCGGCAGGCTTTGCCTTGCTGGCGTAGCAGACGCTGGCAACGGAACAGCACGTCGCTGTGAAAGAACGCCTCGGCCAGCGCGTTGTAAGGGTAGTGCGAAGAACTGGCGCGCTCGTGGATGTCCTGAGCGAGGAAGTACAGCTTGAGGTAGCGGCTGACTTTCGAACCCGGTCGTCCATTGCCGACCCGGTGCAGGATAATTTCCTTGGCAGCGTTGAGCGCCGCGACAACTCGACCGTTTTGCTGCGCCAGTTCCAGTCGGCGTGCTTCCACGTCCATCTGCCGAATCGGCTCGAACAGCGACGATTTCAGCTTCAAGTAAAAGCCCAGTTCACGGAACAACCGAGCCAGGCTCTGCTGCACCGGCTGGTTGGAAAACATCGCCTGCCACAGCACCGAGAGCAAGCCGTACCAGGCGGCGCCGGCCACCAGCAGCACCGGTTCGTGCCAGAAATCGGTGACCGCGCCGCCGCGCTGATCCACGCCGATCATGGTGTAGACCGACAGAATCAACGTCGCCGAGGCAATCGCGCCATAGCGTTCGCCGAGGGCGCCGAGCATGGTCAGGCCGAAACTGGCGAGGGCCAGGGCGATGACAAAAACGATGGGGTAGGGGAACAGCAATTCGACGGAGAGGGCGGCGACGCTGAAGCACACCAGCGTCACGGCCAGCGCGTTGAGGCGGCCCTGCCAACTGTCGTCGGTCTCGGCCAGGGCGCTGGCGATGATCCCCAGGAACAAAGGGATCAGAAGCCCCATTTCATCCTGATACCAACAGACGGCCATGCTGCCGGTCAGGGCGATGAACACCCGCACGCTGTAGCTGAATTTATCCAGCGCCCAGAGACGGCGCAGCGACTGACGAAATGAGGTCGATGACATGAAGTGCGAAGGCCTTCCGAGGCAATGCCGCTAAATTGAGCCAGTAATGACGCCGACGCAATGGCGCCGATCACATCTGACAGCAAAATCTGTTCCTTGATTGTTCAGTGTTGTCTGTTCGGACGCCTTCGCGATCCGACTTGCCCGCGAAGAACGATGACGCGGTATATCAGACGTACTGCGCGGCGGCATAACCCGAGGCCCAGGCCCATTGGAAGTTGAAGCCGCCCAGGTGTCCGGTGACGTCGAGCACTTCACCGATGAAATACAGGCCAGGGCTTTTCAGCGATTCCATGGTCTTGGATGACACTTCATGAGTGTCGACACCGCCCAAAGTCACTTCCGCAGTGCGATAGCCCTCGGTGCCGGCAGGAACCACTTTCCAGCTCGCCAGTTTTTCGGCGATGTCGGCGATTTCCGCGTGGGTGTATTGCTTCATCGGTTTGGAGACGAACCAGTTGTCCGCCAGCAAGTTGGCCATCTTCTTGGTGAAGATTTCGCCAAGCAGGGTTTTCAACTCGCTGTTCGGGCGTTCGGCTTGCTGCTGTTGCAGCCAGCTCGGCACGTCGTGGTCCGGCATCAAGTTGATCTCGACCGTGTCGCCGGATTCCCAGAACGAGGAAATCTGCAAAATCGCCGGGCCACTGAGGCCGCGATGGGTGAACAGGATGTTCTCGCGAAAGCTCTGGTCGTTGCAGCTCACCAGGCAATCCACCGATGTGCCGGACAGCTCGGTGCACAGTTCCTTGAGCTGATCGGTGATGGTGAACGGCACCAGGCCGGCACGGGTCGGTAGCAGGTCGTGACCGAACTGCTTGGCGACCTGATAACCGAAACCGGTGGCGCCCAGGGTCGGAATCGACAGACCACCCGTGGCGATGACCAGGGATTCACAGGTCAGTTGACCGAGCGTCGTGTCGAGCAAGTAACCGCTTTCGAGCTTCTCGATGGTCTGGATCGAGGTGTCCAGGTGCAGGCTGACGCCGACCTGATCGCATTCGGTGAGGAGCATCTCAAGGATGTCGCTGGATTTGTTATCGCAGAACAGTTGGCCGAGTTTCTTCTCGTGATACGGCACGCCGTGCTTGGCGACCATGCCGATGAAATCCCACTGGGTGTAGCGCGCCAATGCGGATTTGCAGAAGTGTTCGTTTTGCGAGAGGAAATTGCCCGGTTCTGTGTACATGTTGGTGAAATTGCAGCGGCCACCGCCCGACATCAGGATTTTCTTGCCGGCCTTGTTCGCATGGTCGAGCAACATCACCTTGCGCCCACGCCCGGCGGCGGTCAGCGCACACATCAACCCTGCGGCGCCAGCGCCAATGATCACGACTTCGGTAGAGCGCAAAACGGTGTCCTCACACAGGAGCTTATATTGATCGTTCCCACGCTCTGCGGGGGAATGCCGCCATGGACGCTCTGCGTCCGCTCTGTGACGCGGAGCGTCACGGGATGCATTCCCACGCGGAGCGTGGGAACGATCAGGCAGGGGGGAGTTGCGGCGTTCTTAGAGGATACGAACGCGCAACGAACGGCCTTTGATCTTGCCGTCGTTCAGACGCTGCAAGGCTTGCTTGGCGATCCCGCGTTCAACAGCCACATATGCCTGGAAGTCGAAAATCGCGATCTTGCCGACCTGAGCGCCCGGAATACCGGCATCGCCCGTCAGTGCACCCAGAATGTCGCCCGGACGCACTTTGTCTTTACGGCCTGCGCCGATGACCAGCGTGCTCATCACCGGCAGCAGCGGTGCGCCACCCTGGGATTTGAGGTTGTCCAGCTGATCCCAGCTCAACGGCGACTTCTGCAGGAGCTCGATGGCCTGGGCGCGGTGCGCTTCGGACGGCGCGACCAAGCTGATCGCAATGCCTTTCTCGCCAGCACGACCGGTACGGCCGACACGGTGAATGTGGATTTCCGAGTCGCGGGCCAGCTCGACGTTGATCACCATGTCCAGCGCATCGATGTCCAGGCCACGAGCGGCGACGTCGGTGGCGACCAGTACCGAAGTACTGCGGTTGGCGAACATGGCCAGCACCTGGTCACGGTCACGCTGTTCCAGATCGCCGTGCAGGCCGACGGCGGAGATGCCTTTGGAGGTCAGGTGATCGACGGTTTCCTGAACCTGCTGCTTGGTGAAGCAGAAGGCGACGCAGGACGCCGGACGGTGATGCGCGAGGACTTTGACCACCGCGTCCATGCGCTCTTCCGGGGAGATTTCGTAGAAACGCTGCTCAATCTGCGTGTCGTCGTGGAACGCTTCGGCCTTCACGATCTGCGGGTTACGCATGAATTTCGCCGCCAATTGCTTGATGCCCGTCGGATAGGTGGCGGAGAACAGCAGGGTCTGGCGACGTTCAGGGCTCTGGGCGATGATTTCTTCGATGGAATCGTAGAAACCCATGTCGAGCATGCGGTCGGCTTCATCGAGGATCAGCGTGTTCAGGCCATGGAGAATCAGCGAACCCTTGCGCAGGTGCTGCTGAATCCGACCAGGAGTGCCGACGATGATGTGCGCACCGTGCTCCAGCGAGCCGATCTGTGGGCCGAAAGCCACGCCGCCGCACAGGGTCAGGACCTTGATGTTGTCTTCGGCGCGGGCCAGGCGACGGATTTCCTTGGCGACCTGGTCGGCCAACTCGCGAGTCGGGCAGATGACCAGCGCCTGGCAACCGAAGAAGCGCGGATTGATCGGGTTCAGCAGGCCGACACCGAAGGCGGCGGTCTTGCCGCTACCGGTCTTGGCCTGGGCGATCAGGTCCATCCCCTTGAGGATCACCGGCAAGCTTTGCGCCTGGATCGGCGTCATCTCGGCATAACCCAAAGAGTCGAGGTTAGCCAGCATGGCGGCGGATAGCGGCAAAGTATTAAAAGCGGTGGCAATGGTGGTCACGGGACTGGCCTGCAAAACAAAATGTCGCGCAGTGTATCAGTCCCATGGCCATTCGCCCGTAGTTTCCAGACGAGAAGTCGCCGAGCGCAGGCACTTATCGTCTGGAAACTAAGGCTCTATGTGTTCTTCCGGGCTTCTGACGCGCCGTCCGTCTTCCTTTGAGAGCTGGGAGAAGATCGTCGCGGCCAGCATCGCCATGATTCCGACCGTCACAAACGTCAGCTGGAACGCACCCAGCACCGTGTCCACGCCATCGTTGCCGATCTCTGCGGTAAAGCCGCCGAGCAACGCGCCGGCACAGGCAACGCCAAGGCTCAGGGACAATTGCGCGACCACCGACAGCAGGCTGTTGCCGCTGCTGGCGCTGGCGTCGTCGAGGTCGATCAGGGTCACGGTGTTCATCGCGGTGAACTGCAAGGAGTTGATCGCGCCGAGAATCGCCAGCATCCCCAGCAGCAGCCAGTACGGCGTCTGCTCGCTGACCAGGCCCATGCTCGCCAGCATCAGCCCCAGCGCCAGGGTGTTGCCGGTGAGCACGATGCGATAGCCCAGGCGCTCAATCAGCGGACGCGCCACCGATTTGGCGACCATCGCCGCAGCGGCCAGCGGCAACATGCTCATCCCGGCTTGTGACGGCGAATAACCCAGCGCCACTTGCAGCAACAACGGCACGAGGAACGGCAGGGCGCCGCTGCCCAGGCGGGCGAACAGGTTGCCGAGGATGCCCACGGCAAACGTCCGGGTCTTGAACAGCGACGGCGCGAACAGCGGATTATCGATGTGCCCGGCGCGCAGCCAATACGCCGCCAGACACGCCATGCCGCCGAACAGCAGCAACATCACCCGCAAGTGCGGCAGGTGCAGTTCACCGAGGCCTTCCATGGCGATGGTGATCAGAATCATCGCCGCGCCGAACAGCAAAAAGCCCAGGCTGTCGAAACGCGTGCGTTCAGTGCCGCGCAGGTCGGGAATGAACTTCCACACGGCGTAGCAGCCGATGGCGCCCACCGGCAGGTTGATCAGGAAGATCCAGTGCCAGGTCAGGTATTCGACCATCCAGCCGCCCATGGTCGGGCCGATCAACGGGCCGAGCAGGCCGGGAATGGTGATGAAGCCCATGATCCGCACCAGCTCCGAGCGCGGATAGGCGCGCAGCACCACCAGCCGCCCGACCGGCAGCATCAATGCACCGCCCAGGCCTTGTATCACTCGGGCACCGATCAGCATGCTCAGGGTGCTCGACAAGGCGCAGAGCAATGAGCCGAGGCTGAACAGCAGGATTGCGCCGAAGAAGATTTTCTTGGTGCCGAAGCGGTCGGCGATCCAGCCCGAGGCGGGGATCAGCAGCGCGACGGTGAGCATGTAGGCAATGATCACGCCCTGCATGCGCAGCGGATCTTCGGCCAGATCCCGGGCCATGGCAGGCAGGGCGGTGTTGAGGATGGTCCCGTCGAGGGACTGCATGAAGAAGGCGATGGCGACGACCCACGGCACCCAGCGGGCGGTGACAGCGTCGAGAGGCGGACGGTTGGGCATGGGACCTCGTGTGAGTCGGAGTTAATGATCGTTCCCACGCTCCGCGTGGGAATGCAGTCCGGGACGGTCCGCGTCCCTGCCGAAGCGGACGCGGAGCGTCCATTGAGGCATTCCCACGCAGAGCGTGGTCACGATCGGTGTCAGAGGGTCAAGGTCAGCTTGCTGATCAGCGCCCCCGGCAACAACGCCGAGGCTGTGGCCCGCTGGCTGTAGGTGCTGGCCGACAACATAAGCTCACGCTCCACGGTCAACGCTTCCAGTTGGGAACCAAGCAGACTGTAAGCACTGTCATCAAAGCGCATGGTGCTCACCGGCGCCTGAATCTCGCCGTTCTCGACCCAGAACGTCGCGAATCGCGTCATGCCGGTCAGGCGTGCCGCCGGTTGGTCCGAGTAGTTCAGGTACCAGAGGTTGCTGATGTACAGACCGGTGCCCAGTTGCTTGAGAATCTCTGCATCGGGCAGCGTACCGGCGGCCATGTTCACAGCACTCGGCATTTCACCGCCGCTGGCGCCATTGGCGGTCAGACCGTATTCGGCGGCACTGCGTGAACTGACCATCTGCGCGCCCGCCTTGCCTTCGACGATCAAGCCAAGATCGCTGCGCGGATAACCTTCGCCCGAGAACGCCGGGCTCAACGAACCGCTGACCTTTTCATCAACCGACACCAATGGGCTGAACGCACTGTCGCCCGCATACAGCTTCTGCAACGGGCTGCTTTTGGTGGCAATCGACTGTGCCGAGAAACCGCCCCAGCCCAGCATGTCCATTATTTCTCCCAAGGCTGCCGGTGCCAGATAGGCGCGGTACTGACCGGGCGCCAGGGTGCGTTGCGGTCTGCCGAGGAATGCCAACTGCTCACGCGCCTGCGCAAAGCGCTTGGCAAAACCTTCGCTGTTCCAGTAGTGCCCGGCGTAACTGGCTTTCACCGCTTGGCCGTTTTCATGGACCAGACTGAAATCAAAGTTGAAGCTGTTGGCCTGATGCCAGCCAAGCGCCCCCGAAGAACTGGCGAAACCACGACTGATCGGGCCGGCGGCGTAGAAGCCGACCAGATCCAGCCCCTCGGCGGCCTGGGTGATTTCGGCCACGACCTGCTCGGTGTCCGGCAGCGGATGCTCCTGCACGTTCTTGCTCTGCCAACCGTTGTGGTTGAGCAGCAGGTAGGGATCCTGCGGCAGCAGCGGCAAGGTTTCGCGCAACTGTTGCAGACCTTCGGCCAGGCGCTGAAGATCGACCTCCTGATCGCCGGCCAGCGTGATGTTGAGGTCAGCATGCCGACCCTCGTTGATCAGCTTGAAACCGACGCTCGCCTGCTGCACCTGGCCGGCCTGACGCACCTTGGCGTGGTTGAAGCGCACGAAGGCCGAGGATTCGGCGGCGTAACTTAGAGTGAACTGTTCCGGCTCGCGAATCGCATCACGCAGCCAATTGACCAAGGCCTTGAACGCATCGGCCTGACTTTTTGAAGTACTCATCAGGCATCCCCCCCAAACACATCAACGTTGCTGAACACACAGGCCGGCGAGGCATGGCCGACGCGGATCACCTGGTTCGGTTCGCCCTTGCCGCAGTTCGGTGTGCCCAGGACCTTGACGGAGTTGGCATCGCCAACGGCGCTGAGGTTTTTCCAGAATTGCGCGGAAATCGCCCGGTAGTTCGGGTTCTTGACCACGCCTTTGAGTTCGCCGTTTTCGATCAGTTGGCCCCATTCACAGCCGAACTGGAATTTGTTGCGGGCATCGTCGATGGACCAGGACCGGTTGGTGCTCATCAAGATGCCGTGCTTGATGTTGCCGATCATCTGCTCCAGCGGTTGATCGCCGGCCTCGATGTTCAGGTTGGCCATGCGATCGATCGGCGGACGGTTCCAGCTGCAGGCGCGGCTGTTGGCCACGCCATCCATGCCCGCGCGAAACTGCGACAGCGCGCCGCCCAATGGGCGCAGCAGCAAGCCTTCTTTAATCAGGAATTGTTTGCTGGCAGCAGTGCCGTCGTCGTCATGGCCATAGCTGGCCAGCTGTTCGGGAATCTCCGGGTCGAAGGTCACGTTCAGCAGTTTCGAGCCGTACTGCAGGCTGCCGAAGTCTTCTGCCTTGACGAAACTGGTGCCGGCGTAATTGCGCTCGTCACCGAGGATGCGGTCCAGTTCCAATGGGTGGCCAATCGATTCGTGGATTTGCAGCATCATCTGGTCCGGCATCAGCAACAGGTCACGCGGGCCTTTCGGGGTGTTCGGCGCCAGCAGCAATTGAAGCGCCTGATCGGCGATTTTCGGACCGGCACCGACCAGGCCGCAGCGGCTGATCACATCAAAACCGCCCTGTTGACCGAAGTTCTCGCGGCCCAGGGTTCGGGTCTGGCTGTCGTTGCCGTCGTAGGCCGTGACTTCCAGGCTCGGGTAGACGAACCGCTGGGCCTGGCGCAGTTCGGCACCGGCGTTGCTGAGGTAGATCTGTTCGACATGGGTGATGCCGATGCTCACTTCCCAGTTCACCAGTCGCTCGTCCTTGGGCACGGATGCGGATTCGGCGCCGAGCAGTTGGTAGCAATCGCTCAGGGAAGGGAAGGGCTGGTCGAGGTTCGGCGAAAAGTAGTCGGCGCGGTCGCTGGAGACCACCTGTGCGCTCAGATCGAGCAGGGCGTGGGGCTTGAGTCGGCGGGCTTGTTGCTCGGCCTTCTCCAGTGCGGCTTGCAGGCCTTGTTGCGACAGGTCGTTGGTCGCGGCGTAGGCTTCGACGCCGTTGACACGCACGGTCAGCATCGCGCCTTCGTCACGGCTCAGGCTCGGAGGTTCGGCGACATTCTTGCGCACCGACAGGTACTGGCCGGACTCGCGTACATAACGCAGCGAAAAGAATTCAGCGCCCGTGCGCAAGGCAGCGAAGCGCTGCTTGAGCTGGGGGTGGAAATCGAACATTCGGGAACCTCCTTGGTCTGGAGTGGCGGTGCAGCGGTGTTGCGAAGGGGGGGTGAAACGTTTGCGTGGCGCTAGATTAGGCCTGGGCGGGGGGTAGGATCAAGGGTGGAGCGGTGTAGGAAGGGATTACCGGTATGTGTCAGTTAGAGATGTGTTGCTTGGTCGGGCGCCTTCGCGGGCAAGCCTCGCTCCTACAAGTAATCGCGTTCTCTTGTAGGAGCGAGCGGTGCGACGATTCGACTTGCCCGCGAAGGGCGCACCTCGGTATTAAGTCTTACTGAGCGGTAAGGCTCACTTCCCGCAACGGCTTGCCACGCACAGGCGCATCGCCGGCCACGTAGTAATCGGCCTTGCTGCGCGGCAACGGCTGGCGACCACGGATCTTGTCGGCGATTTTCTCGGCGATCATGATCGTTGGTGCGTTCAGGTTGCCGGTGGTGATGATCGGCATGATCGAGGCATCGACCACACGCAGGGCTTGCAGACCATGCACTCGACCTTCGCCATCGACCACGGCCATCTCGTCGGTGCCCATCTTGCACGAGCAGGAAGGATGGAACGCGGTTTCGGCGTGTTCGCGGATGAACTTGTCGAGCTGCTCATCGGTTTGCACGTCGATGCCCGGGCTGATTTCGCGACCACGGAAAGCGTCCAGTGCGGGCTGTTGCATGATTTCACGGGTCAGGCGAATGCCGTCGCGGAATTCCTGCCAGTCCTGCTCGGTGGCCATGTAGTTGAACAGGATGCTCGGGTACTCGCGCGGATCCTTGGACTTGGCCTGGATGCGACCACGACTCGGCGAACGCATGGAACCCATGTGCGCCTGGAAACCGTGCTCTTTCACACCGTTGCTGCCGTTGTAGTTAATCGCGACCGGCAGGAAGTGGTACTGGATGTTCGGCCAATCGAATTCTTCGCGGGTACGGATGAAACCGCCCGCTTCGAACTGGTTGCTGGCGCCGATGCCGGTGCCGTTGAACAGCCATTCGGCACCGATGGCCGGCTGGTTGTACCAGAGCAGCGACGGGTACAGCGAGACCGGTTGGGTGCAGGCGTATTGCAGGTACAACTCGAGGTGATCCTGCAGGTTTTCGCCGACGCCGGGCAGGTCATGGACCACAGGGATGTCGAGCTTGTTCAGCAGTTCAGCCGGGCCGACGCCGGAGCGTTGCAGAATCTGCGGCGACGCGATGGCGCCGGAGCACAGCAGCACTTCTTTGCGGGCACGGGCCTCAACGCGCTCTTCAGCGGCCCCGATCAGGTAACGCACGCCAACGGCACGCTTGCCTTCGAACAGGATCTTGTCGGTCAGGGCGTGGGTGACGATGGTCAGGGTCGAACGCTTCTTGGCGATGTCCAGGTAACCGCGAGCGGTGCTGGCGCGGCGGCCGTTCGGCGTCACGGTGCGGTCCATCGGGCCGAAGCCTTCTTGCTGGTACCCGTTGAGATCTTCGGTGCGCGGGTAACCGGCCTGTACGCCTGCTTCAACCATCGCGTGGAACAGCGGGTTGTTGCCGGCTTTCGGCGTGGTCACGCTGACCGGACCGTCGCCACCGTGGTAGTCGTTCGGGCCGATGTCGCGGGTTTCAGCCTTGCGGAAGTACGGCAGGCAGTTCAGGTAGTCCCAGTCTTCAAGACCTGGAAGCTTGGCCCAGTTGTCGTAGTCCATCGCGTTGCCGCGGATGTAGCACATGCCGTTGATCAGCGAGGAACCGCCGAGGCCCTTGCCGCGACCGCATTCCATCTTGCGACCGTCCATGTGTGGCTCTGGATCGGTTTCGTAGGCCCAGTTGTAGCGACGGCCTTGCAGCGGAAACGCCAGGGCGGCCGGCATTTGCGTGCGGAAATCCAGACGGTAGTCCGGGCCGCCTGCTTCGAGCAGCAGGACGGTGACGCCTTCGTCTTCAGTCAGACGGGTCGCCAGGGTGTTACCGGCCGAGCCGGCACCGATGATGATGTAATCGAATTCTTGGGACATAGGCCCTCCGGGAGTTTCAAGCTTCAAGCTTCAAGCTGCAAGAGAGCAGCGAGCGGTGTTGAGATGGAGCGGCAAACCAAACTGCTTTTACTTGCAGCTTGAAGCTTGCCGCTTGTCGCTGGATCAGCTAATCAAAATACCGAAACGTACTCACCCAGTTCGACTTGCACGGACTTGATGCGCGTGAAGTTATTGAGAGAGCTGATCCCGTTTTCACGACCAACACCGGACTGCTTGTAGCCGCCGACCGGCATCTTCGCGTCGGACTCGCCCCAGGCGTTGATCCAGCAGATACCGGCTTCCAGTTGATGAATCACGCGGTGAGCGCGGTTCAGGTCCTTGGTGACGATGCCGGCGGCCAGGCCGAAGTCGGTGTCGTTGGCACGACGGATCACTTCTTCTTCGGTGTCGTAGGTCAGGATCGCCATCACCGGGCCGAAGATTTCTTCGCGAACGATGGTCATCTCGTCGGTGCAGTCGGTGAACACGGTCGGGGCCACGAACGCGCCTTTGGCGAATTCGCCTTCGGTCAGACGATTGCCGCCGCACAGCACGCGAGCACCTTCTTCCTTACCTTTGGCGATGTAACCCAGCACGCTTTCCATGTGGGCGAAGCTGACCAGCGGGCCGAAGTTGGTGTTCTCGTCTTCCGGGTTGCCGATGCGGATGCGCGCAACGCGCTCAGCGATCTTCGCTTCGAAAGCGGCTTTCAGGTGAGTCGGCACGAACACGCGAGTGCCGTTGGTGCAGACCTGACCGGAACTGTAGAAGTTGGCCATCATCGCGGTGTCGGCGGCGCGATCGAGGTCGGCGTCGTCGAAGATGATCAGCGGGGATTTGCCGCCCAGTTCCATGGTCACGTCTTTCAGCGACGAAGCGGAAGCGCTGGCCATGACCTTCTTGCCGGTGTCGGTGCCGCCGGTGAAGGAGATTTTTTCGATGCGTGGGTGCTCGGTCAACCAGGTGCCGACTTCACGGCCGCTGCCGGTCAACACGTTGAACACGCCGGCTGGCAGGCCTGCCTCGGTGTAGATCTCGGCCAGTTTCAGCGTGGTCAGGGAAGTGACTTCGCTTGGCTTGAAGATCATCGCGTTACCGGCCGCCAGGGCTGGCGCGGATTTCCACAGGGCGATCTGGATCGGGTAGTTCCACGCGCCGATACCGGCCACGACACCCAGCGGCTCGCGACGGGTGTAGACGAACGACGTGGTACGCAGCGGGATCTGCTCGCCTTCGATGGCGGGCACCAGGCCTGCATAGTATTCCAGCACGTCGGCACCGGTGACGATGTCGACATACTTGGTTTCGGAGAACGACTTGCCGGTGTCCAGGGTTTCCAGGGCGGCCAGCTCATCGTTGCGCTCGCGCAGGATGTCAACGGCACGACGCAGGATGCGCGAACGCTCCATGGCGGTCATTGCGGCCCAGATTTTCTGGCCCTTTTCGGCGCTGACGACGGCGCGCTCAACGTCTTCCTTGGTCGCACGCTGTACGGTTGCGAGGACTTCACCGTTAGCCGGGTTGATGGCTTCGAAGGTGGCGTCGCTGCTGGCGTCGGAGTAACCGCCATCGATATAAAGTTTTTGCAGTTCGAAACGGGCCATAGTGTCCTCGCAAGTGCATAAGTGGTTGGCGTAGGCCACTGGAGTGAAGCCATAGGGTTGTGGCAACACCGATCAGCAGCAGTTCAGGGGTTGAGCGATTTATGTGTGCTCTAACTCACCTGCTTGGCCAGTTGAAAGTCCATGTATTCGTAAGCGATCCGGTGCGCCTGCTCGGTGTCGAAAGCATCTCCCGACAGCGCGCCGCGCAACCACAAACCGTCAATGAGGGCTGCCAGGCCACGGGCTGCACTGCGCGCGTCATCGAGCGGCAATACGCGGCGGAACTGGCAGCACAGGTTGGAATACAGGCGGTGATCGTTGATCCGCTGCAACCTGTGCAAAGACGGGTGGTGCATGCTGGTGGCCCAGAAGGCCAGCCAGGTTTTCATTGCCGGGCCATTGACCTGGCTGGCGTCGAAGTTGCCTTCGATGATCACCTGGAGGTGCGCCCGCGGGCTGCTGTCCTCCAGCGCCTGACGGCGCGCGGTGACGTTCTCGCTCAGGACACTCATCAGGTACTGCGCCGTGGCAGCAATCAGGCCGTTCTTGTCCTGAAAATAGTGACTGATGATGCCATTCGAGACACCGGCCAAACGGGCGATCAGCGCAATGCTGGCGTCCCCCATTCCGACCTGATCGACCGCCTGCAATGTGGCTTCGATCAATTGCTGGCGGCGGATGGGTTGCATACCGACCTTGGGCATCTTGCACATCTCCTTAGGCCTTCCGGCGGACGTAAAACGTCTATCGGATTGAGGGCCAGTCTATTTTGTTTTGATTGAACGTTCAATCAACAAAGAATAAGATCTGCGACAATTCGTCGCTGCTTACAGATTTTTCCTACGTGTAAATGACGATAAACCGACATCCAAAACGGCTCGAAACCCCTACGCACTGGCGTTCCGGGCTTCGGGCTTTTTTCGGGGTGTCTTTATATCACCCGTCGGTCGGCTGCCAACTAACCGATTGGTCGGGTACCGCGTTGCCTTGTGTTCTTCTCTCGCACTGCCTGGAGCATCTGTGCCATGAGTTCTGCCTCTCTAATAAAGACCCCGCCCGAGAAGGTGACGGTCAACGGTTGGGTGTTCTACACCTCTACCGCGCTGATTCTGTTGTTGACCGCCATTCTGATCATCGCCCCGCAAGAGGCCGGCAGATTGCTCGGCATCGCCCAGGCCTGGTTGTCCCGCAGCTTCGGCTGGTACTACATGGTGGTGATCGCCGCCTACCTGGTATTTGTCGTCGGCCTGGCGTTTTCGTCCTACGGCAAGCTCAAGCTGGGCAGCAAGGATGACACCCCGGACTTCAGCTACGGCGCGTGGGCGGGGATGCTGTTCTCGTCGGGTATCGGCATTTCGCTGCTGTACTTCGGTGCTTCCGAGCCGCTGGACCATTACTTCAACCCGCCGGAAGGCGTGGCTGCCAGCAACATGGCCGCCCGTCAGGCTGTGCAGCTGACATTCCTGCATTGGGGCCTGCATGGCTGGGCGATCTACGCCTTGGTCGGCCTGGCCGTGGCGTACTTTGCCTACCGTCATAACCAGCCACTGGCACTGCGTTCGGCGCTGTATCCGCTGGTGGGCGAGCGTTGGGTCAAAGGCGCGGCCGGTCACGCGGTGGACGGTTTCGGCATGTTCGTGACCCTGCTGGGGCTGGTGACGAACCTGGGGATTGGTTCGCTGCAAGTGTCGTCGGGCCTTGAAAACCTGTTCGGCATGGAACACAGCAACACCAACCTGCTGATCGTGATCATCGTGATGAGCACCGTGGCGACCATCGCGGCTGTGTCGGGTGTGGAAAACGGCATTCGCCGTCTGTCGAACCTGAACATCGTACTGTTCAGCGGTCTGCTGATTTTCGTGCTGCTGTTCGGCCCGACCTTGCACCTGTTGAACGGCTTCGTGCAGAACGTCGGCGACTACCTGAACGGCGTGGTGCTGAAGACTTTCGACCTCTACGTCTACGAAGGCGACAGTGAGAAGTCCGACCGCTGGCTGGGCCTGTGGACCCTGTTCTACTGGGCCTGGTGGATTTCCTGGGCCCCATTCGTCGGCATGTTCATCGCGCGTATTTCCCGTGGTCGCACGGTGCGTGAACTGGTGGCCGGCGTGCTGCTGATCCCGCTGGGGTTCACCCTGGCGTGGCTGTCGATCTTCGGTAACTCGGCCCTGGACCTGGTGATGAACCATGGGGCGGTGGAGCTCGGAAAGACGGCGCTCGAACAGCCGTCGATGGCGATCTACCAATTGCTTGAGCATTACCCGGCATCGAAGATTGTGATCGGCGTGTCGATCTTCGTCGGTTTCGTGCTGTTCCTGACCCCGGCGGATTCCGGCGCGGTGATGATGGCCAACCTTTCCTGCAAGGGCGGCAACGTCGATGAAGATGCGCCGCACTGGTTGCGGATCTTCTGGTCGGCGGTGATCACCCTGGTGACCATCGGCCTGCTGTTCGCCGGTAACTTCGAAGCGATGCAAACCATGGTGGTGTTGGCCGGTCTGCCGTTCTCGGTGGTGTTGGTGTTCTTCATGTTTGGCCTGCACAAGGCGATGCGCCAGGACGTGCAGATCGAACAGGAGCAAGCGGAGCTCGCAGCACGCGGTCGCCGTGGTTTCAGCGAGCGTTTGACGCAGCTGGACCTGCAACCGAATCAGTCGATCGTTCAGCGTTTCATGGACAAGCAAGTCAGCCCGGCGCTGGAAGATGCGGCCGTGCAATTGCGTGCCCAGGGTCTGGACGTGCAAACGTTGCTGGGCAAGTCCAAGCGTTGCATGGGTGTGCGCATCGAGATGGAAGAGGGCAACCCTTTTGTCTACGAAGTGAGCCTGGATGGCTATCTGGCGGCGGCGAGTGAAACGGTGTCGGCCGAAAGCGCTGACGAACCGCGTGCGCGCTATTACCGCGCCGAGGTTTACCTGCACAACGGCAGCCAGGATTACGACTTGATGGGCTTCACTCAGGAACAGATCACCCGTGACGTGCTCGATCAGTTCGAAAGCCATCGGCAGCTCCTTGGCCGTGTCTATAGCTGAAACTTGAGGTCATGCGGTGCAAGTTGCTGCACCGCAGATCCATTGTGGCGAGGGAGCTTGCTCCCGCTCGACTGCGTAGCAGTCGCATTTAACGATAACGCGGTCTTTCTGAATGACCGTGGTGTCTTGTTTTGGGGTTGCTGCGCAACCCAGCGGGAGCAAGCTCCCTCGCCACAGTTATCAGCATTCCAAGCCAAATATCTGCACTAACAAAAACGCCGCGATCCTCTCGCGGCGTTTTTGTGTCTGTTGCCTTAACCCAGGTTCTTGCCGAGCAGTGCGTGATACAGCTCGCTGTCGCCCAGAATCCCGACCACTTTGTTGTTGTCGTGCAGCACCAGTTTGTTGCCGGTCTGATAACGAATCTGCAGCGCATCGCGCATGCCGATGTTCGAGTCCACCAGCGTTGGCCGTCGACCCAGGCCTTCAACCGCTTGCCCTGGAATCCAGTTCTGCAGATCCAGGCTCGCGCCGTTCTGGCGGGCGCCTTTGATGGTGTTGCCTTCGGCCAGGTCCAGCCATGAATCGCCGCCCGGATCGAGGCACACCGAACCGTTGATGCGTTTGCAGTTGTCCAGGGTGCGCATCAGGCTGCGACCGCACAGCACGTTCAGCGGGTTGGTGTGCGCGACGAAGGTCCGCACGTAGTCGTCCGCCGGGTTGAGCACGATTTCTTCCGGCACGCTGTACTGGATGATTCGGCCGTCTTTCATGATTGCGATACGGCTGCCGAGTTTCAGGGCTTCATCGAGGTCGTGGCTCACGAACACAATGGTTTTGCTCAGCTTGCTTTGCAGTTCCAGCAATTCGTCCTGCAGACCTTGGCGGATCAGCGGGTCGAGCGCCGAGAACGGTTCGTCCATCAGCAGAATGTCCGCATCCATCGCCAGCGCACGGGCCAGGCCCACGCGTTGCTGCATACCGCCGGAGAGTTCGTCAGGCTTCTTGTTGCGCCACTGGGTCAGGCCCACCAGCTCAAGCTTGTCGTCCACCAGTTTGCGGCGTTCTTTCTCCGGGCGACCCTGCATTTCCAGACCGAAACTGATGTTCTCGCGCACCGTCAGCCACGGCATCAGGGCGAATTTCTGGAACACCATCGCGATGCGCTTGGTGCGCATCATTTTCAGTTCTGCCGGGGTACAGGAAGCGATATCGATCTGCTTGCCTTCGTGCTCGACGAACAACTTGCCACGGCTCACAGTGTTGAGGCCGTTGATGCAACGCAGCAGGCTGGATTTGCCGGAGCCCGACAGGCCCATCAGCACGCAGATTTCGCCTTTTTCCACGTCCAGGCTGGCTTTTTCAACGCCGACGATCTGCCCGGTTTTTTTCAGGATCTGGTCGCGGGTCATGCCTTGGTCGAGGAGCTTGAGCGCCTCGCGTGGATCTTTGGAGAAGATTACGTCGACGTCTTCGAAGCGAATAATGCTCATGCGTCACCCCCTGCTTTAGCGTCGGGTTGTTTGCAGATACGGTCGAGCATGATCGCCAGCAGTACGATCGCCAGGCCGGCTTCGAAGCCCAGGGCGATATCAGCAGTGTTCAGTGCGTTGACCACAGGTTTGCCCAAGCCGTCGGCGCCCACCAGAGCCGCAATCACCACCATCGACAATGACAGCATGATGCACTGGGTGATACCGGCCGCGATGCTTGGCATGGCGTAAGGCAGTTCGATGCGTGCGAGTAACTGGCGGCGCGAGCAGCCGAAGGCTTTGCCGGCGTCCATCAGTTCTGCGGGAACATCACGGATGCCCAGGTAGGTCAGGCGGATAGGCGCGGCAATCGCGAACACTACCGTGGAGATCAGACCCGGGACCACGCCCAGCCCGAAGAGGGTCAGGGTAGGAATGAGGTACACAAACGTCGGTACGGTCTGCATCAGATCGAGCACCGGCCGCATCAGTGTGTAGAACATCGGTTTGTGCGCGGCGACGATACCCAACGGTACGCCGATGACCACGCAGACCAGGGTCGCGAAGAGCACCTGGGCGAGGGTTTCCATGGTTTCCTGCCAGTACCCCAGGTTGAGGATCAGCAGAAAGGAGGCAATGACGAAAACGGTCAGCCCCCACTTTCGTTGAATGAAGTGAGCCAGTAGTGCGATGAGGCCGATCAATGCCAGCGGGTTGAACCAGGTCAGCGCGAAAGTCACGCCGTGGATCATCGTTTCCAGTGACACGGCGATGGCGTCGAAGGTGTTGGCGCCGTGTTGCGTCAACCATTCAACGAAGCCCGCGATGTACTGGCCTAGAGGTATTTTCTGATCAATCAGCATGGTAGTGAACGTCCGCATGCAAGGAAATAAACAGCCCGGGCGAGCGAACCCGCCCGGCGTAAGCGATGCTTCCTAAATCAAGGCTGCGCGAGCTTGGCTTTCACGGCTTCCAGGCCAGGTTTACCGTCAATGGTGGTTACGCCAGCGAGCCAGGTATCGAGCACCTGTGGATTCTTTTTCAGCCAGGCCTTGGCGGCCGCGTCAGGCTTCATTTTGTCGTCCAGGACGTTGCCCATCAGCGTGCTTTCCATGTCGAGGGTGAACACCAGGTTTTTCAGCAACTGACCGACGTTGCTGCATTCCTGCGCGTAGCCCTTGCGGGTGTTGGTGAAGATGGTCGCCTGACCGAAGTTCGGGCCGAAGAAGTCGTCGCCGCCGGTCAGGTACTTCATCTTGAAACGTGTGTTCATCGGGTGCGGTTCCCAGCCCAGGAACACCACGGCGGTGTTGCGGCGCTGGGCGCGATCGACTTGCGAGAGCATGCCTGCCTCGCTGGACTCGACCACCTTGAAGCCGGCGTCTTTCAGGCCGAAGGCGTTCTTGTCGATCATGCTCTGAATCAGGCGGTTGCCGTCGTTGCCCGGTTCGATGCCGTAGATCTTGCCGTCGAGTTCTTTCTTGAACTTGGCGATGTCGGCAAAATCTTTCAGACCCTTGTTATACAACTCTTCGGGCACGGCGAGGGTGTATTTTGCGTTCTCGAGGTTGGCGCGCAGGGTCTCCACGGTACCGGCATCACGGTAAGCCTTGATGTCGTTTTCCATGGTCGGCATCCAGTTGCCCAGGAACACGTCCATGTTCTTGCCGTCGGCCAGGGACTTGTAGGTCACCGGAACGGAAATCATCGTGGTTTTGGTCTTGTAGCCCAGGGCATCGAGAACGACGCTGGTGGTGGCGGTGGTGACGGTAATGTCAGTCCAGCCGACATCGGAGAAGTTTACGGTGCTGCACTGAGCGGGTTCTGCAGCTTGAGCCAGTAACGGCAGACTCAGCATGGCGGCCAACAACAACGACGGGGAACCTTTCATGGATGGACTCCTTGGTGTTTTTTTTGGCAGTGTTCCGACTGGACCACCGCACTTATAGGTTGCGGTTGGATGGCGTTTTGGAGACAGCTCTACCACGGCGCCTTGCAATCGAGTCGATACGATCATGTACCAGTGAAAATCTGACGCCTACAGGGTGCGTCGTAACCAGTACAGGGATGGTCGCATCCAGTGTCGGTGACGTCGTTTACAGCTTTTTTCAGCCCCCTTTGCCTCCCTGATCCGCAAAAAAACGGCGAAAACGAAGCGTAAAACGCCTGCGGCGTTAGTGAGCATGAGTGCGTCGGTGTGAGACGTCGAACGACACGGAAAAAGCCTGATGATGCGGCCAATCTCGGCGGATTGCAGCTTGAGCGTAGCAGCTCCGTCACTGGGCGCTTTTGCGTCTGGAGTTGGCACATCCAGGAGTTCGGCAGTAATGGCTATCAGTGTTTTCGACCTGTTCAAAATCGGCATCGGCCCTTCCAGTTCGCACACCGTGGGACCTATGCGGGCCGCCGCGCTGTTCGTGCAAGGTTTGCGTGAGCAGGGTCTTTTGGAACAAGTGCGGCGCGTTGAAGTTCAGCTTTATGGTTCGTTATCGGCCACCGGCATCGGTCACGGCAGCGACAACGCTGTGATCATGGGCCTGATGGGCGAGTGGCCGGACGCGATTGATCCGTCGCAAATCGGCATCCGTATCGAAACCTTGCGCGAGACCCACACCCTGTTGCTCGACGGTCGCTTGTCGGTGCCGTTTATCTGGGCCCGCGACATGCGCCTGATCGACGAAAACCTGCCGTTCCACCCCAACGCCATGACCCTGATCGTTGAAGGCGAACACGGTGAGTTGCATCGCGACACCTACTATTCCATCGGCGGTGGTTTTGTCGTGGATGAAGCGCAGGCTTCCAGCGGCGTGGTCGATCTGGATCGCACCGTGTTGCCCTACGATTTCTCCAGCGCTGTCGAACTGCTCAGTCTGTGCCAGAAGCACAACCTGCGCGTCGCCGAATTGATGATGGCTAACGAGAAGGTCTGGCGCAGCGAGGAAGAGATTCGCAGCGGTCTGATGAAGCTCTGGCGCGCCATGCAGGATTGCGTCGATCAGGGCCTCAAGCACGAAGGCATCTTGCCCGGCGGCCTGAATGTGCGCCGTCGTGCGGCCAAGTTGCATCGCAGCCTGCAAGAGCTGGGCAAACCCAACGTCATCGGCTCGACCTTGAGCGCCATGGAATGGGTCAACCTGTTCGCCCTGGCGGTCAACGAAGAGAACGCTGCCGGTGGGCGCATGGTGACGGCACCGACTAACGGTGCGGCGGGAATCATTCCGGCGGTGTTGCACTACTTTATGAAGTTCAGCGAGGCGGTGACGGACGCCAACGTGGTCGACTATTTCCTCAGTGCTGCGGCAGTGGGAATTCTGTGCAAGAAGAACGCTTCGATATCCGGCGCCGAGGTCGGTTGTCAGGGCGAAGTCGGTTCAGCCTGCGCGATGGCTGCGGCCGGGTTGGCAGAGATCCTTGGCGCGACCCCGGAGCAGTTGTGCAACGCGGCGGAAATCGGCCTGGAACACAACCTCGGCCTGACCTGCGACCCGGTGGGCGGGCTGGTTCAAGTGCCGTGCATCGAGCGCAATGCGATTGCCGCGGTGAAAGCCATCAACGCGGCGCAGATGGCGCTGCGCGGGGATGGTCAGCACTTTATCTCGCTGGATCGGGTGATCCGCACCATGCGTGATACCGGGGCCGATATGCATGACAAATACAAAGAGACTTCGCGGGGAGGGTTGGCGGTGAGCGCGGTTGAGTGCTGATAACGCTTAACTCTCTGGTGAAATGAGTATCTGTGGCGAGGGAGCGTGCTCCCGCTCGGCTGCGCAGCAGCCGAATAGCCCGCGACCGGGTATATCTGAAAGTTCGCGTTTGCAGTTTTCAGGGCCGCTTCGCGCCCCAGCGGGAGCAAGCGCCCTCTCCACAGAAAAGTCATCTGCGAGAGAAGAGCAGTCAAAACTGCGCGCTAAGTGAACACCGGAATTAAAACGCGCCACGTTTTGGCGCGTCGCTTACAGATAAGCGGCTTCACCCAGGACAGGGATCCAACCTGGCCATTACCGCCTGTCACCTGTGCTTGTGGTGACACTCTCCAATAAGTCGCCGTAGCCCTGTTCCCACAAGTGCTACCGATTTGCTCAAGCCCGACGGGGCAGAGCGCCTCCCGCCGATAATGGCACTTATAACCCCCACTCGCGGCAAGGCTTATTTAGACACACCGCGACGTCGTTTTCAGGAGTTATTGAATGACCATTCAACTTTAGGCATGGCAATTGCTCTGTCATTACAAAGCCCGTCTCCCACGCGAGAACGATGGCAATAACAAGAGCCTCCGCCTGAGGCCATCACCCGCTTTGTGTGAGGAGATACCGCGATGACGACGTTCAACTCCGGGGCTCAACCCCAGAACCGTGCGCCTCAATCCATCGGCTTTCTGCTGCTGGACAATTTCACGCTTATTTCTCTGGCCTCCGCAGTAGAACCTCTGCGCATGGCCAACCAATTGTCCGGCCGCGAGCTGTATCGCTGGACCACGCTCACCGTCGACGGTGGTCAGGTCTGGGCCAGTGACGGTCTGCAGATCACCCCCGACTGCTCCATGCACAAAGCGCCCCCACTGGACACGATCATTGTCTGCGGCGGCATCGGCATCCAGCGCACCGTTACCCGCGAGCACGTGTCGTGGCTGCAAAGCCAGGCGCGTCAGTCCCGCCGTCTCGGTGCGGTCTGCACCGGCAGCTGGGCCCTGGCGTGCGCCGGCCTGCTGGACGGTTTCGATTGCAGCGTGCACTGGGAATGCCTGGCCGCGATGCAGGAAGCGTTCCCCCGTGTAGCCATGAGCACACGCCTGTTCACCCTCGACCGTAACCGTTTCACCAGCTCCGGCGGCACAGCGCCACTGGACATGATGCTGCACCTGATCAGCCGCGATCACGGTCGTGAACTGTCGGCCGCGATCTCGGAAATGTTCGTCTACGAACGCATCCGCAACGAGCAGGATCACCAGCGCGTGCCGCTCAAGCACATGCTCGGCACCAACCAGCCGAAGTTGCAGGAAATCGTCGCGCTGATGGAAGCCAACCTGGAAGAGCCGATCGACCTCGACGAACTGGCGGTGTATGTCGCTGTTTCCCGTCGTCAGCTGGAGCGCCTGTTCCAGAAATACCTGCACTGCTCGCCGTCGCGTTACTACCTCAAACTGCGCCTGATCCGTGCCCGGCAGCTGCTCAAGCAAACGCCGATGTCGATCATCGAAGTGGCGTCGGTCTGCGGCTTCGTGTCCACGCCGCACTTCTCCAAGTGCTACCGCGAATACTTCGGCATTCCGCCGCGTGACGAACGCGTAGGTTCCAACACCACGCAACAGGTGGCGATGATGCCGTTGCCGCAAGCACTGGTGCTGTCGCCGCTGTCCGGGCCGTTGTCGGCGCTGAGTCAGGCGCGTAATGAGTCGACGTTTGCCAGCGTAAGGCTCTAATGCTCTGATCGTTCCCATGCGCTGCGTGGGAATGCCTCAATGGACGCTCTGCGTCCGCTTCGGCAGGGACGCGGAGCGTCCCGGGCTGCATTCCCACGCAGCGCGTGGGAACGATCATGGTGAGGCGCTACTCAGGCGCTACGGCTTTGTTGATACTCCGCCAGCGCCGGCAGCAATTGCTTGTCGATCGCCTGGCGCACGGCCGGCAGGATGGTCGCACTGCTGGTGTACATCTGCTTGACCATAGTTCGCAGATCCGTTGCCCGTTCGTTGTTCAAACCCCGTACCGCGCACTCGCAGGCCTGCTCGGCGTTAGCGCCAGGGGGCACTGCAAATCCTAACGCCTTGAGCTGGCCCAACAGGTCTTCCTGGTCAATCAAATCGGCGTACATCATGACGCAATCCTTCTTCAGGGAACGGTGTCGTGATTCGATTCTCATCGGGGCAAGAGGTGGCGGCAAGGACGTTTTGTCGCAATGGCCGCGATACCTATGAACAGGTCGTTTTCGGCTAACTTGCGAAAGGGGAGAGTGGGCACACTGGATTCAGCTGGCAACACGAAGGTTTGGTCACCCTCGCGCGAAGGCTCCTCAACAGTACCCTCCTCAGCTCCGATCCTGTCACGGCTTGATCGGGGTTTTTTTTGCCTGTGAATCAGGGCGGGATGGGGTGTCCGGGCTGACGACATCGCGAGCAGGCTCACTCCGACGGGGATATGCGATCCCCTGTAGGAGCGAGGCTTGCCCGCGAAGAACGATGACGCGGTCTAGCGTTGCAACACAAGGATCCGCGACAACAATTCATCCCGATCAACATAGCACCCTTGAAAATGACGGGCGCCACTGGCGGGATCAAACGCATTGCGGGCATGAAGGGTGCGGCGGTTGTCGAAGCACCACAGCTCACCGGGATTGAGCCGCGTCATCACCCGGAATCGTGCTTCGCGGGTCATTGCAATAAACCGCCGATAAGCGCGGTACAGCTTGGGCATGTCCTCGATCGAGGCATCAAACGGTCCGCGTAGAAAGTTCGCCATGCGAATTTCCGACACCTGCCCAAAGGCATCCAGCGCGATGATCGGCGCGAGACGGCGGTAGTCGCTGTGGCGATCTTTGTTGCGGAACTCCACCGGGATTTCGCAGAGGCTTTTAAACGACTCGGGATCTTCCTCGCGCAACGCTTGGGCTATGGCAAAGCCGTCGACAAAAATACTCTCGCCACCGTCCGCGTCATTGACCAGGCAATGCAGAAATTGCAGCCCCGGTTGCAACTCGCGGGTCGGCAAATCGCTATGCAGCGGCAGGTTGAAGGCGGTGTAGGCGTTGCTATCGGCATCGGCCTTGGATTGCACGTTGAACAGCACGCCGAAATTGCTCTCGCGGATGAAGGAAATCCGCTGGGCGATCAGTTTAAGTGAGCCGGGTTCGGTGGGTACGCCGCGCACTTGAGTCAGGCCGATATCGCGCACCGCCAGCAGCCATTGCAGCAAGGCGTCGTTGTCGTTCATCAGCGCCTGGTATTCGAACGCCGGCAGCTGCAAGTCGCTTTTCCACAGCCTGGATTTTGGTTTGCCGGCACGGCGTTCGGCACGGGACTCGTCGTCATAGGCGTGAGCGCGCAGCCAGCCCGGGTCGAGGCGGCTTAGGTGGCCGTCCTGCCATTCGACGCTGAGGCAACCTTCGGCGTCGACGTTTGCCGCTGTCGGCACCAGGTCCTCTGCGACGTCGACGATTTCCAGCACTTGCTCGCGGGTCACGGTGTAGACGCACTGCGGGCACGGGCAGTTATCTCGAAGCCATTGATGATGAAAGGGGCTGACCCGGCCGTCAGCCCACTGCACTTGAATTCGATCCGCCAGGGTTTGCACGGCGGACAACGCGCTGATCAACGGGTAGGTACGGAAGTCGGCAAAAGCGGCGGTGTTCAATGGCGATCTCCTTGTTATTTTTTAGGGGGTAATGCGATCACTCGGCCAATGTAGGCGGGGGTTGGCAGGTCGGTTTGCTCGGCGACGATGGCTTGCAGCTTGCTCAAGGTGTCTTCGCTGAACGGTGCGGAGCGAGGTCCGGCGAGGTCCACGTGCAGCAGCATTTGTTCGTTGCCCGCCAGTTCCTTGTCGTCGCCGACCAGATGCAGGCTGTGATAGAGGTGCAGGCGTTTGCTGTCGTGGCCGATGATTTGGGTACGCACTTCGACGTCAGCGTCGAGCTTCACTTCATGCAGGTAATTGAGGTGCAGTTCGAGGGTGAACAGCGAATTGCCGCTGGCTTCGCGGTTGTTGCTGTCCATGCCCAGGCGATCCATCAGGGCGTCGGTGGCGTAGCTGAAAATCAGCAGGTAGAAGGCATCGCGCAGGTGGCCGTTGTAGTCGACCCAGTCGGGGATGATTTTGGTTTGGTAGGTGGTGAGTGCGGGCATGTCGTCACATCCGAAATGGTTGAGGCCTGCAGGAGCGAGGCTTGCCCGCGAAGAGGCCGGTACATTCGACGGATCTCTTGCGGCAGGGAAATTGCCTTCGCGGGCAAGCCTCGCTCCTACAGAGGGTGGGGTGTTTAGTCAGCGAACGCCATCCCATGCTTCTCTTTGGTGGTCTTCACCGCTTCCAGCACCGCCAGCAAGCAATCATCACGATAGCGCTCCAGCGCGGAAATGCTGTGCGTGCCTAACTGATCGCTGGTGCCATCCACCACATCATCAATCAACTTGTCGGTCAGCTCCGGTGCCGGCAGATACGTCCACGGTAACTGCAACGCCGGTCCGAATTGCGCCATGAAGTGCCTCATACCCGCATCGCCACCCGCCAGGGTATACGTCAAGAACGTGCCCATGAATGACCAGCGCAGACCCGCGCCAAAGCGAATCGCATCATCGATTTCTCCGGTGGTCGCCACACCGTCGTTGACCAGGTGCAGCGCCTCCCGCCACAGCGCTTCGAGCAAACGGTCGGCGATGAACCCGGGCACTTCCTTGCGCACGTGCAGCGGACGCATGCCCAGGGATTCGTAGACTTTCATCGCCGCTTGAACGGCTTCCGGTGCGGTGTTTTTGCCGCCGACCACTTCCACCAGCGGCAGCAGGTAAACCGGGTTGAAGGGGTGTCCGACCACGCAGCGTTCCGGGTGCGTCGAACTCTCGTAGAACTCGCTCGGCAACAGACCGGAAGTACTGGAACCGATCAAGGCATTGGGCTTGGCCGCCGCGCTGATTTTACTGTGCAGTTCCAGTTTCAGATCGAGGCGCTCAGGGGCGCTTTCCTGAATGAAGTCGGCGTCGCGAACGCATTCCTCAATGGTTGCGACAAAGCGCAGCCGATCCTGTGAAGCACCCGGTGCCAAGCCTTGTTTCTCCAGCGCACCCCAGGCATTGGCGACGCGCTTGCGCAACGCGGCTTCGGCGCCAGGCGCCGGGTCCCAGGCGACAACGTCGAGGCCGTGGGCGAGGGCGCGGGATACCCAACCGCTGCCGATGACACCGCTGCCCAGGGCTGCGAAGGTTTTGATTTCGGTGATAAAGCTCATGGCGTCGTCCTAAAAGAATTCGGTGATCTCTGTAGGAGAGAGGCTTGCCCGCGAAGAGGCCGGTACATCCGACGGATCTCTTCCGCAGGAATGCCGCCTTCGCGGGCAAGCCTCGCTCCTACAGGTTATGTGCGTGGAGGATTAGCCGCGCTTGGTCAGGCCCATTTTTGCCCGGCCTTCCGCCGGAGTCAGGACGCGGGCACCGAGGCGGCTGAGGATTTCCGAGGCGCGTTCGACCAGCTGGCCGTTGGTCGCCAGCACACCCTTGTCCAGCCAGATGTTGTCTTCCAGGCCAACCCGCACGTTGCCGCCGAGCAGCACCGCTTGCGCCGCCATCGGCATTTGCATGCGACCGATGCCGAAGCCGGCCCACACCGCGTTCGCGGGCAGGTTGTCGACCATGGCTTTCATAGTGGTGGTGTCGGCCGGCGCGCCCCACGGAATGCCCAGGCACAGCTGGAACAGCGGATCGTCGAGCAGGCCTTCCTTGATCAACTGCTTGGCGAACCACAGGTGACCGGTGTCGAAAATTTCCAGCTCGGCCTTCACGCCCAGCTCTTGAATGCGTTTGGCGCCTGCGCGCAGTTGCGCCGGGGTGGACACGTAAATGGTGTCACCGTCGCCGAAGTTCAGGGTGCCGCAGTCGAGGGTGCAGATTTCCGGCAACAGTGCTTCAACGTGGGCCAGACGGGTCAATGGACCCACCAGGTCGGTGTTCGGACCGAACTCCATCGGGTTCTCGCCCGCGCCGATTTCCAGGTCGCCGCCCATGCCGGCGGTGAGGTTGACGATGATGTCGACGTCCGCCTCGCGGATGCGCTCCATCACTTCGCGGTACAAGGCCACGTCACGGCTGAATTTGCCGGTTTCGGGGTTGCGAACGTGGCAGTGAACGACCGTGGCACCGGCCTTGGCGGCTTCCACGGCGGCAGCGGCGATTTGTTTCGGGGTGACCGGCACGTGTGGGCTCTTGCTGGTCGTGTCGCCAGCACCGGTGAGTGCGCAGGTGATGATGACGTCGTGGTTCATGAGGCGGGTTCCTTGCAGGCGTGATGATTCCGTTCGCAGCCCCGTAGGGCTGCGAGTCGGTGGTTCAATCGGGGTTTATTTGCTGGTCAGTTTCAAATTGTCAGCGGCCGGTTTGCCATCGAAGGTGGTGACGCCTTCGAGCCAGCGTTGCTTGTCTTGCGGGTGATCTTTCAGCCATTGTTTGGCCGATTCGAAAGCGTCTTTGTGATCCAGCAGCGGCTGCATCATCCGGCTCTCGTCTTCGGCGGTGTAGGTCAGGTTGCTCAGCAATTTGCCGATGTTCGGGCACTGCTGCGCATAGTTCGGCGAAGTGACGGTCCAGACCGTGGCCATGCCTTCGTTCGGGCCGAGAGCGTCTTCGCTGCCGGTGAGGTAAGTCATCTGCACGTTGACGTTCATCGGGTGCGGCGCCCAGCCGAAGAACACCACGGCTTCTTTGCGGCGCACGGCGCGATCCACCGCCGCGAGCATGCCGGCTTCGCTGGACTCGACGAGCTGGAATTTGCCGAGGCCAAACTGGTTCTTGGCGATCATTGCCTTGATCTGGGTGTTAGCGCCCGAGCCAGGCTCGATGCCGTAGATCTTGCCGCCCAGTTCTTTTTCGAACTTGGCGATGTCGGCGAAGGTTTTCAGACCCTTGTCGGCGAGGTAAGTCGGAACGGCGAGGGTGGCGCGGGCGTCTTTGAGGCTAGGCGCTTCAAGCACCTTGACCTGATTGGCGTCGACGAAAGGCGTGATGGTCTGGGTCATCAGCGGGTTCCAGTAACCCAGGAACAGGTCCAGGCGCTGGTCGCGGATCCCGGCGAAGATGATTTGCTGGGAGGCGCTGGTTTGTTTGGTGTTGTAGCCGAGGCCGTCGAGCAAGACCTGGGTCATGGCACTGGTGGCGATCACGTCGGTCCAGTTCACGACGCCCATGCGTACGTTCTGGCATGAAGCAGGTTCGGCCGCCATGACGCTGGCGCTCAAGAAGGCGGTACCGCTGAGTGCAAGAACACAGCTGCTGATCAGTCGTTTCATGTCGGGGTTCCTCGGCAGACGTTATTGTGGGTTCCGGCATCTTTGTGCGCCGGTGATGCCAAGTTACGCAGCTAAGGCCCCGTGAAAGCGCACTGCGGCGACCAGCTCTTGCACTGCAGCGACCTGCGCTCTTGAAAGCCTGTTGCAAGTGGCGTATCAACGTCCACACGCTACCCGCCCTCTCGTTACCTGCCAGTCGAGTGCGCTCCATGTCCCAGGACTTCTACTTCATGTTGATGCCGGGTTTCTCGGCCATCGGTTTTATCTCGGCCATCGAGCCGCTGCGGGTCGCCAATCGCTTTCGCGGCGAGTTGTATCGCTGGCACGTGCTGAGCGCTGACGGCGGGGCGGTATTGGCCAGCAATGGCATGTCGGTCAACGCCGACGCGGCGCTGGAACCGCTGAAGAAAGGTGCAACCCTGTTGGTGGTCGCCGGTTTCGAACCGCTGAAATTCGCCACGCCCGCGCTGGAGCACTGGCTGCGCCGTCTGGACAACGAGGGCGTGACCCTCGGCGCCATCGACACCGGCAGTTTCGTCCTCGCCGAAGCCGGCCTGCTCGACGGCCATCGCCTGACCCTGCACTGGGAAGCCATCGACGCGTTCAAGGAGTCTTATCCACAGCTCAGCGTCACCCAGGAGCTGTTCGAGATCGATCGCCGCCGTATCACCTCAGCCGGCGGTACAGCCTCCATCGACCTGATGCTCGACCTGATCGCCCAGGCCCACGGCCCGGAACTGGCGATTCAGGTCAGCGAACAATTCGTGCTCGGGCGCATCCGCCCGCGCAAAGACCACCAGCGCATGGAAGTCGCCACGCGCTATGGCATCAGCAACAAGAAGTTGGTGCATGTGATTGGGGAGATGGAGCAGCACAGCGAACCACCGCTGAGTACGCTTGAGTTAGCCGAATCGATCAAGGTGACGCGGCGCCAGTTGGAGCGCCTGTTTCGGTTGCACCTGAACGACACGCCGAGCAATTTCTACCTGCGCTTGCGGCTGGAGAAGGCCCGGCAGTTGCTGCGACAGACGGACATGAGTGTGCTGGAGGTGAGCATTGCGTGCGGTTTTGAATCGCCGTCGTATTTCACCCGCAGCTATCGGGCGAAGTTTGCGCGGTGCCCGCGCGAGGATCGCCGACGGCTTGGGGATGGGCGAGAGCTGGTCTGAGCACAGATTCCAACAACACCAAAAAAACCTGTGGGAGCGAGGCTGCTCGCGAATGCAATCTGTCAGCCGCCATTGATGTCGACTGACCTACCGCTTTCGCGAGCAGGCTCGCTCCCACAGTTATGATTTGGTGTGGATCTTATTTCTTCATTAAGGCCGAGCAGGCTGCTTTGTAGGCTTCATGCTGATACTTGTTCAGCGTCGCTGGCAGTTCCACGTTGTGCTTCTTGCTCTGCGCATTGATCGTCTGCGGCGACAGCAGCGTCACCTCGCAATTTTCCAGCAGCTGAAACACACCCTCGATCTTGAACGTGGTCGGTCCACCGGCGAACTCGCCTTTCTTGCTGCGCTTCTTGATCGCGATCCGGTCGATGGAGTTCTCGCGTACAAACGACGCCACCTGAGCGGCGAAGACTTTGACGTTCGCGGCTTCGTCGTCATCGTCGAGGGCGATTTTCTTGGTGGGCAGGGCTACGTGACTCAGCGTCTGACCGTCCAGGGACGCGACGGCAATGATCGCTTCGCTGCCTTTGATTTCGATGCCGCAGATTTTCATTTCGATCCCTTTCACAAATGGTGGTGTGCAGCCTACAGCTCAAGTTGATTAGCCGTGATGCCAAACGCCGCGGCAATTTTCTCGCGGGTGGCCTAGCGAGGCTTCGCTACAGTCTCTTGCTGGGCAAAAGCAGGTTGAGAAATGCCCATGCGTTTGGCCACCTCATCCTGTGTAAGGTTCAGGTGTTCGCGCCAGGCCCTGACCGGTAACGCGCCATCAACGATAAGGCTGACTACTTCGTGAGGGATCAAATCATTCTCCATATTTATGTTTTCACTCCTGCCCAATCGACTCCAAAAACTCCGACCGCTCATCACTCATCCGCGCCACGCAATCGTTCTGCGCAATGGTGAACGCCTTGCTGCCACTGGTCGCCGGAAACGCTTCAACCGCGCAATCCGCATCCCGGGTTTTCAGCCACTGCTGCTGCGCGGCCTTGAGCTTGGCGGTGATGTCGCTCAGTTGCGCCGGGTTCTTGCCGTAGGCCGTTTGCATGCGCTCGGTCAGGCTTTGGTAATTGTCCTTGAGCAGGTCTTCGGCGGTGGTTCTGCTGAAGGCGGAGCATTCCAGGGTCTGGACGTCGTTTTCGACCTTGTCGCAGGGGTTGTCGTCGGCCTCTTCAGCTGCGTGTACGCCGGTCGCTATCAGTGCCAAAGCCAGGAAGATCGTTCTCATTGCGACGCAGCCCCTATTTTTCAGTGCCTATTCAGTAATGCAGCGGATTCTGGCCCAAGCAGCGGCCCTTGAACAGGTGGGCGATTGCGTCGATCAACGACCCTTTGTCGCGGATTGACGCTTTCGGCAAACCCCCTGTCGTTTTTGCACCCGGCTGCCCCGGTCCTCAGGCATATGCTGGCCCCAAAGCGCCGGCACACGATTCGGCGCATGAATCGCTAATAGGGGACAGCCTGATGAGCCCAGCCGAATTGCACGCCGACAGCATCGTTATCGACGGGCTGATTATTGCCAAGTGGAACCGTGAGCTGTTCGAAGACATGCGCAAGGGCGGTCTGACCGCGGCTAACTGCACCGTGTCGGTGTGGGAGGGCTTCCAGGCCACCGTCAACAACATCGCCGCCAGCCAGAAGCTGATCCGCGAGAACAGCGACCTGGTGATTCCGGTTCGCACTACCGCCGACATCCGTAAAGCGAAGGAGCAGGGCAAGACCGGCATCCTGTTCGGCTTCCAGAATGCTCACGCGTTTGAAGACCAGATCGGCTACGTCGAGGTCTTCAAGCAGCTCGGCGTCGGTATCGTGCAGATGTGCTACAACACCCAGAACCTGGTAGGGACTGGCTGCTACGAGCGCGATGGCGGCCTGTCGGGATTCGGTCGTGAAATCGTTGCCGAGATGAACCGCGTCGGGGTCATGTGCGACCTGTCCCACGTCGGCTCCAAGACGTCTGAAGAAGTCATTCTCGAATCGAAGAAACCGGTGTGCTACTCACACTGCCTGCCGTCGGGCCTGAAAGTCCATCCGCGCAACAAGTCCGATGAAGAACTGAAGTTCATCGCCGATCACGGCGGTTTTGTCGGCGTGACCATGTTCGCGCCGTTCCTGGCCAAGGGCATCGATTCGACCATCGACGACTACGCCGAGGCCATCGAATACACCATGAACATCGTTGGTGAAGACGCCATCGGTATCGGCACTGACTTCACCCAGGGCCATGGCCAGGACTTCTTCGAGTACCTGACCCATGACAAGGGCTACGCCCGCCGCCTGACCAGCTTCGGCAAGATCATCAACCCGCTGGGCATCCGCACCGTCGGCGAGTTCCCGAACCTGACCGAAACCCTGCTCAAGCGCGGCCACTCCGAGCGTGTGGTGCGCAAGATCATGGGCGAGAACTGGGTCAACGTCTTGAAAGACGTTTGGGGCGAATAAGCCGCCGCATCTGAAGAATTCTTTCCCCCGGCCGTCCGCGCCGGGGGCAACACCCAAAATTTTCTGGAGTTAAGTTTCCATGGCCAAGATCGCCCCGCAATTGCCAATCGAAGTCGACAGCGAAACCGGTGTCTGGACCTCCGACGCCCTGCCAATGCTGTATGTGCCGCGTCACTTCTTCGTCAACAACCACATGGGCATCGAGGAAGTACTGGGCGCCGACGCCTACGCCGAAATCCTCTACAAGGCCGGCTACAAATCCGCCTGGCACTGGTGTGAAAAAGAAGCCGAATGCCACGGCCTGGAAGGCGTCGCGGTGTTCGAGCACTACATGAAGCGCCTGTCGCAACGCGGCTGGGGCCTGTTCAAGATCCAGGACATCGACCTCGACAAGGGCACCGCCAGCGTCAAGCTCGAACACTCGGCGTTCGTCTACGTGTACGGCAAGGTCGGGCGCAAGGTCGACTACATGTTCACCGGTTGGTTTGCCGGGGCCATGGACCAGATTCTGCAAGCCCGTGGCAGCAAGATCCGCACTGTTGCCGAACAGGTTTACGGTGGCTCCGAAGAAGGCCACGACGACGGTTTGTTCACCGTCAAGCCGTTGTAAGTCGAGGAACCCGCCATGGCTTTCGAAGCAATGTTCCAGCCGATCCAGATCGGCAAACTGACCATCCGCAACCGCGTGCTCAGTACCGCGCACGCCGAGGTCTACGCGACCGACGGCGGCATGACCACCGACCGGTACGTCAAGTATTACGAAGAGAAAGCCAAGGGCGGGATCGGCCTGGCGATTTGCGGCGGTTCCTCCAGCGTGGCCATCGACAGCCCGCAAGGCTGGTGGAAGTCGGTCAACCTGGCCGACGACCGGATCATTCCGCACTTCCAGAACCTGGCCGATGCCATGCACAAGCATGGCGCCAAGATCATGATCCAGATTACCCACATGGGCCGTCGTTCCCGCTGGGATGGCGAGCATTGGCCAACTCTGCTGTCGCCGTCGGGCATCCGCGAGCCGGTGCACCGTGCGACTTGCAAAACCATCGAGCCGGAAGAAATCTGGCGGGTGATCGGCAACTACGCCAGCGCTGCGGCACGGGCCAAGGCCGGTGGCCTGGATGGCGTCGAGCTGTCCGCCGTGCACCAGCACATGATCGACCAGTTCTGGAGCCCGCGGGTCAACAAGCGTACCGACGAATGGGGCGGCAGCTTCGAGAACCGCATGCGTTTCGGCCTGGAAGTGATCAAGGCTGTGCGGGCTGAAGTCGGCCCGGATTTCTGCGTCGGCATCCGTCTGTGCGGTGATGAGTTCCACCCGGACGGCTTGTCCCACGAGGACATGAAGCAGATCGCCAAGTACTACGACGACACCGGCATGATCGACTTCATCGGCGTGGTGGGTTCGGGTTGCGACACCCACAACACCCTGGCCAACGTTATCCCGAACATGAGTTATCCACCGGAGCCGTTCCTGCATTTGGCGGCCGGTATCAAGGAAGTGGTCAAGGCCCCGGTCCTGCATGCGCAGAACATCAAGGACCCGAACCAGGCGACCCGTATTCTGGAAGGCGGCTACGTGGACATGGTCGGCATGACCCGCGCCCACATCGCCGACCCGCACCTGATCGCCAAGATCAAAATGGGTCAGGTTGACCAGATCAAGCAATGCGTCGGCGCCAACTACTGCATCGACCGTCAGTATCAGGGCCTGGACGTCTTGTGCATCCAGAACGCCGCGACTTCCCGTGAGTACATGGGCGTGCCGCACATCATCGAGAAATCGACCGGTGTGAAGCGCAAGGTTGTGGTGGTCGGTGCCGGTCCTGCCGGGATGGAAGCGGCGCGTGTGTCGGCCGAACGTGGCCACGACGTGACCCTGTTCGAGAAGAAAGAATTCATTGGCGGGCAGATCACTACCGCTTCGAAAGCCCCGCAACGGGACCAGATCGCCGGTATCACTCGCTGGTTCCAGCTGGAATTGGCGCGTCTGAAAGTCGACCTGCGCCTGGGCGTGGCGGCCGATGCGGCAACCATTCTCGACCTGCGTCCGGACGTGGTGGTGCTCGCCGTTGGCGGTCATCCGTTCCTGGAACAAAACGAACACTGGGGCGCGGCTGAAGGCTTGGTGGTCAGCAGCTGGGACATCCTCGACGGCAAGGTCGCGCCGGGCAAGAACGTGTTGGTCTACGACACCATTTGCGAATTCACCGGCATGTCGACCGCCGACTTCCTCGCTGACAAAGGCAGCCAGGTCGAGATCGTTACTGACGACATCAAGCCGGGCGTGGCGATTGGCGGTACGTCGTTCCCGACGTACTACCGCAGCATGTACCCCAAAGAAGTGATCATGACCGGCGACATGATGCTGGAAAAGGTCTACCGCGAAGGCGACAAGCTGGTGGCGGTGCTGGAAAACGAATACACCGGCGCCAAAGAGGAGCGGGTGGTGGACCAGGTCGTCGTTGAAAACGGCGTGCGTCCGGACGAAGAAATCTACTACGCCATGAAGGAAGGCTCGCGCAACAAAGGCCAGATGGACATCGAAGCCCTGTTCGCGATCAAGCCGCAACCTTCGCTGAGCCAGGCGGGCGACGGCTACTTGCTGTTCCGCATCGGCGACTGCGTGGCGCAGCGCAATACACACGCCGCCATTTATGACGCACTCCGGCTCTGTAAGGATTTTTGACGGCTTAGCTGCAAGCCTTAAGCTGCAAGCTACAAGTAAAAGCTCATCCTCACCGCCGCTTTTTCTTGCAGCTTGTAGCTTGTAGCTTGCACCTCGCCAGAGGTGACTCTGATGTTGAACACCCTTCTTCCAATCCTGTTGTTCGCTGCCCTGGGCCTTGCCGTCCTCGGCGCGTTGCGGCGGGTGGCTATGTGGCGCCGGGGCCGTGCCTCCAAGGTCGACCTGATCGGCGGCCTGTTCGCCATGCCCAAGCGCTACATGGTCGACTTGCACCACGTCGTGGCGCGGGACAAATACATCGCCAACACCCACGTGGCCACGGCCGGTGGTGCGGTGGCGTCCATCGTGCTGGCGATTCTGGTGCACGGTTTCGGCCTGCATAACCGCATCCTCGGTTACGCGCTGCTGTTGATGACGGTGGTGATGTTCGTCGGTGCGATCTTCGTGTACCTGCGTCGTCGCAACCCACCGGCGCGCCTGTCCAAAGGGCCGTGGATGCGCCTGCCGAAAAGCCTGTTGGCGTTCTCGGCGAGCTTCTTCCTGTTGACCCTGCCGGTGGCCGGCATCCTCCCGGAAAACTTCGGCGGTTGGGTGGTGGCGGCGATCCTCGGCCTCGGTGTTTTGTGGGGTGTGAGTGAACTGTTCTTCGGCATGACCTGGGGCGGGCCGATGAAGCACGCCTTCGCCGGGGCCCTGCACCTGGCTTGGCACCGTCGCGCCGAACGCTTTGGCGGCGGCCGTTCCACCGGTTTGAAACCGCTGGACCTGAACGACCCGAGCGCACCGTTGGGCGTGGAAAAACCCAAGGATTTCACCTGGAACCAACTGCTCGGCTTCGACGCCTGCGTGCAGTGCGGTAAATGCGAAGCCGCGTGCCCTGCATTCGCCGCCGGCCAGCCGCTGAACCCGAAAAAACTGATTCAGGACATGGTCGTCGGCCTGGCCGGTGGCACCGACGCCAAGTTCGCTGGCAGCCCGTATCCGGGCAAGGCCATCGGCGAGCACGCCGGCAACCCGCATCAACCGATCGTCAACGGTTTGGTGGACGCCGAGACCCTGTGGTCCTGCACCACGTGCCGGGCTTGTGTCGAGGAATGTCCGATGATGATCGAGCACGTCGACGCCATCGTCGACATGCGCCGCCATCTGACCCTGGAAAAAGGCGCCACTCCGAACAAGGGCGCCGAAGTCCTGGAAAACCTGATCGCCACCGATAACCCGGGCGGTTTCGCGCCGGGCGGGCGGATGAACTGGGCGGCGGATTTGAACCTCAACCTGATGAGCGAGAAGAAATCCGTCGACGTGCTGTTCTGGGTTGGCGACGGCGCCTTCGACATGCGCAACCAGCGCACCCTGCGCGCTTTCGTCAAAGTGTTGAAAGCAGCCAAGGTCGACTTCGCGGTGCTGGGGCTCGAAGAGCGCGACAGCGGTGACGTGGCCCGACGCCTGGGCGACGAAGCAACCTTCCAGTTGTTGGCCAAACGCAACATCCAGACCCTGGCCAAGTACAGCTTCAACCGCATCGTCACCTGTGACCCGCACAGCTTCCACGTGCTGAAAAACGAGTACGGCGCCTTCGACGGCAACTACCTGGTGCAGCACCACAGCACCTACATGGCCGAAATCATCGGCGCTGGCGCCTTGAACCTTGGCCAGCACAAAGGCAGCAGCGTGACGTATCACGACCCGTGCTACCTCGGCCGCTACAACGGCGAATACGAGGCGCCGCGTGAAGTGCTGCGCGCCCTCGGCATTGAAGTCAAAGAGATGCAACGCTCCGGTTTCCGCTCGCGCTGCTGCGGCGGCGGTGGCGGGGCGCCGATCACCGACATTCCGGGCAAGCAACGGATCCCTGACATGCGCATGGACGACATCCGCGAAACCGGCGCCGAACTGGTGGCCGTGGGTTGCCCGCAATGCACCGCGATGCTCGAAGGCGTGGTCGAACCGCGTCCGCTGATCAAGGACATCGCCGAATTGGTGGCGGACGCGCTGCTCGAAGACGCGGCGCCGAGCAAGCCGACCAAACCGGCCCAACGTGAACCTGCGGAGGCCCACTGATGAGCGACATTATCCGCCGCGACCCCCGCGCCGAATGGATTGCCCGTAACCGCCTGCACCCGCTGCACGCGGCCATGCAACCGGCGCAACACAGCTGGATGGGCCCTAACGGCGTCATCCGCAAGAACCTGCACGGCATCGGTTTTATCGGTCCCAACGGCATCAAGCGCATTGACCGCAGCGGCGCTCAGCAGGGCGGCGCGACCAAACGCTCGGCGGCCGTGGAAGTGCAATTGCCACTGCATCAAGTGCCTGCACCTGCGTTTTACATCAGCGTGGTGCCGGACATGGTCGGCGGCCGCTTGAGCAGCCACGACCGCGACTTGCTCGGTCTGGCGCATCAACTGGCCGGCAAGGAAGGCGCGGTGTTGGCCGTGGTTTTCGGCGAACACAAAGAAAACGCCTTCACTACCGCAGGCGTCGATCGCTTGCTGGTATTGGACGGCGATGAATTCAGCGGTTATGCACCGGAGCAACGGGTCCAGGGCCTGCGGGCTGTGGATAACCAGTTCAGTCCGCGTCACTGGCTGCTGCCGGACAGCCGCAGCGGTGGCGGTGAACTCGGTCGGCGCTTTGCCGCCGCACTGGGCGAACGCCCGGCCACGCGGGTCTGGCAGGTCAAGGATCAGGAATGCATCGGCCGCGCCGGTGCCGGTTTACAGGACCTTGCGCGTCCGGTCGCACGCTTGATTCTGGCCGCTGTCGAGTGCGCAGAACCGGTCAGCGAAACCCGTCACGAAGCGTTGCCCGTGGAGTTATCCACAGCCGTCGCACGCAGCTTGTCGCGCATTGAAGATTTGGGCGCGGTGGCGGTGGATCCGGCGGCGATTCCGATGGCCGAAGCCGAATTCATCTTCTCCGGCGGCAACGGAGTCAAGGACTGGGGACTTTTCCACAGGACCGCTGAAGCCCTTGGCGCCACCGAAGGCGCGTCGCGGGTGGCGGTGGACGATGGCTTCATGGCGCGCGATCGCCAAGTCGGCGCGTCCGGTACCTGGGTCACCGCGCGGGTTTACGTGGCGGTGGGGATTTCCGGGGCGATCCAGCACCTGCAAGGCATTGGTGCCTGCGACAAGGTGGTGGCAATCAACCTCGACCCTGGCTGCGACATGATCAAACGAGCCGACCTGTCGGTGATCGGTGAGAGCGCCGAAATTCTTCAAGCCTTGATCGCGGCGGTAGAGGCTTACCGCAACGAAGCCAAGCGCGATGCGGCTTAAGGAAAGGAAAGGGTTATGAGCACGAAAATCATCAGCCTGGTGTCCATCGGCGCCCACCCGACCTCCGGCCGGCCACGTCGCGCGGAGCAGGATGCGCGGGCGGTGGAACTGGGTCTGCAACTGGCTGGGGATAACTTGCACGTGCTGCATGCCGGCGATGTCGCAGAGCCGGCGTTGCGCGCTTATCTGGGCATGGGCCTGGAACAACTGCATGTGCTCGAACAACCGCAAGGCGCCGATGCACTGCCGGCATTGACTGCGTACCTGCGGGACGCCGGGGCGCAAGTGGTGCTGACCGGCAGTCAGGCGGAAACCGGCGAAGGCTCGGGCATGCTCCCGTTCCTGCTGGCGGAAAGCCTCGGCTGGCCGCTGGTGGTGGGGCTGGCTCAAGTGGAATCCATCGACGGTAATTCAGCGCTGGTGCTGCAAGCCTTGCCTCGCGGTCAACGCCGTCGGTTGAAAGTGCGGCTGCCGTTTCTCGCAACTGTGGATAACGCTGCACCGAAACCTCGGCAGAGCGCCTACGGCCCGGCCCGACGCGGGGTGTTGCAGGCCGATGAAGTCGAAGTGATCGATGATGAATTGTTGGCCGTCGCCACGCTGCAACCGGCCAAGCCACGTCCAAAACGTCTGAAGGTGATCAAGGCCAAGAGCGGCGCGGACCGGATGAAAGCTGCGACGGCCAAGGCCAGTGGCGGCGGTGGGCAAGTGCTCAAAGGCGTGACCGCGCAGGCCGGGGCTGAGGCGATTCTCAAGTTGCTGATCGAAGAAGGCGTCGTCCGCTAACCGAAAATCAGCACAGAACCCATGTGGGAGCGAGCCTGCTCGCGAAAGCGGTGGGTCACTCAACATCCTTGCGACTGATCAACCGCTTTCGCGAGCAGGCTCACTCCCACAGGGTGTCCGTGTCACCGACATTTATGGGGAAACAATGGCTGTAGAATTTCGTTCGGCAGTGCGCGCCGATGCGCGTGAGATTGCGCGTCTGTTTCAAATCACATCGGAGGGGGCTGCCGATTACATTTGGAGCCAACTCGCCCAGCCCGGTCAGGATCTGCTGGACGTCGGCGCCATTCGTTACGCCCGCGACGACGTGGATTTCTCCTGGCAGAACTGCCTTATCGCAGAGTCGGAGGGCCAGGTCATCGGCATGCTGCACAGTTACGTGATGCGTCACGATCCGCTGGCAGAGCCGACGACCGATCCGGTCCTGGCGCCCTACGCGAAGATGGAAATCCCCGACACCCTCTACATCTCCAGCCTGGCGTTGCATGAAGGCTGGCGCAACCTGGGCCTGGGCAAGCAATTCCTTGCCTACGCCTACGACCGTGCCAACCGGCTCGGGCTCAACGGCTTGAGCCTGATCGACTACGCCGCCAACACTGGCGCGCGTCGGTTCTATGAGCGTCATGGCTTCCGCATCGTCGACACCTGCCAGATCACGCCCCATCCGATGATTCGGGTCACGGGGGAGGCCTACCTGATGTATCGGCCATGAACATTAACCCGATGTTGCGCCAGATTCAGGTTGGCGTTTCCATCCCATACAGAAAACCCATGGTTACCCACAATCCCTGTTAGCGCTTCTGTGGATAACATGTTCGCCCTTCGCTACACACCATACAAAACAAGCCCTGCAAACCTTCGTACAAAAAACAACCAGGCTAACTTGCGGTTTTTACAGGCTTTTTCCAGAGGATAAGTTTGTCCGCTAGCCAATACTTGCCCCCAATCTCTGTTAGCGCATCTGTGGATAAGATGTTCGCTGTCCGCTACAGGCCTTATAAAACGGGCTTGTCAGGTGGCTGGTTAAAAAACGACCAAGTCAGCGGTTTTGCGCGACTAATCACCCGCAAAGCCCGATATATTGCGGTTTTCAGAGGTTTTCCACAGATCGGCGGAAGTTGCCCCCAAAGTCTGTTGGCGCTTCTGTGGATAAGGTGTTCGCCATCCGCTGCAAGCCACGTATAACGTGCCCTGCAAGCTTTAGATCAAAAAACAACCAATCGCTGTGGAAAACCGGCCTTCTGGATAAGTCACGGTTTTTCTTCGGTTTCTGTGGAGAAAGATTCCCGCCTATCCACACTTGTCCCCATTAGCTGTGGGTGGAGGTGTGGATAACTTGTTCGCCAAACCCTGAAAGCCACGTCCCGCATAGGCTTGAATGGAATAGATCAGATTTCATACAGTTCTAAGCCGCTGGCTTGACTTCGATCGGTCGCCTGTCTTCACTCACAGGTCACAAGGACCGCCGTCATTTATCCACATCTGGTTCAGGGAGAACGCGTGATGGATAGCCAGCCCGCCCCCATTTTCTTCGCAACGTGCGTGCCCCTCCCGGCGGTCTTGTTGCGCAAACGCATTCACCGCCGCGCCGCCAATCAGCGCGCTCGCCTATAGCGCCCGACCTTTCGTAGTGACACCCGCGTGCTGCCGTTGAGTTCACTCAGTGGCCAAGTACTCGTTCGCCCATCGATTGCAGGCAACCGCAGAGTTGCCCTATCTGCCTGATAGAGGAAAGTCCCATGACACGGATCGCAACGCCCATCAGCGACATCAAGGAACATTACGACGTGATCGTCATCGGCTCGGGTTACGGCGGCGGGATCGCGGCGTCGCGCCTGTCCCGCGCCGGCAAGCGGGTCTGCCTGCTGGAACGGGGCCGGGAGATACAACCCGGCGAATACCCGAACACGATGCTGGCAGCCACCGAGGAATTGCAGGTGCACGACCCGGACGGCCACATCGGTTCGCGCACCGGGTTGTTCGATCTGCACGTCAACGCCCAGCAGAACGTGGTGGTCGGTTGCGGCCTGGGCGGTACGTCGCTGATCAACGCCAACGTCGCCCTCGAACCGGAGCCCGGTGTCTTCGACGATCCGCGCTGGCCATTGGCGGTGCGCGAACATCGCGACACCTTGCTCAAGGACGGTTACGCCCGGGCGCGGGAAATGCTCAAGCCCAATCCGTATCCCAGCACTTCACCGGTGTTGCCGAAACTCGAAGCCAACAAGAAGTCGGCGGACTACCTCAAGCAAGGCGCGCATTTTTACCGGCCGCCGATCAACGTGACCTTCGACAAACTGCCGAACAACCTCAACCATGTCGGCGTTGAGCAACTGCCTTGCAACCATTGCGGCGACTGCGTCTCGGGCTGTAACAACAAGGCCAAGAACACCACGCTGATGAATTATCTGCCGGACGCCTGGAACCATGGCGCGGAGATTTTCTGCCAGGCGCAAGTGCGGCATCTGGAACGCGACGGCGATGGCTGGATTGTGCACTTCCAGTACCTGGACAGTGGCCGCGAGAAGTTCTCGGCGCCGACGCTGTTCGTCAAAGCCGACATCGTCGTGGTGTCTGCCGGCACCCTTGGCTCCACCGAAATCCTCCTGCGCTCCCGGGATAAAGGCCTGTCGATGTCCGGCCAGCTCGGCGAGAACATGAGCGGCAACGGCGACATCCTCGGCTTCGGTCACAATTGCGCACAACCGATCAATGGCATCGGTTTCGGCGCGCATCCGGCGAAGGAATTGCAGCCGGTGGGCCCGTGCATCACCTCGGTCATCGACATGCGCACCGAAGGCGACTGGCGTAGCCGCATGGTCATCGAAGAAGGATCGATCCCCGGTGCCCTCGGTCGGCCGATGGTGCCGAGCATGGCCGGGTTCGCCGAGCTGATCGGTCAGCCCACCGACGACAGTTTTACCGGCAAGTTGAAGTACAAGGAACGCGAAGCCGAAAGCTTCCTCCGTGGCCCGTATTACGGCGCGCTGCACAACATGCAGACGTACCTGATCATGAGCCACGACGACGGCAAGGGCCGGATGGTGCTGGACAGCAAGGATCAGCTGCGCATCGACTGGCCGGGCGTTGGCGAGCAGGAAAACGTCAAGATCGGCAATGAACGGCTGCACCTGAGCACCAAGGCGCTGGGCGGCATTTGGGTCGAGAACCCGATCTGGACCAAATTGCTCAAGCACAGCATCGTCTCGGTACACCCCCTGGGCGGTTGCGTCATGGGCGAGGACGCGGGGCAGGGCGTGGTCAACCACAAGGGCCAGGTGTTCAGCGGCGCCAGCGGGACTGACGTGTATGCCGGTTTGTACGTGACCGACGGCGCGGTAATTCCGACGTCCCTGGCGGTCAATCCGTTGCTGACGATTTCGGCGGTGAGCGAGCGCAACATGGGCCTGCTGGCTGCCGATCGCGGCTGGCAGATCGACTACACGCTGCCTTCGGCCCCACGCAAACAAGTGGCGCCGCCAACGCTCGGCGTGCAATTCACCGAAACCATGAAAGGCTACTTTTCCCGGGCCTTCACCGCAGCCCAAAGTACTGACCTGAAGGTTTACGAAGCGGCGGCCAAACGCGGCGAGGCAGATAACTCGCCCATCGATTTCACCCTGACCATCACCGCTAACGACCTCAATCGCATGATCAAGGAGCCGGAGCACGCCGCGACGCTGGTCGGTACGGTCAACGCCCCGAGCCTGTCGCCGCAGCCGCTGACCGCCAGCAACGGCGTGTTCAACCTGTTCGAGCAGTATCAGCAGCAGGTCGGCGTGCGCCACATGAAGTACGACATGAAACTGACCGCCGAGGACGGCAGCGACTTTTACTTCAGCGCCTTCAAAACCGTGCCCGAGGACAACGGCGTGCTGAACATCTGGCACGACACCAGCACCCTCTACGTGACGCTGTATCGCGGGCCGGACAAGACCGGCGAGGTGATCGGCAGCGGGGTGATGCACATCCATCCGACCGACTTTGCCAAGCAAATGACCACCATGAAGGTGCTCAACGCCCGCAACGAACGCGAACGCATCGAAGGCCTGGCGCGGTTCGGCAAGTTCTTCGCCGGGATTCTCTGGGAGAGCTATGGCGGCGTGTTCGCCGGCGACATCTACTTCAATCCCGACGCACCGCCACGGCTCAAACGCCCCCTGGATGCGCCGTCGCCAGTGGTGCATTTCTTCCAGACCGAAGACAACGTCGAATTGCGCCTGACCCGTTATCAGGGCGGCAGCAAAGGGCCGGTGATGCTGGTGCACGGGTTGGGCGTAGGCTCGAATATTTTCTCCACCGACACCATCCAGACCAACCTGCTGGAGTTCTTGTGCAAGCACGAGTACGACGTCTGGCTCCTGGATTTGCGGGTGAGCATCCTGCTGCCAGCGAGCAAGAAGGAATGGAACGGCGACCAGATCGCCCAGTACGACTTCAAGGCGGCCATCGCGCAGATCCGCCAGGCAACCGAGGCGGCGGACGTGCAGTGCGTGGTGCATTGCTACGGCGCGACGACCTTCTTCATGTCGTTGCTGGCCGGGCTTCAGGGCGTGCGCTCGGTGGTCTGCTCGCAGATCGCGGCGGATACGGTGGTCGCCACGGCAACCGGGCTCAAGGCCGGTTTGCACCTGCCGGGCATGCTCGACGCCATCGGCATCAAATCCCTGACGGCGTATGCCGATAACAAGGAGAACTGGTTCAACAAGCTCTACGACAAGGCGCTCAACGGCTACGCCCGGATCGAGGCCCAAGGCTACTGCACCAACCCGGTGTGCCATCGCATCACCTTCATGTACGCGTCGTTGTATCGCCACGACACCCTCAACGAAACCTTGCACGACAACCTGCACGAATTGTTTGGCGAGTCGAACATGCACACCTTCGAGCACCTGGCGCTGATCGTGCGCAAAGGCCATCTGGTGGACTTCAATGGTGACGACGTCTACATGCCGCACTTCGACCGGCTGAGCATGCCGATCTGCTTTATCAGCGGCGCGGACAACCAGTGCTACCTGCCGGAAAGCACGCTCAAGACTTATGACCGCGTGTGCAAGGTCCATGGGCCGGAGCGTTACAGCCGGCATGTGGTGCCGGGGTACGGCCATATCGATTGCATGTTCGGCAAGGACGCGGTGGTCGATGTGTACCCGATCATCCTGCAACACCTGGAGAAAACCGCCCTCGGCTAACACCGCCGGAGGCTGGAGATTTGTCGCACAACCTGTGGGAGCGAGCCTGCTCGCGAAAGCGGCGGCACAGTCAACATTGACGTTGCCTGATACACCGCTTTCGCGAGCGGGCTCGCTCCCACAGTGGACGGTGTTCAGGATTAGAAGGAAATGGATGATATGGACAGTTACATCCGCTGGTTCCAACGCTTCATCTGGCTAGGCATCGTGATGAACATGGTCTTCGCGATCCCGGCGCTTTTCGCTCCGGCGCTGCTGACCTCGATGCTCGGCATGCCACCGCAACTCTCCGATCCATGGCTTGAAAACGCCGGCATGCTGCTGGTGGGTATCAGCGTGTTCTACATGCCGTCGGGCTTCAATGCGCCGCGGTTTGTGGTGCATTCCTGGTTATGTGTGTTGTCGCGACTGATCGCCGTGGCGTTCTGGATCTACCTGATCAACACCAGCAGCCAGGCATCGGTGTTCGTGCCGATGCTGATGGGCGATCTGAGCATGTTCCTGATCCTCGGCATCCTGCTGTACCTGGGCAGCACGCCGGCCAATCGTCCGTTGGCGTTGCTCTGTGACGGCTGGCGGGAATGGCGTGCCGGCTGGGCGCTGCGCTGGCAGCGGCACAGTTTCAAGGTCGGCACGCTGATCGTGGTCCTGGTGCTGGGATTTATCGGTTACGAGACTTGGTACCAGATGCTGCGGGTGGTGCCAGCTGAGAAGTACGCCTCCGACGAAGACCACTACAAGTACGCCGCCATCGGCCTCGGCATCGAAGCACGCATCCCGTATTACCTGTTCGCCGTGCTGCCGCAGATGTGCCCCGAGAAACTGCCGAAACCCGGCGGCTATGAAGTCTTCGGTTTCCTCTTTGAGAACGGCAAGGACCTGCCCATCGGCATGGCCAAGCGGCAAATCGGCTACCCGACCGTGGAGCCGAACTGCGCCCTGTGTCACACCGGTTCCTACCGGGCCAATGCCAGCGACGTTGCCACCCCGGTGGCCACCGCCCCGGCCAATACCCTTCAACTGCAAGCCTTTCAGTGGTTCGCCTACGATTGCGCCAGCGATCCGACATTCACCACCGACGCGGTGATGACTGCGATCAACGGCAAGTTCCAACTCGGGTTTTTCGAGCGCTTGTACAACCGCTACCTCATCATTCCGATGGCCAAGAGCGCGTTGCTCAAACAGAAACAGGCCTACGCCTGGCAGAAGCTGCGCCCGCAACAGGGGCCGGGGCGCACCGACACCTTTAACCCGACGAAAATGGTGGTGTTCGGCTTCCCGGATGACTCGACCATCGGCACCGTCGACCTGCCGCAAGTGTGGAACCAGAAACCCCGGGAGTCGCTGTACTTGCACTGGGACGGCAACAACAACGATATCCATGAGCGCAACTACGCAGCGGCGATGGCCGTGGGCGCGACGCCGGAATCGGTGCTGCCGGAAAGCTTCAACCGCGTGACCAACTGGCTGCTCGGCACCAAGCCGCCCGCCTGGCCGTTCGCGCTGGACCAGGCCAAGGTCGCCCAGGGCAAACCGCTCTGGGATCAGAACTGCGCCGGTTGTCACGACTTCGGTCGCACCGACACCGGCCAGGTCACCACCCACATCGACGAACTGGGCACCGATCCCCATCGCCTGAACTCGTTCACCACGGGGTTGGTGGAGGCCTTCCACACCTTCAAGAAACCGCCATTCGACTTCAACGCCTATCGCAAGACCCAGAGCTACAGCAACACGCCGACCGATGGTGTCTGGCTGCGGGCGCCCTACCTGCATAACGGTTCGGTGCCCACGTTGTGGGATCTGCTGCAGACGCCGGAGCAGCGGCCGTCGGTGTTCTACACCGGCTCCGATGTGTACGACCAGGAAAAGGTCGGCTTCGTCACGAGCGGGGCGCAGGCCAAGGCCTCGGCAGGCTTCAAATACGACACGCGCCTGGAGGGCAACCACAACAGCGGCCACCTGTACGGCACGCAACTGTCGGACATCGATAAACGGGCGCTCATCGAGTTCATGAAAACCCTGTGATCCCACTACGGATGGAGGAATGCCAACATGTCATTAGTTACTCATTGGGAACATGAATACGACAAGGTCAAAGTTCGCGTGCATGGGCTGTTCACGCGATTGGAAATGTCCTGGAAAAAGCTCATCAGCGAGCTTGAGCCCGAGGAGTTCCAGGCCATCGTCGCCCTGTTGCAGCGTGGCCACGATCAGGCGCAATACGTGCTCAAACACGGCGATCTGCCGGTCGATCAGCCGAGCGTGCCGTGGGAGTTGTCCCACGGTTTGTCGATCCTGCACATCGGCAACGCCACGCCTTTACCGCAATCGGTCGACCAGTTGCAGACCCGGGTGCTCAAGGACGGCAGTCTGCTGGGCTGTCGCAAGTGGGAACTGCTGGATCTGTTGTGGAGCGAAGCGCTGCTCAAGTGGATCGAAAACCTGCGCCATCACGCGCCGTTCGCCACTAACCCGGCATTGATGAAGATGGACAGTGACGTGGTGCTGGCGATCGCCGGCGACTGGGGCACCGGTCCGTTCGACAGCCACGCCCCGGCGGTGGCGGTGGCCAACCAGATGCAACTGGCTCAGGCCGATTTCACTATTCACCTGGGGGATGTGTATTACGCCGGCACCCATTCCCAGGAAGACGTCGACATGGTCGGCTGGCCCATGGGCAAGCACGGCTCGTTCACCCTCAACTCCAATCACGAGATGTACAGCGGCGCCCACGGTTATTTCAAGGAACTGGCCAAGCGTTTTCCGGCGCAGCAGGGCACCAGTTATTTCGCGTTGTACAACGACGATTGGCTGGTGGTCGGGCTCGACACGGCCTATGCGTCAGACGCCATCAATCTGTACATGGACGGCACGCTGAACAAGGAGCAGATCGCCTGGATGAAAGAACTGCCCCAGCGCAAGAAGATCATGGTGCTCAGTCACCATCAGGGGTTCGATATTTCCGGGCACAACAAGACGGCGTTGTATCAGCCGGTCTGTGATGCGTTGGGTCGGGAGCCTGATTACTGGTATTGGGGGCATTTGCACAATGGCATTTGCTATGCGGCCCAGGGAGGACTGCATGCGCGTTGCGCCGGGCATGGGGCGATTCCGTATGGCAATGCCAGCGAGCTGGACGGGCATACGCGAGTGTTGTGGTCGGAAACCGAGAATGCGCGGGATGAGGCGTACCCGGATCGGGTGTTGAATGGGTATGTGAAGGTGCGGTTGGTGGGGGAGCACATCGAAGAGACGTTTATCGGGGAGGATGGCAGCGTGCGGTGGTCTTCAAGTTGATCGGGTGAATGTGAGGCCGTCATCGCGAGCAGGCTCGCTCCCACATTCGATCTTCAGCGCACCAAAGATCCCCTGTGGGAGCGAGCCAGCTCGCGATGCTTTTGCTGTTAGCCCTGAACCGGAACGCCCTTGAGGTAAGGCGCAGGCTCGGCCCCGAGGTTGCTCAACAGACGCTCGCTGTACCAGTCCACAAAGTTCACCACGCCAAACTCATAGGTCTTGGAGTAAGGCCCTGGCTGGTACGCCGTGGAGTTGATCCCGCGCTGGTTCTCTTCGGCCAGACGGCGATCCTGGTCGTTGGTGGCGTCCCAGACCTGGCGCATGCGCTCCACGTCGTAGTCCACGCCTTCAACGGCGTCCTTGTGGACGATCCACTTGGTGGTGACCATGGTTTCCTGAGCGCTGATCGGCCACACGGTGAAGACGATGATGTGATCGCCCATGCAGTGGTTCCACGAGTGCGGCAGGTGCAGGATGCGCATCGAGCCCAGGTCCGGGTTCTTGATGCGGCCCATGAGTTTGGCGCAGCCCTGTTTGCCGTCCAGGGTCATCGACACGGTGCCCTTGAGCAGCGGCATGCGCACGATGCGGTTACGCAGGCCGAAACTGGCGTGGGCGTAAGGGATCTTCTCGGCTTCCCAGGCAGCGGCGGAGGCCGCGACGTGGTCCTTGAAGGCCTGGTCGGCACGCGGGTCGGTGACGTCGTCCCATTCCAGCAGGGTTTTCAGCAGTTCCGGGTGCGACGCGTTGCAGTGGTAGCACTCGCGGTTGTTTTCCAGCACCAGCTTCCAGTTGGCCTTTTCCATCAAGGTGGTGGTAATCGCCACCTTGGTGTTTTCCATGTCATACGGTTCCATGTAATGGTTCAGCGTCGACAGGAAGTCATCAATGGCTGGCGGGTTCTCCGACAGGCTGATGAAGATGTAGCCGCCGGCGGTCTTCACGTTCACCGGTTTGAGGCCGTACTGCTTCATGTCGAAGTCGGCGCCCATTTCGGTGCCGGCGAACAGCAGGCGACCGTCCAGTTCGTAAGTCCACTGGTGGTAATGGCAGACCAGTTTGGCAACCTTGCCCTTTTCACTGGTGCACAGACGCGAGCCGCGGTGACGACAGACGTTGTGGAACGCATGGATCACGCCTTCGGCGCCGCGAATCACGATGATCGGATTCTTGCCGACTTGCAGGGTCAGGTAGTTGCCCTTGGTCGGGATTTCGCAAGCCATGCCGGCGATCAACCACTCTTTCTGGAAGATTTCCTGCATGTCGATATCAAACAGCCGCTCGTCAGAGTAAAACGGCTGCGGCAGCGAGAAAGTGCGCTCGCGCTCTTGCAGCATCTGCGCGGTGGCCTTGCGTGCGGGTTCCAGCGGATCGCCCAGGCTGATTTTTGCGGTGACGTCCATCGATTTGATCCTCAAGGCCATTCTGTGTGGCCGGCGAAAGTGGCTATGTGGCCTGTGTAACGGGGTTGGGCGGGCAGGTCCGGCGCATGAAGTTCTGATCCTGCGTTGCCGCTCCTCCCCATAGCGCGCTATGAGTCGTCGCGGCGCCTTGGCTCAGAATTTCATGCATCCGGACCTGCTCCACCCAACCCCGTTACACCGGCCACCGGTTTGCTACGCAAGGTGTAAAGATTGTGTCTTGGTATGGAGCGAGTGTGGGGCCGGCGCTGGGCAGAACCTTATCCATGGGCGACATGGCCCAATCTGTTCCCGACGCGCAACCCCCGGTAGTTGGGGGCTGGTCGCGATAAGTATGTGAATGTCGCAGATAGGTAAATGGGTGGCTCGCGCTATACGCAGAATCGCCAACATAAGGCCGACCATCGGCGGTGGAGAACAGCATGTCCAACAGCTTCCTGAATCCGGTAACCACCCAGACCTGGGCCAACGGTCGACACATCGTCCGTTGCGTCAAAGTCATCCAGGAAACCTGGGATGTGCGCACCTTCTGCTTTATGGCCGACCAGCCGATCCTGTTCTTCTTCAAGCCGGGGCAGTTCGTCACCCTGGAGCTGGAAATCGAAGGCGTGCCGATCATGCGCTCCTACACCATTTCCAGCTCGCCATCGGTGCCGTACAGCTTTTCGGTGACGATCAAGCGCGTACCGGGCGGCAAAGTCTCGAACTGGTTGCACGACACGCTGCATGAAGGTCAGGAGCTGGCGGTGCACGGGCCGGTCGGGCTGTTCAACGCCATGGACTTCACCGCGCCGAAGGTGTTGTACCTCAGCGGCGGCGTCGGCATCACGCCGGTCATGTCGATGGCGCGCTGGTTCTACGACACCAACGGCAACGTCGACATGGTGTTTATCCACAGCGCCCGCTCGCCCAAAGACATCATTTATCACCGCGAGCTGGAACACATGGCGTCGCGGATCGATAACTTCAGCCTTCACCTGATCTGCGAGAAGCATGGTCTGGGTGAGCCGTGGGCGGGTTATCGCGGTTACCTGAACCACAAGATGCTCGAACTGATGGCCCCGGACTTCATGGAGCGCGAAGTGTTCTGCTGCGGCCCGACGCCGTACATGAACGCGGTCAAGCGCATGCTCGAGACCGCCGGTTTCGACATGTCGCGTTACCACGAGGAATCCTTCGGTGCCACGCCGCCGGAAGCCCGCGCCGATGCGGTGGAACAGGCCGAAATTGCTGCCGACGCGCCGGAAGTTGATCTGGCAGACCTGCATCAAGTCGAATTTATCTCCTCCGGCAAGAGCATTCGCGTGGCCCCGGGTGAAACCGTGCATGCGGCGGCGGCCAAGCTGGGCTTGCTGATTCCGAAGGCCTGCGGCATGGGCATTTGCGGCACGTGCAAGGTATTGAAGCTGGGCGGAGAGGTCGAAATGGACCACAACGGCGGGATTACCGAGGAAGACGAAGCCGAAGGCTACATCCTGTCGTGCTGCAGCGTGCCGAAGGGCGACGTGCGCATCGAATTCTAAGCAACGCCAATCCCTTGTGGGAGCGAGCCTGCTCGCGAAGGCATACGGACATTCAACATCGTTGTTGACTGATCCGGCGCTTTCGCGAGCAGGCTCGCTCCCACAGGTTTTGTATCTTTTCTGACCGGTTGTTTTCTTCAGTCGACAAACAGGTCCGGCATCAGCGGGTCAGTGGTGTCGGGCGCGAACCGATACCGTTCAAAATCCGTCACCCCGTGCTCACTCAGAATCTCTTCATCAATCAGCAACCGCCCGGTAATGCTGCGACCGCTGCTGTCCAGAATTGCGTAAGCAGCATCGGCCATGATCGCCGGCGTTCGTGCGTGTTTGAAGGATTCCCTCGAGCCAAGCTGAAACTCGATGGCCGCCGTCGCAATCATCGTCTGCGGCCACAACGAATTGACGCTGATGCCATAACTGGCAAATTCCTCACTCATGCCCAGGGTCAGCATGCTCATGCCGTATTTGGTCACCGTGTAGGGGCTGTATTGGGCGAACCATTTCGTCGCCAGGTTCAACGGTGGCGACAGGTTAAGAATATGACCCTTGGTTTTTTTCAGATACGGCAGCGCAGCCTGGCTGCACAGCAACACGGCGCGGGTGTTGATCTGGTGCATCAGGTCGAAGCGCTTGAGCTCGATGTGTTGAACGCCGGTCAGCTTGATCGCCCCGGCGTTGTTGATCAATGCATCGATACCGCCGAAATGTTCGTGGGCTTGGGCCAGCGCCTCGCGTACCGCGAGTTCATCGCGAACATCCACCTGCAAGGCCAGCGCCTTGCCACCCGCGTCTTCAACTTCCTTGGCCACGCTGAAAATCGTGCCGGGCAGTTTGGGGTGGGGGTCGGCGCTTTTGGCGGCAATCACAATGTTGGCCCCATCCCGCGCAGCTCGCAGCGCGATCTCACGACCAATCCCACGGCTGGCACCGGTAATGAACAGGGTTTTGCCTTGTAAGGACATGCGTACGCTCCTGATTATTATTGTCTGAGCGGATAGAAGCGGCTCGCCAATCAATGTAGACCAAGAGTTTCAGGGTGAGTGATCAGGGGAGGGGGAAAGGGGTTTTGTGGCGAGGGAGCTTGCTCCCGCTGGGCTGCGAAGCGGCCCCGAATACTGAAAATGCGGTCTGTCAGGCAGACCGCATTGGCTGGTTCTACGACGGCTGCGCCGTCGAGCGGGAGCAAGCTCCCTCACCACAGGGGATCGGGTTGCTGCTTAGTGGGACATGACTTCGCGAATATCCGCCGCCAATTCAAGTACGCGCTCTTCCTCGGTATCCCACGAGCACATGAAGCGTGCGCCGCCGTTGCCGATGAAGGTGTAGAAACGCCAGCCCTTGGCCGTCAGTGCAGCGATGGCCGGCTCCGACAGTTGCAGGAACACGCCGTTGGCCTGTACCGGGAACATCAGTTCCACGCCGGGAATATCGCTGACCAGTTCTGCAAGAAGCTGCGCGCAATGGTTGGCGTGGCGGGCGTATTTGAGCCAGGCGTCGTTTTCAAGAATCCCGACCCACGGTGCCGACAGGAAACGCATTTTCGAGGCCAGTTGCCCCGCCTGTTTGCAGCGGTAGTCGAAGTCTTCGGCCAGTTTGTGGTTGAAGAACAGAATCGCTTCACCCACCGCCATGCCGTTTTTCGTGCCGCCGAAGCACAACACATCGACGCCGGCTTTCCAGGTCAGGTCGGCCGGGGAGCAGCCGAGGAATGCGCAGGCGTTGGAGAAGCGCGCGCCGTCCATGTGCAGGTTCAGGCCCAGCTCTTTGCAGGTGGCGCTGATGGCGCGGATTTCTTCCGGGGTGTAGACGCTGCCGACTTCGGTGGCCTGGGTCAGGGTCACGACGCGGGGTTTCGGGTAGTGGATGTCCTGGCGCTTGAGGGCGACTTCGCGGATCGATTCCGGGGTCAGCTTGCCGTTTTCAGTACGGGCAATGAGCAACTTGGAACCGTTGGAGAAGAATTCCGGCGCGCCGCACTCGTCGGTTTCGACGTGGGCGGTTTCCGAGCAGATCACGCTGTGGTAACTCTGGCACAGCGACGACAGGGCCAGCGAGTTGGCCGCGGTGCCGTTGAAGGCGAAAAACACTTCGCAGTCGGTTTCGAACAGTTTGCGGAAATCATCGGACGCGCGTGCGGTCCATTCATCGTCGCCGTAAGCGCGTTGGTGGCCGTGGTTGGCCTGTTCCATGGCAGCCCAGGCTTCAGGGCAGATACCGGAATAGTTGTCGCTGGCGAATTGTTGGCTCTTATCGGTCATGGCCCTGCTTTCCGTGGTCGAGACGCTTATGGTGAAGCGCCTCGTGGTCAATGATGGTGCGCACTTTACCGAAGATCATCCGGCGAGCACACGGGATGCGTCTGACAGAACACTACAAAGACGACGGGCAATTATGCACATGACGCAAAGGGATGGGGCACTGGATCTGCTCAAGTGGCTGGCGCTATTGAGCATGGTGCTCGATCACCTGCGATATGTCGGTTACTCCGTCGATCTGCTGTATGTGCCGGGACGGCTGGCGTTTCCGTGGTTCTGCCTGGCGATGGCGGCCAACCTTGCGCGCACTGGTGCCACGACGACCGACGGCCAGTGGCGTTACCTGGGCTGGTTGCTGTTGTTCAGCGCCCTGAGCGAAATTCCCTACCGGATGTACATTCCCGATCCCGACACCTTGAACGTGTTGCCTACGCTGGCGCTGGGATTGCTGGTGGCCCGTGGCTGGCAGGATCGACGCCTGCAATCACGACTGCTCGCGGTGGTCGCGCTGGCGCTGGCGGCGCTGTTCCCGCAGTGGCTGATGTTTGGATTCTTCGGGGTGCTGCTGCCGCTGGCGACGTTGCTGGTGATCCGCCGGCCCTGGTATTTCAGCCTGCTGCCGGGGTTGGTGTGCCTGGCGGCGAATCAATGGGAGGTGCTGTTTTACTCCGCGCGGATCGGCAACCGTGCAGCCTTCCTCGGCATTGCCGCTTGTCTGATTGCGCCATTGCTCGGGTTGTTCCTGTTGCGACATACCCGGCATTTCCAGCCGCCGCCAATGCGGCGTTGGGCGTATGCCTTGTATCCGCTGCATTTTTTGCTTCTGTTACTCGTCCGCCAAATCGCCTCATAACCCTGTGGGAGCGAGCCTGCTCGCGATAGCGGAGTGTCAGACGACATCAATGTTGCTGATATACCGCTATCGCGAGCAGGCTCGCTCCCACAGGGATCACCGGGGTTTGGAGGTCGTGTTCGGCATGCCATTTCCCGCCATGTCGTAAACGCACCTTTGCGTGGCGTCCGTAGGCATTTGGCCTGTCTGCGCCGGTCATACCATCGCATCAAAGGGCACTGTCGAAACACCGGTGCCTTACCGAGACGAATGGCGCATAGATGCCGCTGGGAGAGACGCGATGTTCAGCAAGCAAGACCAGATCCAGGGTTACGACGATGCACTGCTGGCGGCGATGAATGCCGAGGAGCAACGCCAGGAAGATCACATCGAGCTGATCGCGTCAGAGAACTACACCAGCAAACGCGTCATGGAAGCGCAAGGCAGCGGCCTGACCAACAAATACGCCGAAGGCTATCCGGGCAAGCGCTACTACGGTGGCTGCGAGCACGTCGATAAAGTTGAAGCGCTGGCCATCGAACGCGCCAAGCAACTGTTCGGTGCCGACTATGCCAACGTCCAGCCGCACTCCGGCTCTTCGGCCAACAGTGCTGTGTATCTGGCCCTGATCCAGCCGGGCGACACCATCCTCGGCATGAGCCTGGCCCACGGTGGTCACCTGACCCACGGCGCCAAAGTGTCGTCCTCGGGCAAGCTGTACAACGCCGTGCAGTACGGCATCGACACCAAAACCGGGCTGATCGACTACGACGAAGTCGAGCGCCTGGCGGTCGAATGCAAACCGAAGATGATCGTTGCCGGCTTCTCGGCTTACTCCAAGACCCTCGACTTCCCACGTTTCCGTCAGATCGCCGACAAGGTCGGTGCGCTGCTGTTCGTCGACATGGCCCACGTGGCCGGTCTGGTCGCTGCTGGCCTGTATCCGAATCCGCTGCCGTACGCCGACGTGGTCACCACCACCACCCACAAGACCCTGCGCGGTCCGCGTGGCGGCCTGATCCTGTGCAAGTCCAACGAAGAAATCGAGAAAAAGCTCAACGCTGCGGTATTCCCCGGCGCACAGGGCGGCCCGCTGATGCACGTCATCGCCGGTAAAGCCGTGTGCTTCAAGGAAGCGCTGGAGCCTGGTTTCAAGGTTTACCAGCAACAAGTGATCGATAACGCCCAGGCCATGGCCGGCGTGTTTATCAAACGCGGCTACGATGTAGTGTCCGGCGGCACCGATAACCACCTGTTCCTGGTCAGCCTGATCCGTCAGGGCCTCACCGGCAAAGAGGCGGATGCAGCACTCGGTCGCGCCCACATCACCGTCAACAAGAACGCTGTCCCGAACGATCCACAGTCGCCGTTCGTGACCTCCGGCCTGCGCATCGGCACCCCGGCGGTGACCACGCGCGGCTTCAAGGTGACCCAGTGCGTGGAACTGGCCGGCTGGATCTGCGACATCCTCGACAACCTCGGCGACGCCGACGTGGAAGCGAATGTTGCCCAGCAAGTGTCGGCCCTGTGCGCGGACTTCCCGGTTTATCGCTGAGCGCGGTTTTGGAGTAAATGACTATGCAACGCTACTCGGGCTTCGGCCTCTTCAAACACTCCCTCAGCCATCACGAAAACTGGCAGAAAATGTGGCGCACGCCGACCCCTAAAAAGGTCTATGACGTGGTCATCGTCGGCGGTGGCGGGCATGGTCTCGCCACGGCTTACTACCTGGCCAAAGAGCACGGCATCACCAACGTGGCCGTGGTCGAGAAAGGCTGGCTGGGCGGCGGTAACACCGCGCGCAACACCACCATCGTTCGCTCCAACTACCTGTGGGACGAGTCGGCGCACCTGTACGAACACGCGATGAAATTGTGGGAAGGCCTGTCCCAGGATCTGAACTACAACGTCATGTTCTCCCAGCGCGGCGTTTACAACCTGTGCCACACCCTGCAAGACATCCGTGATTCCGAGCGTCGGGTCAGCGCCAACCGCCTCAACGGCGTCGACGGCGAACTGCTCGATGCCAAGCAAGTGGCCGACGAAATTCCGTACCTCGACTGCTCCAAGAACACCCGCTACCCGGTGATGGGCGCAACCGTTCAGCGCCGCGGCGGCGTGGCCCGTCACGATGCCGTGGCGTGGGGCTTTGCCCGTGCCGCTGACGCACTGGGCGTGGACCTGATCCAGCAGACCGAAGTGATCGGCTTCCGCAAGGAAAACGGCGTGTGCATCGGCGTTGAAACCAACAAAGGCTTCATCGGCGCCAAGCGCGTCGGCGTGGTGACCGCCGGTAACTCCGGGCACATGGCCAAGCTGGCCGGTTTCCGCCTGCCGATCGAATCCCACCCGCTGCAAGCGCTGGTGTCCGAGCCGATCAAGCCGATTATCGACAGTGTGATCATGTCCAACGCCGTACACGGTTACATCAGCCAGTCCGACAAGGGCGACCTGGTGATCGGCGCCGGTATCGACGGCTACAACGGCTACGGCCAGCGTGGTTCTTACCCGGTGATCGAGCACACCATCCAGGCCATCGTCGAGATGTTCCCGGTGTTGTCCCGCGTGCGCATGAACCGGCAGTGGGGCGGCATCGTCGACACCACACCGGATGCCTGCCCGATCATCTCGAAAACCCCGGTCCCGAACATGTTCTTCAACTGCGGTTGGGGCACCGGCGGCTTCAAGGCCACACCTGGCTCGGGCAACGTGTTTGCCGCGAGTCTGGCCAAGGGTGAAATGCACCCATTGGCCGCACCTTTCTCCATCGACCGTTTCCACAACGGTGCGTTGATCGATGAACACGGCGCTGCTGCGGTTGCCCACTAACAGGAGAAATCCCCATGTTGCATATCTTCTGTCCTCACTGCGGCGAGTTGCGCTCCGAAGAGGAATTCCACGCATCCGGCCAGGCGCACATTCCGCGCCCACTGGATCCGAACACCTGCACCGACGAGGAGTGGGGCGACTACATGTTCTTCCGCGATAACCCTCGCGGTCTGCACCACGAGTTGTGGGATCACGTCGCCGGTTGCCGTCAGTATTTCAACGCGACCCGCGACACCGTGACCTACGAGATTCTCGAGACCTACAAGATCGGCGCCAAGCCGCAGTTCACCGACAAGACCGATAGCCCGAAAGCGGCCACGACGGCTCTGGGAGAGAAGGTATGAGCCAGATCAATCGCCTGTCCAACGGCGGACGGATCGACCGCAACAAAGTGCTGAGCTTCACCTTCAACGGTCAGGTCTACAAAGGCTTTGAAGGCGATTCGCTGGCCGCTGCCCTGCTGGCCAACGGTGTCGACATCATCGGTCGCAGCTTCAAGTACTCCCGTCCGCGCGGCATCTTCGCTGCCGGCGCTGAAGAGCCGAACGCCGTGCTGCAGATCGGCGCGACCGAAGCCACGCAGATCCCGAACGTACGTGCCACGCAACAAGCGCTGTATCAAGGCCTGGTCGCCACCAGCACCAACGGCTGGCCAAGCGTCAACAACGACATGATGGGGATTCTCGGCAAGGTCGGCGGCAAGCTGATGCCGCCGGGCTTCTACTACAAAACCTTCATGTACCCGCAATCGTTCTGGATGACTTACGAGAAGTACATCCGTAAGGCCGCCGGCCTTGGCCGCTCGCCGACCGAGAACGATCCGGATACCTACGACTACATGAACCAGCACTGCGACGTGCTGATCGTCGGCGGTGGCCCCGCAGGTCTGGCCGCTGCACTGGCGGCTGCGCGCAGCGGTGCTCGTGTCATCCTCGCCGATGAACAGGAAGAGTTCGGCGGCAGCCTGCTCGACTCCCGCGAAAGCCTCGACGGCAAGCCAGCGGCCGAGTGGGTCGCCAGCGTCATCGCCGAACTGAAAGACACCCCGGACGTGCTGCTGTTGCCGCGCGCCACCGTCAACGGTTACCACGACCATAACTTCCTGACCATTCACGAGCGCCTGACCGATCACCTCGGCGACCGTGCTCCGATTGGCCAGGTGCGTCAGCGCATCCACCGGGTTCGCGCCAAACGTGTGGTGCTGGCGACCGGCGCTCACGAGCGCCCACTGGTCTACGGCAACAACGACGTGCCGGGCAACATGCTGGCCGGCGCTGTCTCGACTTACGTTCGCCGTTACGGCGTGGCACCGGGCAAGAAACTGGTGCTGTCGACCAACAACGATCACGCCTACCGCGTTGCCCTGGATTGGCTCGATGCCAGCCTGCAAGTGGTGGCCATCGCCGACGCCCGCAGCAATCCGCGCGGTGCATTGGTTGAAGAAGCGCGCGCCAAAGGCATTCGCATCCTGACCGGCAGCGCCGTGATCGAGGCCCGTGGCAGCAAGCACGTGACCGCCGCTCGCGTTGCCGCGATCGATGTCAAAGCACACGCTGTGACCAGCCCTGGCGAGTGGCTTGATTGCGATTTGATCGCCAGCTCCGGTGGTTACAGCCCGGTGGTTCACTTGGCTTCTCACCTGGGTGGCAAACCGATCTGGCGTGAAGACATCCTCGGTTTCGTACCGGGCGAAGCACCGCAGAAACGCGTGTGCGTCGGTGGCATCAACGGCGTCTATGGCCTCGGCGATTCGTTGGCCGATGGTTTTGAAGGCGGCGCTCGCGCAGCCAGCGAAGCCGGTTTCAGTGTGGTCGAAGGCACGTTGCCGAAAGCCCTGAGCCGTCTCGAAGAGCCCACCCTGGCGCTGTTCCAGGTGCCGCACGAAAAAGGCACCTCACGCGGACCGAAGCAATTCGTCGACCTGCAAAACGACGTCACCGCCGCCGCCATCGAACTGGCGACCCGCGAAGGCTTCGAGTCGGTCGAGCACGTCAAACGCTACACCGCACTGGGCTTCGGCACTGACCAGGGCAAGCTCGGCAACGTCAACGGCCTGGCCATCGCCGCCCGTTCGCTGAACGTGACCATCCCGCAGATGGGCACCACCATGTTCCGCCCGAACTACACGCCGGTAACCTTCGGCGCCGTGGCCGGTCGTCACTGTGGGCACATCTTCGAACCTGTCCGTCACACCGCGCTGCATCACTGGCACGTGAAAAACGGCGCCGAGTTTGAAGACGTCGGTCAATGGAAGCGTCCTTGGTACTTCCCGAAAAACGGTGAAGACATTCACGCTGCGGTGAAACGCGAATGCAAAGCCGTGCGCGACAGCGTCGGCCTGCTGGACGCTTCGACCCTGGGCAAGATCGACATCCAGGGCCCGGACACCCGCGAGTTCCTGAACCGCATCTACACCAACGCCTGGACCAAGCTCGACGTGGGCAAGGCCCGTTACGGCCTGATGTGCAAAGAAGACGGCATGGTGTTTGACGACGGCGTGACCGCATGCCTGGCCGACAACCATTTCGTGATGACCACCACCACCGGCGGCGCTGCACGCGTGCTGCAATGGCTGGAAATCTACCACCAGACCGAATGGCCAGACCTGAAGGTGTACTTCACGTCCGTGACGGATCATTGGGCAACCATGACCCTGTCCGGTCCGAACAGCCGCAAGCTGCTCAGCGAAGTGACCGACGCCGATCTGAGCAACGAAGCCTTCCCGTTCATGACCTGGAAAGAAGCGTTGGTCGGCGGTGTGCCGGCGCGGATTTTCCGGATTTCGTTTACCGGTGAGCTGTCGTACGAAGTCAACGTGCAAGCCGACTATGCGATGGGCGTGCTCGAGAAAATCGTCGAAGCTGGCAAGCAGTACAACCTGACCCCGTATGGCACCGAAACCATGCACATCCTGCGGGCCGAGAAAGGCTTCATCATCGTCGGTCAGGACACCGACGGCTCGATGACCCCGGACGACCTGAACATGGGCTGGTGCGTCGGTCGCACCAAACCGTTCTCGTGGATTGGCCAGCGTGGCATGAACCGCGAAGACTGCGTGCGTGATCAACGCAAACAGCTGGTGGGCCTGAAGCCGATCGACCCGACCAAATGGCTGCCGGAAGGTGCGCAACTGGTGTTCAACACCAAGCAGACGATCCCGATGACGATGGTCGGTCACGTCACTTCAAGCTACCTGCACAACTCCCTGGGCTATTCGTTTGCCATGGGCGTGGTGAAGGGCGGTTTGAAGCGCATCGGTGAGCGCGTGTTCGCACCGCTGGCCGATGGCAGCGTGATCGAGGCGGAAATCGTTTCTTCGGTGTTCTTCGATCCAAAGGGTGATCGCCAGAACATCTAATGGCTTCGGGTCCTGTGGGGTGCCTGCCTCCGCCTTCGCGAGCAGGCTCGCTCCCACAGGAGATCGCGGTCAAATGTGGGAGCTAGCCTGCTGGCGATGACGGCAGTGCAGCCACCACAGGAACCAACAGAATTCAGGAAAGGTGCTTTATGACCGCAGCCAATGTGTACCAACAACGCCCAACCACCGGGGCCAAGGCCGAGTCGTCGCTGCATCATGCCGGCCTCGCCAGCCTGGTGGGCAAGGGCCGTAAAAGCGCCGGCGTGATCGTGCGTGAGAAAAAACTCCTCGGCCACCTGACCATTCGTGGTGATGGCCACGATGCGGCGTTCGCCGCTGGCGTGCACAAGGCCCTCGGGATCGAACTGCCGGCCGCGCTGACCGTCGTCGTCAAAGGCGAAACCAGCCTGCAATGGATGGGGCCGGATGAATGGCTGCTGATTGTGCCGACCGGTGAAGAATTCGCCGCCGAGCAAAAACTGCGTGAAGCGCTGGGCGACCTGCACATCGCGATCACCAACGTCAGCGGTGGCCAGCAGATCCTCGAACTGAGCGGCCCGAACGTGCGCCAGGTGCTGATGAAATCCACCAGCTACGACGTGCACCCCAACAGCTTCCCGGTGGGCAAGGCTGTCGGCACCGTGTTTGCCAAGTCGCAACTGGTGATCCGCCACACCGCCGAAGACACCTGGGAACTGCTGATCCGTCGCAGCTTCTCGGATTACTGGTGGTTGTGGTTGCAGGATGCAGCGGCGGAATACGGCCTGAGCGTCCAGGCCTGATCAGGAGGCGATCACCTGTGGGAGCGAGCCTGCTCGCGAAGGCGGTATCTCAGCGACATTGATGTCGACTGACACGCCCTCTTCGCGAGCAGGCTCGCTCCCACAGGAGAATGTTTTGTTCCCCGAACTCTCAGGAGTCACCGCACTATGAGCCGCGCCCCAGACACATGGATTCTGACCGCCGACTGCCCAAGCGTCCTCGGCACCGTGGACGCGGTGACCCGCTTTCTGTTCGAGCAGGGCTGCTACGTCACCGAGCACCATTCCTTCGATGATCGGCTCTCGGGCCGTTTCTTCATTCGCGTGGAATTCCGCCAGCCCGATGGCTTCGACGAGCAAGCCTTCCGCGCCGGACTGGAAGAGCGTGGCAAAGCCTTCGGCATGGTCTTCGAGCTGACACCGCCGAACTACCGGCCAAAAGTGGTGATCATGGTCTCCAAGGCCGATCACTGCCTCAACGATTTGCTCTACCGCCAACGCATTGGCCAATTGTCGATGGACGTGGCCGCCGTGGTGTCCAACCACCCGGACCTCAAACCGTTGGCCGACTGGCATCAGATTCCGTACTACCACTTCCCGCTGGACCCGAACGACAAGCCGTCGCAAGAGCGTCAGGTGTGGCAGGTGATCGAAGAGTCCGGCGCTGAACTGGTGATTCTTGCCCGCTACATGCAAGTCCTCTCGCCAGAGTTGTGCCGCAAACTCGACGGCAAGGCGATCAACATCCATCACTCGTTGCTGCCGGGTTTCAAGGGCGCCAAGCCTTATCACCAGGCCTACAACAAGGGCGTGAAACTGGTCGGCGCCACGGCGCACTACATCAACAACGACCTGGACGAAGGGCCGATCATCGCCCAGGGCGTGGAGGCGGTGGACCACAGTCATTACCCGGAAGACTTGATCGCCAAAGGTCGGGATATCGAAGGGCTGACCCTGGCGCGGGCCGTCGGGTATCACATTGAACGACGAGTGTTTCTCAACGCCAATCGCACGGTCGTTCTCTAGTTCGCTTTCGCGAGCAGGCTCGCTCCCACCGGTTTTGTGTTGGTCACAGACGTGTGTACACCCCCGATCAAATGTGGGAGCGAGCCTGCTCGCGAAGAGGCCCTATCAGGCAACACAAGACACACAGGCAACAACCAGAGCAATCAACGCGCCGCCGCTTCATGGCGACGCGACCGCTACATAAAAACAACAGCGAGGTGAAAGCATGTCTGGCAATCGTGGTGTGGTGTATCTCGGCAATGGCAAGGTCGAGGTGCAAAAAATCGACTATCCGAAAATGCAGGACCCGCGCGGCAGGAAGATTAACCACGCCGTCATCCTGCGTGTGGTTTCCACCAACATCTGTGGTTCCGACCAGCACATGGTGCGCGGCCGTACCACTGCTCAGACTGGCCTGGTGCTGGGCCATGAAATCACTGGCGAAGTGATCGAGAAGGGCAGCGACGTCGAAAACCTGCAGATCGGCGATCTGGTCTCCGTACCGTTCAACGTGGCTTGCGGGCGCTGCCGTTCCTGCAAGGAAATGCATACCGGTGTTTGCCTGAGCGTTAACCCGGCGCGTCCGGGCGGTGCTTACGGTTATGTCGACATGGGCGACTGGACCGGCGGCCAGGCTGAATACGCGATGGTGCCGTATGCCGACTTCAACCTGCTGAAACTGCCTGATCGTGATCGCGCGATGGAAAAAATCCGCGACCTGACCTGCCTCTCCGACATCCTGCCGACCGGTTACCACGGTGCAGTCACCGCCGGCGTTGGCCCAGGCAGCACCGTGTACATCGCTGGCGCCGGCCCTGTCGGTCTGGCCGCTGCAGCGTCCGCCCGCCTGCTGGGCGCGGCGGTGGTGATTGTTGGTGACGTCAACACCGTCCGCCTGGCACACGCCAAGGCCCAGGGTTTCGAAATCGCCGACCTGTCCCTGGACACCCCGCTGCATGAACAAATCGCTGCGCTGCTGGGCGAACCAGAAGTGGATTGCGCCGTCGACGCCGTAGGCTTCGAAGCGCGCGGCCACGGCCATGACGGTGTGAAACACGAGGCCCCGGCCACCGTGCTCAACTCGCTGATGGGCGTGGTGCGTGTGGCGGGTAAAATCGGTATCCCAGGCCTGTACGTGACCGAAGATCCAGGTGCCGTCGATGCTGCCGCAAAAATGGGCAGCCTCAGCATCCGCTTCGGCCTGGGCTGGGCCAAATCCCACAGCTTCCACACCGGCCAGACGCCCGTGATGAAGTACAACCGCCAGCTGATGCAGGCGATCATGTGGGACCGCATTCACATTGCCGACATCGTTGGCGTGGAAGTCATCAGCCTTGATGACGCGCCACGCGGTTATGGCGAGTTCGATGCGGGCGTGCCGAAGAAGTTTGTGATTGATCCGCATAAGTTGTTCAGCGCGGCGTAAGCGTTACGCAAGACGGGAGAAGGGCGACAGTGATGTCGCCCTTTTTTATGGCTGTCCGGTGACACCTAATTGCTCAAAGAGAATGAGCAGTCATTGTGGGGTTTAGAATAACAGCGATTCGATTCGTCCCAATTCGCAGGCGCCGCGGCTTTCCAGTTGACTACATTGTCTAGAAACAAGGCCAGATTTTGGTAGCGGCAACTCAACTGACTGACTTTCACTGGCCCGTTTTCGGTTTCGTCTTCAGTGATATACGCCGCATCTTCAAAAACCAGAGTCTTAACATCGACCGGTTGTCCCGGATCTTCTCCTTTCCAGATATGGCCGGATTTGTCCTTGGCTTCAAAGCCACTCTTTGTTTTGTAAATAGATGAGGGTTCAGGGCAAGTATCTGCGTAGGTATAGTTACTCACGGTCAGGATTGCTAAAACGCTGGCAATAATCTTTGTCTGCATGGTGTCTAACCCCCGTTTGTTTGTCCGTAATAAACACTCGCGTTGATACCTATTGCCAGCTAATTGCCGTAAGTGAAGAAAAACAATAGCTTCAGTTGGTATGTACGCACAAGAGAAGCAGGACTTACGGTCAAAGCCAAATAGATTTAATGAGGCTTTTTGTCGCTTACCACTATGATGTTCTTTGCGTACCACTGTCCGTTATCGCCTTGGACTAGGTCATACGTCACCTTATCGCCGACCTTTGGATGACGGTCGCCCGGGTTGATGCAAAAGATAATTGGCTGAGTCTCCAGTTCTATATGTTCCAAACTTTTCGATGGCGACGAAGTAGGTTCGTTAACGACTGTAGTATCGCACTTTTCTGTTTTTCGCCTCATCGCCGTGTCTCCGATAAGAATGGCCTGCCCTAACGACTAGGTGGAAGCAGGCCTGGTCGAGTCTTCAACGACTTTGGTCATTGTTTATTTATTCGGTGCGTACCTGCGCAGCCTGTTGACCTTTTTGCCCTTTTTCTGAAACGTAAGATACTGCTTGTCCCTCTTTCAAAGTTTTAAAGCCGTCTGATTCAATTGCTTTGAAGTGTACGAAAAGTTCCGCTCCTCCACTATCTGGAGTGATAAATCCAAAGCCCTTTTCATCGTTAAACCATTTAACTATACCTGTTTCTCTGCCAGCCATATTAATGCTTCCTACCAGATCGAAAACGAAGAGGTGCGAGCTGCTATTTAATAACTCACTCCCGATTGCTGTTGTTACAAACTCAGCTTAGTTTGTGCTGCGAAACGGTCGCAACTGTCAGATATGACAGATTTTTATACCGGTTTGATGTAGTCAGGTTGTTTCTTATAGCAGTCAATTAACTGGTCTATCTCATGCTATGCACTTCCAAAGGCAAAAAATGCCTGCGCCAGCAAGGAACAACACCCCCCAAACCCCGGTCAAATCGGCAGTTTTCCCGCCCACACACGGGTGGCTCTCACGGCGCAAGAGGATGTCTGGATGAAGATTTCACGCGGTTTAGCACTGGCTTCGCTGATGACCCTCGCGGCCAGCCCGGTCTTCGCCGGTTTCAGCCTGGACGATGTGACCAAAGCGGCTTCGAGCATGCAGGGGGGTAATGCTGCCGCAGCGGCTGCGCCAACGTCAGAAACGGCCGGATTGTTGAGCGCGCTCAGCGAATTGAACGTGACACCTCAACAGGCCGTCGGCGGGACTGGGGCGATGCTGGGGCTGGCGAAGAATCAGTTGAGCTCGACCGATTACTCGGAACTGGCCAAAAGCGTTCCGGGCATCGACAAGTTGTCCGGCGGCGGTGAGCTGGGTGCGCTGGCCGGCCTGCTTGGGTCTTCCGGCAAGGCGGCCGGTCTGGACAATGCCTTGGGTGCCGTGAAGAACACCAACGATCTGAACAACGCGTTTAGCGCGTTGGGCATGGACAGCGGCATGATCGGCCAGTTTGCCCCGGTGCTGTTGCAATACCTCGGTCAGCAGGGCGTTGGTGGCTCGTTGCTGGAAAGCCTGGGCGGGATCTGGGGCGCCGGCACCGGCAGTTGATTCAACGGCGCTCGGCGCGCAACGCGTCGATGCGTTGATCCTTCTCGATCCAGAGCTGGTTGACCCAGTTCTGGACCGTTTCGCGAAACACCGGATCGTTTTCGTAATCGCCTTGCCACAATGCCGGGTCGAGCTCTCGGGTCTTGATGTCAATGATGACCCTCGGCACGTTGCCGCTGAGCAAGTCCCAAAACCCCGGAATCTGCTGCTGCGGATACACCACCGTCACATCAAGCACGGCATCCAGCTGTTCGCCCATTGCCGCCAGCACAAACGCCACGCCGCCGGCCTTGGGCTTGAGCAGGTGAGTGAAGGGTGACTGCTGCTGAGTGCTTTTCGCTGCGGTGTATCGGGTGCCTTCCAGGTAATTGACCACGGTCACCGGCTGACGCTTGTACAACTCGCACGCCGCTTTGGTGATCTCCAGATCCTTGCCGGCCAGCTCAGGGTGCTTGGCCAGGAATGCCTTGGTGTAGCGCTTCATGAACGGATAATCCAGGGCCCACCACGCCAGCCCCAGGAATGGCACCCAGATCAGTTCCTTCTTGAGGAAGAACTTGAAGAATGGCGTGCGGCGGTTCAGGGCCTGGATCAACGCCGGGATATCGACCCAGGATTGATGGTTGCTGATCACCAGGTATGAGGTATCGACGCGCAGACCCTCGCCACCACGAATGTCCCACTGGGTCGGGATGCACCACTTGAAGATCAGCTTGTCGATCTCGGCCCAGGTCTCGGCGATCCACATCACCGCCCATGAGGCGTAGTCGCGATAGCGACCAGGCAAGACCAGTTTGAGCAGCGCAAACACCATCAGCGGCCCGATCAGGACCAGGGTGTTGAGCAACAGCAGCAGGGTAACGAAACAGCCGGTGAGCAGGCGGCGCATAAGTAACTCTTGAAAGCGTTTGGGCGCGTCATGATATTCAGCTTCGGGCCGCAGGCCAAATCGGCGGTGACGAATGTTTCACCTTTACATCGTTATGCTTGCCGCCTGATGAGATCACCTGTGGCGAGGGAGCTTGCTCCCGCCGGGCTGCGAAGCGGCCCCAAAAGCTAATGTGAAGCGGCGTGTCAGGAACACCGAGTTGAATGGATTTACGGCGGCTTCGCCGCCCAACGGGAGCAAGCTCCCTCGCCACAAAGCTAGGTGGCCGTCCAACTATCTTTGTTGTTTGCGGTCTAGAATTTGGCCACTGCGCCCCCATTCCCAAAGGATGCCCATTACGTGAAATCCCTCCTTGCACTGCTTTCTCTCGTGGCCCTGCCGGTCCTGGCCGCCGAGCCGACGCTGTACGGGCGTTACGAATACATTGCGCTGCCGGAAATCGGCGGCGAAGTCCTCAAGGCCAAAATGGACACCGGCGCCCTGACGGCCTCGCTGTCGGCCAAGGACATCGAAACCTTCACCCGCGACGGCGACGAGTGGGTCCGTTTCCGCCTCGCCACCAAAGACGCGAGCAACAAGGTCTACGAGCATAAGGTTGCGCGGATCAGCAAGATCAAGACCCGCTCCGAAGAGGATGACGATGACAAGGAAGCCGTCGAGCCGACCAAGCGCCCGGTAGTCGATCTGGAACTGTGCCTGGGCAACGTCAAGCGCACCGTCGAGGTCAACCTTACCGACCGCAGCAGCTTCAACTATCCGCTGTTGATCGGTGCCAAGGCCTTGCGTGAATTCGGTGCGGCGGTGAACCCGGCGCGGCGTTTCACAGCCGACAAACCCGACTGCTGATTGACGGAACGAGAGGCTTGGGGCACCGTTCGCCCACTTAACTGCCGGGCTCGGACGCCATGCCTCATATCCTGATTGTCGAAGACGAAGCGGCGATTGCCGACACCCTGATATTCGCGTTGCAGGGCGAGGGGTTCACCACGACCTGGTTGAGCCTCGGCGCGGCGGCGCTGGAGCATCAGCGCCAGACCCCGGCCGACCTGATCATTCTCGACATCGGCCTGCCAGACATCAGCGGCTTCGAGACCTGCAAGCAACTGCGGCGTTTCAGCGAAGTGCCGGTAATCTTCCTCAGCGCCCGTGACGCGGAAATCGACCGCGTCGTGGGCCTGGAAATCGGCGCCGACGACTACGTGGTCAAGCCGTTCAGCCCCCGGGAAGTCGCGGCGCGGGTCCGGGCGATTCTCAAGCGCATGGCGCCGCGACCGGTGGCCGAAGTCTCATCGGCGTTGTTTCGGGTCGACTGCCAACGCGTGCAGATCAGCTATCGCAATCAACCATTGAATCTCACCCGGCACGAATTCCGTCTGCTGCAATGCCTGCTGGAACAACCCGAACGCGTCTTCAGTCGCGAGCAATTGCTCGATGCGCTGGGCGTGGCCGCCGATGCCGGTTACGAGCGCAGCATCGACAGCCATATCAAAAGCGTGCGTGCCAAATTGCGTCTGGTGAAAGCTGACGCCGAACCGATCCAGACCCATCGCGGCCTCGGTTACAGCTACAGCCCGGGGCACAGCTGATGCCGTTGGGGATCCGGATTTTCCTGGTCTACGTGCTGTTTATCGGCCTGACCGGTTACTTCGTGCTCAACACCGTGATGGAAGAAATCCGCCCAGGGGTGCGCCAGTCCACGGAAGAAACCCTGGTCGACACCGCCAACCTGATGGCCGAGATCCTGCGCGACGATTTCAAGGCCGGCACCCTCAACCAGAACCGCTGGCCCGAGCTGCTCAGGGCCTATGGCGAACGGCAGCCGAAGGCAAGCATCTGGGGCTTGCCGAAGAACCAGGTCAACCACCGGATTTACGTCACCGACGCCAAAGGCCTCGTGGTGCTGGACTCCAGTGGCGCAGCGGTGGGGCAGGACTATTCACGATGGAACGACGTCTACCTGACGTTGCGCGGTGAATACGGCGCACGTTCCACCCGCAGCGATCCGAACGATGCGACCTCTTCGGTGATGCACGTCGGCGCGCCAATTCGCGACAACGGCCAGATCATCGGCGTGGTCACCGTGGCCAAGCCCAACAGTTCGTTGCAGCCTTACGTGGATCGCACCGAACGTCGATTGCTCGCTTATGGCGCCGGGTTGATCGGCCTGGGCCTGCTGTTCGGCGCGCTGTTGTCATGGTGGCTGAGCGCGGCGCTGCGGCGGTTGACCGCCTATGCCCAAGCGGTGAGTGAGGGCCGGCGCGTCGAGGTGCCGCATTATCGCGGCGGGGAGCTGGAACAACTGGCGACGGCGGTGGAACAGATGCGAACCCGGCTGGAAGGCAAAGCCTACGTCGAGCGTTATGTGCACACCCTGACCCATGAATTGAAAAGCCCATTGGCGGCGATTCGCGGTGCAGCTGAGTTGCTGCAAGGTGAAATGCCGTTGGCTCAGCAGCAGCGTTTCGTCAGCAACATCGACAGTGAAAGTGTGCGGATGCAGCAGTTGATTGAGCGGTTGCTGAACCTGGCCCAGGTCGAACAGCGTCAAGGGCTGGAAGAGCGGGTGGCGGTGCCGTTGGCGGGTTTGGTGGATGAGTTGCTCAACGCCCAGGCCGCGCGGATCGAAGGGAAAAAGTTGCGCGTGGAACAGAGTATCGCGCCGGATATGACCCTGCATGGCGAGCCGTTTCTGTTGCGGCAGGCGCTGGGGAATCTGCTGGAGAATGCTTTGGATTTCACCCCGCCTCAGGGGCTGCTGCGGTTCAGCGCCGAGAGGGTCGGCGAGCAGATCGAGTTCAGGTTGTTCAATCAGGCCGAGGCGATTCCCGACTATGCGTTACCGCGTTTGAGCGAGCGTTTCTACTCGCTGCCGCGCCCGGACAGTGGGCGCAAGAGCACCGGGTTGGGGCTTAACTTTGTGGAAGAAGTGGTGAAGCTGCATGGTGGGGCATTGAGCATCGGCAATGTCCAGGGTGGTGTTGAAGTCAGGTTGCGCCTGGCTTAGGACCGAGTCGCGGCCCATCGCGAGCAGGCTCACTCCTGCAGGGGGACCGCAGATCAACTGTGGGAGCGAGCCTGCTCGCGATGGGGCCGGCCCAGACTCCACACAATCTCCATATTCCCCTCATAAATCCCCCACACACCGATTCCAGACTCTCCCCATCCAAACAGGGAGAGTCCCATGAACCGCAGCCTGACCCTAAAACTCGGGGCAATCGCCCTTCTGATTCTGCTATTGCTGATTCCGTTGCTGATGATCAACGGCGTCATCCAGGACCGCCAGCAATTGCGCGACGGTGTGCTTGAAGACATTGCCCGCAGCTCCAGCTACAGCCAGCAACTGAACGGGCCGCTGATGGTGGTGCCGTATCGCAAAGTGGTGCGCACCTGGAAGCTCAACGAAAAAACCAACCAGCGTTATCAGGAAGTCGGTGAGGAGCGCGGTCGTCTGTATTTCCTCCCGGAACGCTTCGAACTCGATGGCCAGGTGCAGACCGAACTGCGCTCCCGAGGCATTTACGAGGCGCGACTGTTCCACGCCGACAACCGCATCAGCGGGCATTTCTCGGTCCCGGCGCAACTGGGCATCAAGGAAGATTTTGCCGATTACCAGTTCGACCAGCCGTTTCTGGCGGTCGGGATCAGCGACATTCGCGGCATCGAAAACGCCCTGAAACTCGAACTCAATGACCAGCGGCTGGACTTTGTTCCGGGGACCCAGGTGGGCTGGTTAGGCGAAGGTGTACACGTGACATTGCCAGCGCTGGATACCAGGCAAGCCACGGAATTGACCTTCGGTTTCGACCTGCGGCTGCAAGGCACCGGTCAGTTGCAGATCCTTCCTGTGGGCAAGACCAGCAAGGTGTCGCTGAGCGCCAACTGGCCGCACCCAAGCTTCATCGGCAACTACCTGCCGGCCCAGCGTGAAGTCACCGATCAGGGGTTTACCGCCAACTGGCAGACCTCGTTTTTCTCCACGAACCTGCAGGAAGCGCTGAGCAGTTGTGTGTCCGGCGGTGGGTGCGAGGCGTACAGCGGCCGCAGCTTTGGCGTGAGTTTCATTGATCCGGTGGACCAATACCTCAAGAGCGATCGGGCGATCAAATACGCACTGCTGTTCATCGTGCTGACCTTCGCCGGATTCTTCCTCTTCGAAGTGCTGAAAAGCCTGGCGGTGCACCCGGTGCAATATGCATTGGTGGGGGTTGCGCTGGCGTTCTTCTACCTGTTGCTGCTGTCGTTGTCGGAGCACATCGGCTTTGCCCTGGCCTATCTGTTGTCGGCCGGCGGCTGCGTGTTGCTGATCGGGTTCTATGTCTGCCATGTGCTGCGCAGCGTGCGTCACGGCTTGAGCTTTTCGGCGGGGTTGGCGGCGTTGTATGGCTTGCTCTACGGCTTGTTGAGTGCCGAGGATTACGCGCTGTTGATGGGCTCGTTGTTACTGTTCGGCTTGCTCGGCGTGTTCATGGTGTTGACCCGCAAGCTGGATTGGTACGGGATCGGGCAGAAGCCTGCCAAGCCGTTGGCGTTTGATCTGGGGGCGGTGGAATGAGCCGGTCGGTGGGGTTGCGCGAGGATCAGCGGGAGGGGGAAGAGTTAGCGAAGCAGATATTCGGTTTGTTTCCTGTTGACCCGATGTGGTGCCATCGTGAGCAGGCTCGGTCCCACAAGGGATCTGCAGTGAACACAAGGTTCGTGCATACCACCGATCAACTGTGGGAGCGAGCCTACTCGCGATGAGGCCGGAACCGTCAGCGAAGATTCAAACCTTCGGCATCGTCGCCACCATCGACGGCCGCTGGCTCACCTCGAAATACCAGGCCGCCAGCTGGGGATTCGCCTCGCGCCATTGCAGATCCGGATGGCGCAGGTCGAGGTAACCCAGCGCACACGCCACGCTGATCGCCGCCACATCGAAATGGCTGGTCAGCTCGGCAATCGCGTCCTTCTCCAACAGCGCCAGTGCGCGACGAATCTTGTCGCGCTGGCCATCGAGCCATTCGTCCCACTGTTTTTCGGGGGCGCGCAGGACCACTTCATAACGAACCACCACCGACGCGTCCATGATCCCGTCGGCCAGCGAGGCCAGGGTCAAACGGCGCCAGCGGGCCGAACCGTCGCGGGGGATCAGCGGGTTGCCGACGTGTTGATGATCGAGGTAATCGAGGATCACCCGGCTGTCATGGATGACGTTGCCGTCGGCCAGGCGCAGGGCCGGGATCTTGCCCAGCGGGTTGTCCTCGTTGAGCGCCTGATCCGGGCTTACCGGTGTGAGCACGCAGTCTTGCAGCGCCACGCGGTCGGTCTGACCGGTTTCGTGCAGCAGCACCATGACTTTGCGGACGAAGGGCGATAACGAATTGTGGAACAGGGTCATGCTGGGGGCGGACATGGCAGCGTCTCGGAGTTGGGCAGTGCTGGGCAGCATAGCGCGTTCAAGAGATTGCTCAAGATCGTGGGGGCGAGCCTGCTCGCGAAGAGGTCGTTTACATTCAGCACCCCTGTTGAATGTCAGGCCGCCATCGCGAGCAGGCTCGCTCCCACAAGGATCAGCGGCGTTGCAGCAGGCCGCGCAGGGCCAGGACGGCAGGGACGCCCAGGCCAAGCCAGCTCAAGGCATCCCACACGCCGTCGCCCAGCAACGCGGCGAACAACCCCGCGGCACTGAGCAGCGCGATCACGGTGGGCGTGGCGAAGACCTTCCAGAAGTTCGACTGTCGTGGCCTCATGCTTGAGCCTCCGCTTGCTCGAGCGCAGGTTTCGCCGCCTTGCGCCGCACTACCCACAGATAAACCCCGCTGCCCAGCACGACGATGGTCAGCCCATCCAGAGTCGCCCAGAGGATTTTCATCGGCATGCCACCGTAATCACCAAAGTGCAGGGGTTGCGACATGCCCATGGCGTCCATGTACCACGGTCGTTCCGCCACTGCCGTGACTTGCAGGGTGCTGGCGTCAATCAACACCGGGGTCAGCAGGTGCGAAGTCAGGTGGGTGCTGCCTTTCATGAACACGGCGTAATGGTGTTCGCTGGAAAACCGCGTGCCGGGGAAGGCGATGAAATCGGGTTGCATGCCCGGCGCGACTTCCTTGGCGATGTCGAGCAAACGGGTCGCGGGTGCCAATTGCGTCAGCGGTGGCGCTTCGCGGTAGGGTGCGATCATCGTGCTCAGTGCGTCGTTGCGCCAGGCGGCGATCAGCAGGTCGGCGCAGGCACTGATCACGCCGGTCACCCCGACCACCAGTGCCCAGGTCAGGGTGACCACGCCGATCAGGTTATGCAGGTCGAGCCAGCGCAGGCGAGTGGATTTGTCCTGGCGCACGCTGGCGAATTTCAAGCGGCGCATGAACGGCAGGTACAGCACCGTCCCGGAAATGATGGCCACGACAAACATCAGCCCCATGAACGCCAGCAACAACTTGCCCGGCAGACCGGCGAACATGTCCACGTGCAGGCGCAGCATCACCATCATGAAACCGCCGTTGGCCGACGGCATCTCCAGCGCATCGCCGGTGCGGGCGTCGAGCATGAAGGTGTGCGACGAATTGGGCTCGGTACCGGCGGTGGCCGCCATGATGGCGATCGCAGCGTTGGGCTCCTCTTCGTCGAAGCCGAAATACTGCATGACTTCGCCGGGGCGATGTTTTTCCGCCGCCTGCACCAACTGCTGCAAATTCAGCTGCGGGGTGTCCGCCGGCATTTGCTTCAACTCGGCGGCATCGCCCAGCAGGTGGTCGATCTCGTGGTGGAAGATCAACGGCAGGCCGGTCAGCGCCAGCATCAGCAGGAACACGGTGCAGATCAGGCTGGTCCAGGTGTGGATGAACGACCAGCGGCGAATTGTTTTACTTTTCATTTGATGGCCTTCAGAAATACCAAAGCCGTCCCCGAAGGACGGCTTGGTCTTGGAGCGTTCAGCTCAGGCATTTACCACTTGTAAGTTGCACTGGCGACGACACTGCGCTGGTCGCCGTAGTAGCAGTAGAAACTGTCACAGGTGGAGATGTAGTCCTTGTCCAGCAGGTTGGTCGCGTTCAGTGCCAGGGATGCGCCTTTCAGGCTGTTGTCCAGGCGGCCGAGGTCGTAATGGACCGCCGCGTCGAACACGGTGTAGGCGTCGGCCTTGCCCAGCCAGGTGTTGCCCTGATCGCCGTAGGTGTTGCCGGTGTAGCGAGCGCCGGCGCCAATGCCGAAGCCATCCAGCACGCCGGTGTGCCAGGTGTAATCGGCCCACAGCGAAGCCTGTTGATTAGGCATCAGTTGCAGTCGGTTGCCCTTGTAGTCGCCTTTCTGCACTTCGGATTTGGCCAAGGTGTAGGCCGCGATGATTTTCAGGTTTTCGGTGACGTCGGACACCGCTTCCAGCTCCAGGCCCCTGACCTTCACTTCGCCAGTCTGGCTGGTGATCGGTGTGGCGCCGACGGTGGTGGTGACCGAAACGTTTTTCTGGGTCAGGTCATACACCGCTGCGCTGAGCAGGGTGTTGCTGCCCGGTGGCTGGTACTTGATGCCCAATTCCCACTGCTTGCCTTCGGTCGGCTTGAACGATTCGGTGCTGGAGGCTGATGCGCCGGTGGTGGGTTGGAAGGATTCGGCGTAAGACAGATACGGCACAAAGCCGGAGTCAAACACATAGCTGATCGCCGCGTTGCCGCTGAAGGCTTTGTCGCGCTGGGTGTTGGTGGCATCGCCCTTGTTGAAAAACTCGGTGCTGGTGTGGACCCAATCCTCACGTCCGCCGACGGTCAGGCGCCATTGGTCGAGGGCCATTTGATCCTGCACGTACAGGCCGGTCTGGTAGGTCTTCTGGTTGTAGTCGTAGAACGCGGTGGAGCGCGGTGGACGAACGATGGGCTGGCCATAGATCGGGTTGTTGACGTTGGTGGTCAGCCCGTCGCCGAAAATCGAGGTGTAGTTGGTGTTGCTGCGCTGGTGGTCGAGACCCAGCAGCAGGGTGTGACGGACATCACCGGTGGCGAAGTCGGCCTGGAAATTGTTATCCACGGCGAACTGGCTGATGTCTTCATCGACGATGGTGCTGGTGCGCCCGACGTTGCCTTCGTTATCCACCTGGGTGAACGGATACGAGCCGACAGTGAGCCCCTGGAACGACAGATCGGATTTGGTGTAACGCAGGTTCTGCTTGAACTGCCAGACGTCGTTCAAGCGATGTTCGAACGCATAGCCCAGAGCGTAGTAGGTGCGGTCGTAGTATTCCCAGTCCGGGTCGCCGAGATTCTTATGATGGGAAACCTTGCCGAACGGCATGTCGATCTTGGTGCCCTGCACCGGCAGGAACTGGCTGGTGATGCCGGTATCGTCGCGGGTGAATTGCGTGAGCAGGGTGAAGCGGGTGTCTTCGTCGATGTTCCAGGTCAGGCTTGGCGCGATGTTGTAGCGCTTGTTGTCGACGTGGTCGATCTGCGTGCCGCTGTCGCGCACCACGCCGCTCAGGCTATAGAGGAACTGGCCTTCGTCATCAATTTTGCCGGTGCTGGCGAAGTTGATCTGGCGCTGGTTGTCGCTGCCGTATTGCAGCTGGATCTCGTGGCTGTCTTCAGCGCTTGGACGGCGGCTGACCATGTCCAGCAAGCCACCCGGCGGGGTCTGGCCGTAGACCGACGACGCCGGGCCGCGCAGCAGGGCGAGGCGATCGAGGTTCCAGGTTTCCTGTTTCGGGTTGGCGTAGGTGCCTTTCGGCAGAGGCAAGCCATCGAGGAACTGGGTCGGCTCAAAGCCCCGGACCCGCAGCCAGTCGGCACGGGTGTCGCTGCCGTAGCTGCTGGCGACGATGCCGGGCATGTAGCGCACGGCGTCATCGAGGTTCTGCACATTGCGATCTTCCATTTGCTGGCGAGTGGCGACCGATATCGAGCGCGGCGCTTCGACCAGCGCGGTGTCGGTCTTGCTGCCGGCGGCGGTGCGCGTGGCGACGTAGCCTTCCACCGGGCCCCAGGCGCTTTCAGTGTTTTGAACACCGATGACGGCGGTTTCCGGCAGGGCCAGCGTCCCCTCGGGGATGGCGGCCAGGCTGTAGGTGCCGGCGTTGCTTTGTTCCAGTTGCAGACCGGTGCCGCGCAAGGCTTCACGCAGGGCGCTGGCGGCGTCGTACTGGCCCTTGACCGGCGCTGAGGTCTTGCCCGCGGCCAGCGAAGGGTTCAACGACAGCGCGAGGCCCGCCTGGCTGGCGATCTGGTTCAGCGTGCTGGCCAATGGCGCGGCCGGCAGGTTGTAGGCGCGAACGCTGGACGCCTGTTCAGCGGCAATCAGCTGACTGCTGGCCAGCGGGGCGCAAAGGGCAATGGCGATGGCCAGCAAGCTGGGGCGCAACAAGGTGTCTAGCGAACGGGACATACAGCGGCTCCTGAATGGAAATATTTCTCAATTGCCTAGGTGCCGAATGAGAATCCCAAAGTGATAGGGCTGGATGAAAATAATTTCGATTCAGTAAGTGAGGGGCTGAGTCTAGATGTGTGCTGTTGTTGACGGCCTCTTCGCGGGCAAGCCTCGCTCCTACGGGTTTTGTGTCGACCTGTGGAGCGATGACATCCTGTAGGAGCGAGGCTTGCCCGCGAAGGCGGCCGATTAGACGCAACACCCCTCAGGGCTTGGCTTCGGCCTTCGCCACCGTCACCCACCACGGCGTGTGCTGTTCGATCTGCACGGGCAAGGTCGGCAGCAGCGCGCTCAGCGCCTTGTCGGTGTCGTGCAGGGGGAAGCTACCGGTGATCCGCAGGTCAGCCACCTCCGGCGCAACGCCCAAATGCCCCCGTCGATATCGACCGAGTTCGTGCACCAGGTCTTCCAGTCGTGTGTTGTCCACCACCAGCATGCCGCGGGTCCAGGCATCGGCGCCGAGGTTCAGCGCGACGATTGGGCCCAGGCCATTGCTGCGCATCAGCACTTGCTGGCCTTCACACAGGATCTGCTCTTCAGGGCTCGACTGCGGATGGGCGGCCACTGCGGACTGCAACACGCTCAGTCGCGTGCCGTCGTCCTCGCGCTTGACCAGGAACCGCGTACCCAGCGCGCGCAGGCTGCCTTCACGGGTTTCGACGATAAACGGTCGAGCGTCGCCATGACCGGTTTCGACGAGAATTTCCCCTTCCTGAAGGATGATCAGCCGCTGCTTCTCGTCAAAACGCACGTCCACCGCGCTGTGGGTGTTGAGGTTGATCAGCGTGCCGTCGCTCAGGCGCAGGGTGCGCTGCTCGCCGGTGGCGGTGCGCTGGTCGGCCAGCCAATAGTCGATGGGCAAATGACGATCACCGACGAACAGCGCCAAGCCGATTACTGCGACGACGCTGGCCAGGCCACTGCCGAGCTTGCGCACCCGTCGGCGAATGCTTTCGCGCGATTGCAATAACGCCGTGCGCGCCGGGCCGCTGGCGACGCTGAAACGCTGGTCGAGCATGCCCAGCTGGCGCCAGGCCCGCGCGTGTTCCTCGTGGGCGGCGTGCCATTTGGTGAACTCTTCGCGCTCCACCGGGCTGCCGGAATCCAGGGACAATTGCCAGGCAATCGCGGCGTCCAGCACTTGGGCTGATACCGGTTTGGAACTGGCCGGGCTCATACCGGCTCACCGTACAGCGCGATGTAGCACTGACGAATGCCTTGGGCCAGGTATTGGCGAACCCGAGGCACTGACACGCCCAGACGCTCGGCGATTTGCGCATGGCCGAGGCCGTCGAGGCGGTTATAGAGAAACGCCGCCCGGGCCTTGCTGGAAAGCTTGCCAAGCAGGCGGTCGATGTTTTTCAGGTCTTCGAGGATCAGCTGCTGTTCTTCCACCGACGGTTGTTCGCCTTCGGGGATCAGCATCAATTCGGTGAGGTAGGCCTGTTCCAGCGCTGCGCGACGGAAATAATCGAACAGCAAGCCCTTGGCGATCGCCACCAGAAACGCCCGTGGTTCACGAGGCTCCTTCAGCTCATCACGGCCGAGCAGGCGCATGAAGGTGTCCTGACTCAGGTCTTCGGCTCGTTGCGGGCAGGCCACATTGCGTCGCAGCCAGGCCAATAGCCACCCGCGATGGTCGCGATACAACGCACCAACGAGCTCACTTTGGGGGCTTTGGACTGACGACACGCAGCATCACCGATTGGGAAGTGTTAACTAACGAGAATTGTTCGCGATTGTGGCAGAGGCGGGGGAGGTAAGCAATTGGCCACTGGTCAGGTGGTTTTTGATGGGGAGTCTTCAGGTGGACCGCGTTGTCGTGCTTCGCGGGCAAGCCTCGCTCCTACAGGATGTCGTCGTTCCACAGATCGACACAATACCTGTAGGCGCGAGGCTTGCCCGCGAAGGCGTCAGAACAGGCGCCGCAGATTTAGAAGGACGGCGCCCGCTGCCGGCGTTTCCACTGACTCACCCGCTGCTGCAAATTCAACGGGCTATGAATCTGCTGCTGCCGCGCCCGGCTGAACAGAATCAACGCCAGCTCCGCGGTGGCCAACGCATCGGCGCTGGCGTTGTGGCGTTCGAAGACTTCCAGCTTGAACCAGTCGATCCAGTCATCGAGCCCGGCATCGCGAATGTGAGCCTGAGGACACAGCAACGGTGCGATGTCCGCCACATCCAGAAACGTATTCTGCAATTTGTAGCCCAGATGCTCTTTCAGCGAACGCCCCAGCATGTGTTGATCGAACGGCGCATGAAACGCCAGCACCGGGCTGTCTCTGACGAACTCCATAAATTCGACCAGTGCCTGAGCCGGATCGCTGCCAGCGGCAATCGCGCTAGGCCCCAGACCATGAATCAATACGCTGGGCCCTACCTTCATATCGGCGCATTGCAGCGTGCGTTCGAACTGCTGGCTGAAATCGATCGCTCCGTCTTCGATCACCACCGCGCCGATGGACAACACCCGGTCCTTGTTCAGGTTCAGCCCGGTGGTTTCCAGGTCGAGCACCACCCAGCGCTGCTCGCGCAGACTGCATTCACTCAGATCGGCCGCCGAGGGTAAGCGTTGCAGACGTAGCTGGAGTTCAGCGGTCAGGCTTGGGCCTGCCGGACGCAGCCATGAAAACAGGCTCATAGCTGATACCGCAGGGCCAGGCTGCTTTGCAGGCGTTGAGCCTGGCGCAGGGATTCACGCAGGATCCGTCGGTCCAGATGATTGAGGCTGTCAGGATCGACCCGGTTGGAGTAGGGCAAGTTCTCCCGAGTCTGTAGCTGATGTTGCTGCATGCGGGTTTGCTGGATGAAGTGGTAGGCCTCTTCATACGCAGCGCCGTCGAGCCGTTCGATGACCTCTTTGGCCACCAGTTCGCGAAAGCGCTCCAAAGTGTTGTTGGACTCGATGCCATGGGCCAGGGCCAGCAATCGGGCGCCATCGACGAAAGGCGTCAGCCCCTGGACCTTCAGATCCAGCGTGGCTTTCTCGCCATTCTTGCGCGCCAGCACGAACTCACGGAAACGCCCGACCGGAGGGCGGTTGCGCAAGGCGTTCTCGGCCATCATCCGCTGGAACAACCGGTTGTCATTCACCTGATCGAGAATCCCCCGACGCAGCTGCTCGCAACCTTGTTCGTCGCCCCAGACCACCCGCAGGTCGAAATAGATGCTCGAACCCAGCAGGTTCTCCGGCGTCGCCTCACGAATAAACGCCGCAAAACGCCGCGCCCATTCGGCCCGGGACAAACACAGTTCAGGGTTGCCGGCCATGATGTTGCCCTTGCACAGCGTGAAGCCGCAGAGTGCCAGGCTCTGGTTGATCTGCTGGGCAATCGGCAGCAATTTGCCGCGAATTTCGGCGGCATGCGCCGCGTCCCGGGCTTCGAACAGAATGCCGTTGTCCTGATCGGTGTGCAGCGTCTGTTCGCGGCGACCTTCGCTGCCGAAGCACAGCCAACTGAATGGAATCCCAGGGTCGCCTTTTTCGGCGAGGGTCAGTTCGATCACCCGGCACACGGTGTGATCGTTGAGCAAGGTGATGATGTGGGTGATCTGGGTCGAGGAGGCACCGTGCGCCAGCATGCGTTCGACCAGTTGGCCGATCTCGCCGCGCAGCGCCACCAGGTTTTCCACTTTCTGGGCGCTGCGAATAGTCCGCGCCAAATGGACGAGGTCCACCCGTTGCAGGGAAAACAGGTCGCGCTCGGACACCACGCCGCACAGACGATGGTCCTTCACCAGGCAGACGTGGGCGATGTGCCGTTCGGTCATGGCGATCGCCGCATCGAAGGCGCTGTGGTCCGGCGACAGGAAAAACGGCGCCAGGGTCATGTGGCGTTCGATCGCTTCGTTGAAGTCGTCAGTGCCGTCGGCCACCACATGGCGCAGGTCGCGCAGGGTAAAAATGCCCAGCGGGGCTTTGCGCTCGTCGACAATCACGATGCTGCCGACCTGTTGCTCATGCATCAGGGTCACGGCTTCACGCAATGGCGTGGCGGGGCTGCAAGTCACCGGATGGCGCATGGCCAATTCGCCCAGTCGCGTGTTCAGCGAATATTGAGTACCGAGGGTTTCCACGGCTTTTTGCTGGACTTGCTGATTGACCTGATCCAGCAGGCTGCTGACACCGCGCAGGGCGAAGTCGCGAAACGTGGTGGAAAGGGCGAACAACTTGATGAACGCCAGCTTGTTGAGCTGAAGGCAAAAGGTGTCTTCGGCCGCCAGGTGTTCGGTGCGGGTCGCCCGTTCGCCCAGCAGCGCGGCGAGGGGGAAACACTCGCCGGTGGTGATTTCGAAGGTGGTTTCGGTGCCGCCCTTGGCCGTATGCGGGCGCTCACCCACAACCCGTCCTTGTTTGACGATGTAGAAATGCTCGACCGGCCCGTCGGCCGGTTTGATGATGCTTTCGCCGGGCGCATAAAAACGCAGCTGACATTGTTCAACCAGGTACGCCAGGTGCGCGTGTTCCATTTGATTGAAGGGCGGGAATCGCTGAAGGAATTGCAAAGTGCCCTGAATGTTCTGCAACACCGCGGTTTTCCCTGCCTGTGTAAAGGCGTCCTCTCTACTCATAACCATTACCGCAGTCTTTTTTGAATTGTTGTCGGATGACTACCCCCATGGTCGGCTCGTACATGCAGGGTGCCCATTGGACGTAAGTCTAGGTCGGGGCGTGCAGGCTTCGGAAGTTAGGAAATGTCTGACGCAAATGCAGGAAAAACCTCCTACATTGGCTATAGGAAAAGTTTCCGACGAAGTGCACATTGAAGGTCTACTTAGCGATGTCTGACGAAAGTGCTAGGGGATTGAATTGAAAACGTAGAGAAAGCCATGTCCGACCACGATATTTTGAGTGATGCCGAGCGCGAGGCGCTGAGTGCCGTCATGCTCGAACCCGATTTACCGGCGCAGCGGGTGCTGATCGTTGACGACGATAAAGACGCGCGTGAGCTGTTGTCGGAGATTCTTGCGTTGGACGGTATTCGTTGCATGACCGCCGCCAGTGGAGAAACTGCACTCAAAATGGTGATCGAAAAACCAACGATTGGCCTGGTGATCACTGATTTGCGAATGGGGCACATCGATGGCCTGGACCTGATCCGCCAGGTGCGAGAGTCAGTCCGGGCGGCGATGCCGTTCATCATCGTTTCCGGCGACGCCGACGTGAAAGACGCAATCGCCGCAATGCATCTGAGCGTGGTCGACTTCCTGCTCAAACCTGTCGATACCGGCAGGTTGTTGGAGCTGGTCAAACATGAGTTGGGAATAATGGATGAGCAAACACCGACTTGATAAAAAAAGGCCCTGATCTTTCGATCAGGGCCTTTTTTTGTCCGGCGTCAGTGCTCAGTTACAGGCCATTGGCAGCCTTGAACTCGCGACGACGACGGTGCAGGACCGGCTCGGTGTAGCCGTTTGGCTGCTTCGTGCCTTCAACCACCAGTTCGACCGCCGCCTGGAAGGCGATGTTGCTGTCGAAGTTCGGTGCCAGCGGACGATACAGCGCGTCGTTGGCGTTCTGGCGGTCAACCACCGGCGCCATGCGCTTGAGGCTTTCCATGACCTGGTCATGTGTGACGATGCCATGACGCAGCCAGTTGGCGATGTGCTGGCTGGAAATCCGCAGCGTCGCACGGTCTTCCATCAGGCCGATGTCGTTGATGTCCGGCACCTTCGAGCAACCCACGCCCTGATCGATCCAGCGCACCACGTAACCGAGAATGCCCTGGGCGTTGTTGTCCAGTTCGTTCTTGATCTGTTCCGCAGTCCACTGCGGGTTCACCGCCAGCGGGATGGTCAGGATGTCGTCAACCGACGCGCGGGCACGTTTGGCCAGTTCGGCCTGACGGGCGAACACGTCGACCTTGTGGTAATGCAGCGCGTGCAACGCAGCGGCAGTCGGCGATGGAACCCAGGCGGTGTTGGCGCCGGCCAGCGGGTGAGCGATTTTCTGTTCGAGCATCGCCGCCATCAGGTCGGGCATCGCCCACATGCCTTTACCGATCTGGGCGCGACCTTGCAGGCCGGTGCTCAAACCGATATCGACGTTCCAGTTTTCGTAGGCGCCGATCCACTTCTCGGCCTTCATGTCCGCCTTGCGCACCATCGGGCCGGCTTCCATGGAGGTGTGGATTTCGTCGCCCGTGCGGTCGAGGAAACCGGTGTTGATGAACACCACGCGCTCGCTCGCAGCTTTGATGCAGGCCTTGAGGTTGACCGTTGTGCGGCGCTCCTCGTCCATGATCCCGACTTTCAGCGTGTTGCGCGGCAGACCGAGGACATCTTCGATGCGACCGAACAGCTCGTTGGTGAACGCGGCTTCTTCCGGGCCGTGCATTTTCGGCTTCACGATATAGACCGAACCGGTGCGGCTGTTCTTGCGCGAGTTGTTGCCGTTGAGGCTGTGGATCGCTGCCAGGCTGGTGATCAGGCCGTCGAGAATGCCTTCCGGCACTTCGTTGCCGTCCTTGTCGAGGATCGCGTCGATGGTCATCAGGTGACCGACGTTGCGCACGAACAACAGCGAACGACCATGCAGGCTCAGTTCCTTACCGTCGACACCGGTGTAGGTGCGATCAGCGTTCATGGTGCGGGTAAAGGTCTGACCGCCTTTGGAGACTTCTTCCGACAGGTCGCCCTTCATCAGGCCTAGCCAGTTGCGGTAGATCACCACTTTGTCATCGGCATCGACAGCGGCGACGGAGTCTTCGCAGTCCATGATGGTGGTCAGCGCAGCTTCCATCAGGATGTCTTTGATACCGGCAGCGTCGGTCTGGCCGACCGGGGTGCTGGCATCGACCTGGATTTCGAAGTGCAGGCCATTGTTTTTCAGCAGGATTGCAGTCGGTGCGGCTGTATCGCCGTGGAAACCGATCAGCTGTGCATCGTTGCGCAGGCCGGTGTTGCTGCCGCCTTTGAGGGCGACGACCAGTTTGCCGTCAACGATCTTGTAGCCGGTGGAATCGACGTGAGTGCCGGCCGCCAGGGGCGCGGCTTCGTCGAGGAAGGCGCGGGCGAAGGCGATGACCTTGTCGCCGCGAACCTTGTTGTAGCCTTTGCCTTTTTCGGCGCCGTCAGCTTCGCTGATGGCATCGGTGCCGTAGAGCGCGTCATACAGCGAACCCCAACGGGCGTTCGAGGCATTGAGCGCGAAACGGGCATTCATCACCGGAACCACAAGCTGTGGACCGGCCATGCGGGCGATTTCGTCATCGACGTTTTGCGTCGTTGCCTGGAAATCAGCCGCTTCTGGCAGCAGATAACCGATGTCTTGCAAGAAGGCTTTATAGGCCACAGCGTCGTGTGGTTGACCGGCACGGGATTGGTGCCAGCCATCGATACGAGCCTGGAAATCATCGCGTTTGGCGAGTAGGGCTTTGTTCTTCGGCGCCAGGTCATGGATGACCTTGTCGGCACCGGCCCAGAACTTATCGGCGGTGAGGCCGGTACCGGGAATGGCTTCGTTGTTCACGAAGTCGAACAGGACTTTGGCGACCTGCAGGCCACCGACTTGAACGTGTTCAGTCATTGCTTGCCTCACTCTGCTCAGCTATTTCGCTTTTCAGCTCTTCAAATTAACAATGAAGCCTCTGGCTATTTAAACCACAAACCCCTTCCACCAGTACATGCCATTTCGGGCGGCTGGGATGGAACCGATCAACGGCTTTGAGGCCTTGCTGACAGGGCTATCAGGGCTGCGAGTGTGCCTGTGGCAGACATCGATCCAACATTATGTAGTGCGCGCTGCGGCATACTACATGATGAATTGCGCTTGTGAAAATTAGACTAATTACGTCGTTCTGCGACCCCATGACGCATTGCGGTCACGTCGGGGCACGGGATGTTCTCAAAAAACTATTGGATTGTTCCAGTTAAATATAAAAACTTGTACACGATTTATTGTTCGCGATGTTCTTCGCGGCGCGCCTTTCGCGGGCAAGCCTCGCTCCTGCAGGGGGCGGCTCCTTCTAGGAGCGAGGCTTGCCCGGGAAGGCATTCGCCGATTCAACGCCGTAACAACCCTTGCCTATACTTCTTTTTCTATAACAAAAGAGGGCTGCGCCATGGACCACCTCGTACTCACTGTTTTCGCTCCGGACAAGCCAGGGCAGGTCGAGCGCATTGCCCAATGCATTGCCGAGCATGGCGGCAACTGGCTGGAGAGCCGCATGTCGCGCATGGCCGGGCAGTTCGCCGGGATTCTTCGGGTGGGCGTGCCGGCCGAGGCTTACGATGAGCTGGTCGATGCCCTGAAGGCGTTGTCCGCCCACGGTATTCGCGTGCTGATCGCCGAAAGCGGCATTGAGCAATCCTGCACCTGGAAACCGATTGCCATGGAGTTGGTGGGCAATGACCGCCCGGGGATTGTCCGTGACATCACTCGCCTGCTGAGTGAGCAAGGGGTGAGCCTGGAGCGTCTGGTGACCGAAGTGCGTCCGGCACCGATGAGCAGCGAGCCGTTGTTTCACGCCGAAGCGATCCTGGCGGTGCCGCTGACCTTATCGCTGGATGTCTTGCAGTCGCGCCTGGAAACCCTGGCCGACGATCTGATGGTGGAATTGGTGCTGCGCAGTGAACCCTGACCGGGTTATCCAAGTTAAACGTGCACCTGCCTGTGGATAACCTGTAGAGACAGCCCGCCAGCCCACGCCGGCCGGGCTTCTTCTAGATCTGATCAAAAAACCATCAGTTTCAACAAGTTGCGCACAAACGGCGGGGATCACGCTGTGGATAACCTTGGGAAGGATCACTGCAGGCCACGAAGGACGTGGCTCGCAGAGGTTTGTGTGTTTTTTGATCAGCTGCGGCGGCGAAGACTGATCACCGCATCGACGCTGTAAACCGCCAGACCTGCCCAGATAAAGATAAACGCGACCAGCGTGCTGGAAGACAAATGCTCGCCAAACAACAGCACGGCTTGCAACAGCACCAGCGTCGGCGCCAGGTACTGGAGGAAACCCAGCGTCGTGTAGGGCAGATGCCGTGCGGCGGCGTTGAAACACACCAGCGGCACCAGCGTCACTGGCCCGGCCGCCACCAGCCACCAGGCTTCGGATGTGGTCCAGAACTCGGGCTGAGCGCTTGTGGCCGTCTGATTGAACAGCAGCCAGGCAATGGCAATCGGCACCAGCATCCAGGTTTCCACCACCAGGCCGGGCAGCGCCTTGACGGGTGCCTGCTTGCGGATCAAACCGTAGAAGCCGAACGTCAGCGCCAACACCAGCGACACCCACGGCAAGCTGCCGACTTGCCACACCTGCTGCGCCACGCCGATGGCCGCCAGCCCCACCGCGATCCACTGCATCCGCCGCAGCCGCTCGCCGAGGATCAGCATCCCCAGCAGCACGTTGACCAGAGGGTTGATGTAGTAACCGAGACTGGCCTCAAGCATGCGCCCGTTGTTCACCGACCAGACGTAGGTCAGCCAGTTGGCCGCAATCAGCGTGCCGCTCAGGGCCAGGACCGCCAGGCGTTTCGGGTTATCCCGCAGTTCCTGCCACCATCCCGGGTGTTTCCAGACCATCAGCAACAAGCCGCCGAACAGCGCCGACCACAGTACACGGTGAATGATGATCTCCACGGCCGGCACGCTGGCGATGGCTTTGAAATAGATCGGGAACAGGCCCCAGATGATGTAGGCACTCAGGCCCAGGATGTACCCGCGACGCGGGTTGGCAGCTTGCATGCAGAATCCTTGCTTAGGCAGCTAACAAAGAGGGGATTGTATAGATGTGTTGTATTTTTTGTAGGAGCGAGGCTTGCCCGCGAAGAACGATATCGCGGTCTGCCTGAAATACCGCGTTATCGTTCTTCGCGGGCAAGCCTTGCTCCTACTGGGGATCTGGTTGTCAGAAGAGCTTCAACGGTTCTTCGTTGAGAGCAGATAATTGCTCGCGCAACGCCAACACCTGATCACCCCAATACCGCTCGCTGCCAAACCACGGAAAACTGTGCGGGAACGCCGGGTCGTCCCAGCGGCGGGCGAGCCAGGCGCTGTAGTGCATCAGGCGCAAGGCGCGCAGCGGTTCGATCAGCGCGAGTTCCCGTGGGTCGAAGTCGTGGAATTCGTTGTAGCCGTCCATCAGTTCCGACAGTTGAACGAGACATTCCTGGCGATCCCCCGCCAGCATCATCCAGATGTCCTGTACCGCCGGGCCCATGCGACAGTCGTCGAGGTCGACGATGTGGAACATTTCGTCGCGGCACATCATGTTGCCGGGGTGGCAATCGCCGTGCATGCGGATGTTCTTGTGCGGGGTGGCCTTGTAGACCTCTTCCACGCGCTTGAGCAGGTCGCGGGCCACGGACTCGTAGGCCGGCAGCAGGCTCTTGGGGACGAAATTGCCTTCGAGCAGGGTGGTCAGCGAATCGTGACCAAAGTTCTTCACGCCCAGCGCTTCACGGTGTTCGAACGGCTTGGTGGCGCCGACGGCGTGCAGCCTGCCGAGCAACTGACCCAGTCGATACAGCTGATCAAGATTGCCCGGCTCCGGCGCACGGCCACCACGGCGGGGGAACAGGGTGAAACGAAACCCGGCGTGTTCATGCAGGCTGACGCCGTTGTGAATCATCGGCGCCACCACCGGCACGTCGCACTCGGCGAGTTCGAAAGTGAACTGGTGTTCTTCGAGAATCGCTTCGTTGGTCCAGCGTTGTGGGCGGTAGAACTTGGCGATCAGCGGCTCGGAGTCTTCGATGCCGACTTGATAGACGCGGTTCTCGTAGCTGTTGAGCGCCAGGATGCGTGCGTCGCTGAGAAAGCCGATGCTTTCGACGGCATCGAGCACGAGGTCTGGGGTGAGGGTTGCAAACGGGTGGGCCATGCTGACTCCTGCGCGCAGCAGGCTGCCGCGTCCGGCCAAGCATGGTAGCGCAGACGGGGCGTCTTTAGTGTTAAGGCTTGAGATGAGTGGTGTTGCCATCGCTAGCAGGCTAGCTCCCACAGGGGATTTGCGGTGTGTCGCAGATCCCGTGTGGGAGCTAGCCTGCTAGCGATGGGGCCCGATCAGGCGCCGACGATCCCGCCATCTTCACGCGTGATAGCCATCACCGAAGACCGCGGCTTGCCATTCGGCAGATGCTCCGGGAACGTCGAGCCCCCGTTCTCTCCAGGGTGCTGGATCCCGACAAACAGCGTCTTCTGATCCGGCGAGAAGCTGATCCCCGTGACCTCGCAACCAACCGGCCCGACCATGAACCGACGAATCTCCCCGGTCACCGGATCGGCACACAGCATCTGGTTGTTGCCCATGCCGGCGAAGTCGCCTGCATTACTCGAATCGCCATCGGTGAGAATCCACAACCGCCCGGCCTTGTCGAAGCCCAGGCCATCCGGGCTGTTGAACATGTTCTGTGGCGTGATGTTCGACGAACCGCCCTTCGGCGTGCCAGCGTGGACGCCCGGGTTGCCGGCGACCACAAACAGGTCCCAGGCAAAGCTTTTGGAACCGTGATCGTCACGATCAGTGCGCCAGCGCAGAATCTGCCCGTAGACGTTCTTCTCGCGCGGGTTCGGCCCGCCCACCGGTTGGCCGTCCTCGCCACGCTTGGCGTTGTTGGTCAACGTGCAATAGACCTGGCCATCCTTGGGGCTGACGACGATCCATTCCGGACGGTCCATGCGCGTGGCCTTCACCACGCTGGCCGCGAGGCGCGCGTGAATGAGCACTTCGGCCTGATCGGCAAAACCGCTGCTGGCGTCGATCCCGTTTTTACCGTGGGTCAGTTCGATCCATTCGCCCTGGCCTTTCGGATGATCGGCGTTGCTGTCGCCCGCATCGAAGCGCGCCACGTACAAGGTGCCGTGGTCCAGCAGGTCGCGGTTGGCCTTGGGGTTCTTGTGGTTGATTTTGTCGCGGCTGACGAACTTGTAGATGAACTCGCCGCGTTCGTCGTCGCCCATGTACACCACGGCGTGACCGTCATGGGTTTCAGCCAGCGCAGCGTTTTCATGTTTGAAGCGGCCCAGCGCAGTTCGTTTGACCGGCGTCGATTGCGGATCGAACGGGTCGATTTCCACGACCCAGCCGTGACGGTTGAGCTCGTTCGGATTTTTCGCCAGGTCGAACCGCTCATCGTGTTGATGCCAGTTGATCTCTTTGCTGGCCGCCACTGCGCCATAACGCTTCTGCGCGGCATCGAACTTCTGCTCGGCATTGCTGCTGCCGAAGCAATCGGTGAAGTTCTCTTCGCAGGTCAGGTATGTGCCCCACGGCGTCATGCCGTTGGCGCAGTTCTGGAAGGTGCCGAGGACATGCTTGCCCTGCGGGTCAGCGCTGGTTTTCACCAGTGCGTGGCCGGCAGCCGGGCCGCTGAGGCTGATCGGTGCGTTGCCGTGAATGCGACGGTTGTAGCGCGAGCCCTGGACGAACGCCCATTGGCCGTTCTTGCGTTGCACTTCGATCACCGACACGCCTTCGCAGGCCAGTGCCTTGCGCACCTCTTCGGCCGATTGCGGCATGCCGCCGTGCGGGTAGAGGTAGCGATAGTTGGTGTATTCGTTGTTGATTGCCATCAGCGCCCGGTCTTTTTCGCCGGGAAATTCGAACAGGCTCATGCCGTCGTTGTTGTCACCGAACTGGACTTCCTGTTGCTCGGCGGTGCCGTTACCGCTCGGGTCAAATGCCGGACCGTTTTTTTGCAATGGCTGGCCCCAGCTGATCAGTACCGAAGACTTGTAGCCCGGCGGCAGGGTGATTGCGTCGCTGGTGGCGGCGGGGATGCTGTCAAAACCCAACAATTTGCTGGAGCCTGCGCTGACACTCGCAGCCAATACGCTGCGGCTCAGCAGGTTGCCACCGAGGAACATGGCCGCACCGCAGAGGGCGCCGGCGCTGATGAAACCGCGACGGCTGAGGCCGACCATTTTCTCGAGGTCGGTGGACTGGTTTTCTTCTAATAGGCTCACATCAGGCTCCCTGCTGGTTTTGCAGCCACCTTAAAGAGCAATGATGAAACTTTTGTTTCAGAGCGGTGTGCCGAGCAAGACGTTGGACGGCGCGAAGTGCACCCGCACCGGTTTGTCGGTGGCAAGCCCCTGGCTCCTCAGGTGCTGCGGCTCGGCCAGCGCGCAGAGTGTCTGGCCATTGGGCAGGCCGATGCGCACTTCGCTGGGGCCGTCTGGGGCGTCGAGTATTTCTTCGATGATGCCATTCAGAAAGTTGCTACCCGGTGTCGCTTGCTGATCGATGCCCAGTAACTCCAGCCAACCGGCCTTGATCAGGGCCACGACTTCGGTGCCGGTCTCCAGCTCCAGGCGCAGGGTGCTGTCGTGCGTGATCTGCGCATCGAGGGTCAAGCCTTCGGCCAGTTCAAGACGGACCCGATCGTTGTGCCCCTGGTTGTCGATCGCCACGACCTTGCCGTGCAATTGATTGCGCGCGCTGGTTCTGAGCATCAGCCGACCGAGCAGGTCCAGGTCGCTGGCATCTTCGGCGGCTTCCAACACCTGGGCCTGCAAGGCTTGCAGTTTTTGATAAAGGCGCAGCACTCGCTGGCCTTCACTTGAAAGCTTGGCGCCACCACCGCCCTTGCCGCCGACGCTGCGCTCCACGAGCGGTTTTTGCGCTAGGTTGTTCAGCTCATCGATAGCGTCCCACGCCGCCTTGTAACTCAGTCCCGCGCTTTTCGCGGCGCGGGTGATCGAGCCCTGTTCGGCAATATGTTGCAGCAACGCGATGCGCTGCGGGCGACGGACAATGTGCTGGGACAACAAGGTGGGCAAGGACATGGTAAGGCGCTTTGGGCTGTGGCGATGGGGAGGACGTTGGCGGCTGGAAGCCTGGGAGTCAAGTCAGCCCACGTCCTTGTGGGAGCGAGCTTGCTCGCGATGAGGCCATCACAGTCACCATTGATGTGTCTGATACACCGCCATCGCGAGCAGGCTCTCTCCCACAGGTTTTGTGCATGGCGTTACGTCAGGCTGCGTCGCCGGGTTTGGGCGTGCGGGCCAGGCAATAAACATCTACCCGAGCCGCGCCCGCGTCCATCAACAGGCGAGCCAGGGCCTGAGCCGTGGCGCCTGTGGTCAGCACGTCGTCCACAATTGCCAGGTGCCGCCCTTTGACCGGCGCATCGGCCGTCAGGGCAAACGCATTGCGCAGGTTCTTTTTGCGAGCGTCGGCATTCAGGTCCTGTTGCGCGCTGGTGTCTTTAATCCTCAGCAGCAGCTGTTCATCGCAAGGGATGTCGAGGCTACTACTGAGCCAGTGGGCGAGCATCGCAGCCTGGTTGAAACCCCGTTGACGCAGGCGTTGTGCAGCCAGCGGAACGGGGACCAGAACGTCGGGCCGATTAAGGTCCTCATCGAAGCGATGTTGCAGGAACTGCGCGAGAAGTTCGCCGAGCAGGCGGCCAAACGGCCACTTGGCGCTGTGCTTGAAGCGCGTGATCAACGTGTCCACCGGAAAGCTGTACGTCCAGGGCGCGGCGACCCGCTCGAAAGCCGGCGGCAGTTTTAAACATGGGCCACACGTCAGGCCTGACGCAGGCAAGGGCAGCGCGCAGGTCTGGCAGTGATCGCCCAGCCAGGGCAGGTCGGTTTCACAGGCCATGCAGATCGGCCTGACGTCCTCGGTGGCTTCACTGCAGAGCAAACAGTGTTGGTTGTTATTTGACCAGATGTAAACCGGTCCTACGTATCGTGGTTGACAGCGCATCACTCTTCCTTAAATATGCCGAACATCCGTGTCGCGTCTGTGGGTATTCCCTTCCCCAGTCGCTTGCCAAGCATAAACAAGGAAACGCCCATGAGCGCCAGCACCTCTGCCACCCTGCGTCATGACTGGTCTTTGGCCGAAGTCAAAGCACTCTTCGTTCAGCCATTCAACGACCTGTTGTTCCAGGCGCAAACGGTGCACCGCGCGCATTTCGACGCCAACCGCGTCCAGGTTTCCACCCTGCTGTCGATCAAGACCGGCGCCTGCCCGGAAGATTGCAAATATTGTCCGCAGTCCGGTCACTACAACACGGGCCTGGAAAAAGAAAAGCTGATGGAAGTGCAGAAGGTCCTCGAAGAGGCCGCTCGCGCCAAGGCCATCGGTTCGACCCGTTTCTGCATGGGCGCGGCGTGGAAACACCCGTCGGCCAAAGACATGCCTTACGTGCTGGAAATGGTCAAAGGCGTGAAAGCCATGGGCCTGGAAACCTGCATGACCCTGGGTCGCCTGGATCAGGACCAGACCGTTGCGCTGGCCGACGCCGGCCTCGATTACTACAACCACAACCTCGACACCTCGCCGGAGTTCTACGGCAGCATCATCACCACCCGCACTTACAGCGAGCGCCTGCAAACCCTGGCTTACGTGCGTGAATCGGGGATGAAGATCTGCTCCGGCGGCATCCTCGGCATGGGCGAGTCCCTCGATGACCGCGCCAATCTGCTGATCCAGCTGGCCAACCTGCCCGAGCATCCAGAGTCGGTGCCAATCAACATGCTGGTGAAAGTCGCCGGTACGCCGCTGGAAAACGCCGAGGACATCGACCCGTTCGACTTCATCCGCATGCTCGCCGTCGCGCGCATCCTGATGCCGCAATCCCACGTGCGCCTGTCCGCTGGCCGCGAAGCGATGAACGAGCAGATGCAGGCCCTGGCGTTCTTCGCCGGTGCCAACTCGATTTTCTACGGCGAAAAACTGCTGACCACCGCCAACCCGCAGGCCGACAAGGACATGCAACTGTTCTCGCGCCTGGGGATCCTGCCGGAAGCGCGCGAAGAGCACGCGGACGAAGTGCATCAGGCCGCGATCGAACAAGCGTTGGTTGAGCAGAAGAGCAGCGAGCAGTTCTATAACGCGGCTGTTTGACGCTCCACTGATCCTTCTGAAGGAATGCAAAACCCTGTAGGAGCAAGCCAGCTCGCGAAGAGGCATTCACACTCAACATAAATGTTGGTTGTTCGATGGCTTTCGCGAGCAGGCTCGCTCCCACAGGTACTGCGATCGCTACTGAATTCTGATCCACGAGGCCTGCATGTCTTTCGATCTCGCCGCACGCCTTGCTGCCCGTCGTGCCGAAAACCTCTACCGCCAGCGCCCCCTGCTCGAAAGCCCTCAAGGCCCGGAAGTGGTGGTCGACGGTCAGCCATTGCTGGCGTTCTGCAACAACGATTACCTGGGCCTGGCCAATCATCCGCAAGTGATCGAAGCCTGGCGCGCTGGCGCTGCTCGTTGGGGTGTCGGTGGCGGGGCGTCGCATTTGGTCATTGGCCACAGCACGCCGCATCATGAGCTGGAGGAAGCGTTGGCCGACCTGACCGGTCGCCCGCGTGCGCTGCTGTTCACCACCGGTTACATGGCCAACCTCGGCGCGGTCACCGCGTTGATCGGGCAGGGTGATACGGTGCTGGAAGACCGCCTCAATCATGCCTCGCTGCTGGATGCCGGTTTGTTGTCCGGCGCGCGTTTCAATCGCTATCTGCATAACGACGCGGTCAGCCTGGCCAAGCGGCTGGAGAAGGCTACCGGCAATACACTGGTGGTCACCGACGGCGTGTTCAGTATGGACGGCGATATTGCCGACTTGCCGGCGTTGGCCCGGGAAGCCAAGGCTAAGGGCGCGTGGCTGATGGTCGATGACGCCCATGGCTTCGGCCCGCTGGGCGCCAACGGCGGCGGGATTGTCGAGCATTTCGGCCTGAGTCAGGAAGACGTGCCGGTGCTGGTCGGCACCCTCGGCAAGGCATTCGGCACGGCAGGAGCCTTTGTGGCCGGCAGCGAAGAACTGATCGAAAGCCTGATCCAGTTCGCCCGCCCCTATATCTACACCACCAGCCAGCCACCGGCCCTGGCTTGCGCGACGCTGAAAAGCCTTGAGCTGCTGCGCACTGAACATTGGCGACGCGAGCATCTGAAGACGCTGATCCGCCAGTTCCGCCATGGCGCCGAGCAGATCGGCCTGGAGTTGATGGACAGCTTCACGCCGATCCAGCCGATCATGATCGGCGATGCCGGGCGTGCGATGCGACTGTCGCAGATGCTGCGCGAGCGCGGACTGATGGTCACGGCGATTCGTCCGCCCACCGTGCCCGCCGGCAGCGCCCGTCTGCGCGTGACCCTGACCGCCGCCCACAGCGAAGCGCAGGTGCAGCTATTGTTGAATGGACTGGCCGATTGTTTTCAATTACTGGGACCGGAGCCAAGCCATGCGTGATCGACTGATTCTGCTGCCCGGCTGGGGCCTCGGAATTTCACCGCTGGAGCCTTTAGCGGCCGCCTTGCAGGGGCTGGATGAGCATCTGCGGGTAGAGATCGAGCCGTTGCCGGAACTGGAATCGAGCGATATTGAAGAGTGGCTCGATGAACTGGATTCGACGATCCCGCAAGACACCTGGCTCGGTGGCTGGTCCCTCGGTGGCATGCTTGCGTCTGAGCTGGCGGCGCGTCGTGGTGATCGTTGCTGTGGCTTGCTGACCCTGGCGAGCAATCCTTCTTTTGTCGCCCATGAGCAATGGCCGAGCGCGATGGCTGGCGAAACCTTCGACGCGTTTCTCGCCGGTTGCAAGGCCGATCCGCGAATGACGTTGAAGCGCTTTTCACTCCTTTGCGCCCAAGGCTCGGAAGATCCTCGCGGGCTGTCGCGGTTGTTGCTCGGTGGGGCGCCGCACACCTCTGAAGCAGTGCTGATGAGCGGTCTGGAAGTGCTCGCCCAACTAGATACCCGTCAAGCCTTGCAGGCATTTCGTGGTCCGCAACTGCATTTGTTCGCCGGTCTCGACGGTCTGGTCCCGGCCGAGGCAGCGAGCGAGTTGCTGGCCTTGCTGCCGGATGTCGAAATCGGCCTGATCGAACAGGCCAGCCATGCGTTTCTACTGGAAGACCCCCACGGTGTGGCGGGGGCGATCCAGGCCTTTTTGCACGAGTCCGGTGATGACTGATTTATCTTTCCCCAATCTACCCGGCGGCTTGCCTGACAAGCGCCAGGTGGCGGCCTCCTTCTCCCGCGCGGCGTCGAGCTACGACAGCGTGGCCGAATTGCAGCGCGATGTCGGCAGCCAGTTGTTGAGCCGTTTGCCCGGTGATTTTGTGCCGGGTGTCTGGCTGGATCTGGGCTGCGGTACCGGGCATTTCAGCCGGGCATTGGGCGAGCGCTTTTTTTCGGGCAACGGACTGGCAATGGACATCGCCGAGGGCATGCTCAAACACGCCCGGCCATTAGGCGGCGCCACCCATTTCATCGCCGGGGATGCAGAACGGTTGCCGTTGCAGGATTCGACCTGTGATCTGATCTTCTCCAGCCTGGCGGTGCAGTGGTGCGCGGATTTCGAATCGGTGCTCAGTGAGGCGTTTCGGGCACTCAAGCCGGGCGGGGTATTCGCGTTTGCTAGTCTTTGTGTAGGGACGCTGTTTGAGTTGCGTGACAGCTGGCGTCAAGTGGATGGCATGGTGCACGTCAATCGCTTCCGCGAGTTCGGTATTTATCAACAGCTGTGCGCGACCAGTGGCTTGCGGATTGTCAGTCTGGAGACCCGTCCTCATGTGTTGCATTACCCGGACGTGCGCAGCCTGACGCATGAACTCAAGGCGTTGGGCGCACACAACTTGAACCCCGGTCGGCCGGGCGGTTTGACCGGTCGGGCGCGGATCCTTGGCTTGGTCGAGGCTTATGAGCAGTTTCGTCAGGCCGAAGGATTGCCGGCGACTTATCAAGTGGTCTACGCCGTGTTGGAGAAACCCATATGAGCGCTGCTTATTTCATTACCGGCACGGACACTGATGTCGGCAAGACCACCATTGCTGCCGGCCTGTTGCATGCTGCGCGGTCGGCGGGCATGAGTACGGCGGCGGGCAAGCCGGTCGCTTCCGGCTGTGATGTGACGCCCAAGGGTTTGCGTAATTCCGATGCGCTGGCGTTGCTGGCCGAGTGCTCGTTGCCGCTGACTTATGCACAGGTCAACCCGGTGGCGTTCGAACCGCCGATTGCTCCGCACCTGGCCGCGCGGGAGGCGGGCGTGGCGCTCACGGTGCAATCACTGTTGACGCCGATGCTCGCGATTCTCGACATGCAGGCCGATTTCACCTTGATCGAAGGCGCCGGCGGCTGGCGCGTGCCGTTGGCGGATCAGGACAATCTGTCGGATCTGGCAATGGCGCTGGGCCTGCCGGTGATCCTGGTGGTCGGCGTGCGCCTGGGTTGCATCAATCATGCGCTGCTGACCGCCGAGGCGATTGCCCAGGACGGTTTGCAGCTGGCGGGGTGGGTGGCCAATATCATCGATCCGAAGACCTCGCGCCTGGAAGAGAACCTCGCGACCCTCGCCGAGCGCATTCCCGCGCCTTGTCTTGGACGAGTGCCAAAACTCAAATCGGTCACCGCAGAAGCGGTGGCGGAACACCTGCAACTGGATCTGCTGGATTGAGATTTTGCCTATGACAAGGCACTGTGCCATTAGTGTTTTTGTCGGGCCTTTTGCCATCAGGTCTGTTTCAATGGCCGCTGTTGTTCCTATTTAGGACGAGTTCTCCCATGGAAATCTCAGGAAACACCGCTTTTTATGCCGGTCTGAGCACTATTCAGACAGGGCAGAACCGTGTCGATCAGGCTTCCGGCCAGATTGCCAGCAGTACCCTCGAGCGTTCGGTGACGAGCCAGTCTTCCGAGGTTCAGGTAGACCGCCTGCGTTCGGTTGACCGCAGCCAGCAATCGGACCTGGCCAGCAATATGGTCGAGATGGCCCAGGGCAAGTTTCAGGTGGAGGCCGGCGTGAAAGTCGCCAAGGCGTCCGACGAAATGCTTGGAACGTTGATTGATACCTACGCTTGACCCCTCGCTGAACCCGTCCTGCCAACGCCGCGACTATTCGCGGCGTTTTTGTGCGTAAGTCCTTCTCCCTCAACTAATCTTTCCTGCATGGCTTGTTGCGTTGTCAACGGCGGCGGCGCGGCTGCGGTCCGGCATTTGTGCGCGTGATGACGAACGGCAAAAGATCGGCGCTTGACAAGATTTGGGCGTAAACGTATGTTTCAAACAACTGTTTGACCGTCACAACAAATCAACACGGTCGTTCATTCCCGGTTACATCAGCAGAGGTTTATCGCTATGCCTGACTACAAGGCCCCCTTGCGTGATATTCGCTTCGTTCGTGACGAACTGCTCGGCTACGAAGCGCACTATCAGAGCCTTCCGGCTTGCGCAGACGCAACTCCAGACATGGTTAGCGCCATTCTCGAAGAAGGCGCCAAGTTTTGTGAGCAGGTGCTGGCTCCGCTGAACCGCGTGGGTGACACCGAAGGCTGCACCTGGAGCGAGTCCGGCGTTAAAACCCCGACTGGCTTCAAAGAAGCCTACAAGCAATTCGTTGAAGGCGGCTGGCCAAGCCTGGCCCACGACGTAGAACACGGCGGCCAGGGCCTGCCGGAGTCTCTGGGTCTGGCCGTCAGCGAAATGGTTGGCGAAGCCAACTGGTCGTGGGGCATGTACCCAGGCCTGTCGCACGGCGCGATGAACACCATTTCCGAGCACGGTACGCCTGAGCAGCAAGAGGCTTACCTGACCAAACTGGTGTCCGGCGAATGGACCGGCACCATGTGCCTGACCGAACCGCACTGCGGCACCGACCTGGGCATGCTGCGCACCAAGGCCGAACCTCAAGCCGACGGTTCCTACAAAGTCTCCGGCACCAAAATCTTCATCTCGGCCGGTGAACACGACATGGCCGACAACATCGTCCACATCGTGCTGGCTCGCCTGCCGGATGCGCCGGCTGGCACCAAAGGCATTTCGCTGTTCATCGTGCCGAAGTTCATGCCGAACGCAGACGGTACGATCGGTGCCCGCAACGCCGTGACCTGTGGTTCCCTGGAACACAAGATGGGTATCCACGGCAACGCCACTTGCGTGATGAACTTCGACGCAGCCACCGGTTACCTGATCGGCCCGGCGAACAAAGGCCTGAACTGCATGTTCACCTTTATGAACACCGCTCGTCTGGGCACCGCGCTGCAAGGCCTGGCCCACGCCGAGATCGGCTTCCAGGGCGGTCTGAAATACGCTCGCGATCGTCTGCAAATGCGCTCGCTGACTGGCCCGAAAGCGCCGGAAAAAGCCGCTGATCCGATCATCGTTCACCCTGATGTACGTCGCATGTTGTTGACCATGAAAGCGTTCGCCGAAGGCAACCGCGCGATGGTTTACTTCACCGCCAAGCAAGTCGACATCGTCAAATACGGCGTAGACGAAGAAGAGAAGAAGAAAGCCGACGCACTGCTGGCGTTCATGACGCCAATCGCCAAAGCCTTCATGACTGAAGTCGGTTTTGAGTCTGCCAACCACGGCGTGCAAATCTATGGTGGCCACGGCTTCATCGCCGAGTGGGGCATGGAGCAGAACGTTCGCGACAGCCGCATTTCGATGCTGTACGAAGGCACCACCGGTATCCAGGCACTCGACCTGCTGGGTCGTAAAGTGCTGATGACTCAAGGCGAAGCCCTCAAAGGCTTCACCAAGATCGTCCACAAGTTCTGCCAGACCAACGAAGGCAACGAAGCGGTCAAAGAGTTCGTCGAGCCATTGGCTGCACTGAACAAAGAATGGGGCGAGCTGACCATGAAGGTCGGTATGGCTGCCATGAAGGACCGCGAAGAAGTCGGCGCGGCGTCGGTGGACTACCTGATGTACTCCGGTTACGCCTGCCTGGCCTACTTCTGGGCTGACATGGCGCGTCTGGCTGCCGAGAAACTGGCTGCCGGCACTTCCGAAGAGGCGTTCTACACCGCCAAGCTGCAGACTGCGCGCTTCTACTTCCAGCGCATCTTGCCGCGTACCCGCACTCATGTTGCAACCATGCTGTCGGGTGCCAACAACTTGATGGACATGAAAGAAGAAGACTTCGCACTGGGCTACTAAGCCTCAACGCAGTTCTTCATAAAGCCGCTATCCCTTCCGGGGTAGCGGCTTTTTTGTTCCTGGTGAAAGTAAAAGCTCGCCCGCGATCTTTGATGGGAGCCAGTCACTGCCAATTCGGTCTGCGGCCACTGAAACACCCGCTAAAAAAACCTGACAATTGACTCAGTAAGTCGGCATTTCTGCCGTTACAGTAGGTGGGCACAATGCCATCTATTGTCATGACGGTCGGAGCTTTACCCTTGCCGCGTTCTTCCGCTGTACGTATCAGCCATTTCCTACCGTCGTTACTGCTTTTGCTTGCGGGGCTTGCGGCCGCTTACATCAAGGACCTCAACGTCTTTTTCACTTCGCTGTTCAACGTGCTGCCGACCCTGGTGCTGTTACTCGGTGGTGCGTATTGCGCGGTTTACCGACGTCAGCGCGAACTGTTTCTGATGGTGACGGTGTACATCGCCTACTTTCTGCTCGACACCCAGACCGACTATTACCGCGACAACGGCAAGGTCCGTGAAGATGCAGCAGTGGTGTTCCACCTGTGTTGCCTATTGCTGCCGCTGTTGTTCGGCGTGTTCGCCGCATGGCAGGAACGCACCCACTTGTTTCAGGACATGGTGGCGCGCTTCGCGGTATTGCTCGCTGTTGGCAGTGTCGCGCTCGGGTTGGAGCAAAGTTATCCCCAGGCCTTGTTGATGTGGCTGTCGGAAATCCGCTGGCCAGCGCTGCATGGCGCCTGGATGAGCTTGATCCAGTTGTCCTATCCCGTGTTCATCGCCTCGTTCCTGCTGCTGAGCTGGCAATACTGGCGTAACCCCAGACCCTTGCACGCTGCACAACTGGTGGGGTTGGTCGGGTTGTTCTGGGCGTTGCCGAAAACTTTCATCCTGCCGTTCACCCTGAACATCATGTGCAGTCAGGTGATGTTAATGATTGCCGCCGCGGTCGCCCACGAGGCCTATCAAATGGCCTTCCGCGACGAGCTCACTGGCCTGCCGGGTCGTCGCGCCTTGAACGAGCGGATGCAGCGGCTGGGGCGCAATTACGTGCTGGCCATGAGCGACGTCGATCACTTCAAGAAATTCAACGACACCCATGGTCACGATGTCGGCGATCAGGTCTTGAGACTGGTCGCCAGTAAGCTGTCGAAAATCGGAGGAGGCGGTAGGGCATATCGCTACGGCGGTGAGGAATTTGCCCTGGTGTTCGCGGGCAAGACTCTCGAAGAGTGCATGCCGCACCTGGAAGTCATCCGCGAATCCATCGCCACCTACAACATTCAGTTGCGCAATCAGGACAGCCGTCCTCAGGACGACCAGCAAGGTCGTCAGAAACGTGCAGGTTCGGGCGCTACCAGTGTGTCGGTCACTGTCAGCATTGGCGTGGCCGAACGACAAGAGCAGCGCACCCCCGAAAAAGTACTCAAGTCCGCGGACGAAGCGCTCTACAGCGCCAAGGGCGCCGGGCGAAATTGCGTGGTGGCATTCGGTCAGACTCGCCGTGGCGCGGTGCGTATGGACGCCGCTGCGGGTTGAGTGATGATGGCGCATTCAGCGTCTGGACTGTGATTGTGAGGCCGGGTGGGCGGCAGTAGGTTTGAACGATCTGCTGACGGAGAAACGACCATGCCCGAATACAAAGCTCCCCTGCGCGACATGCGCTTTCTGATCGACCACGTCTTCGACTTCCACATCAACTACGCCGCGCTGGGCGCCACCGACGCGAGCCCGGACATGGTCAATGCGATCCTCGAAGAAGGCGCGAAATTCTGTGAGAACGTTCTCGCACCGTTGAATCGCAGCGGTGACGAAGAAGGCTGCCATTTCGACAACGGTGTGGTGACAACGCCTACAGGCTTCAAGCAGGCTTTCGCACAGTACGTGGAAGGTGGCTGGCACGGTCTGGCAGCTGATCCGGCGTATGGTGGCCAGGGTTTGCCAAGTTCTCTGGGCCTGGTCATCAGTGAGATGGTCGGCTCCAGCAATACCTCGTGGGGCATGTACCCCGGCCTGACCCACGGGGCGATGTCGGCCATCCACGCCCACGGCACCGAAGATCAGAAGAACACCTACCTGAGTAAACTGACGGCCGGCCAATGGACCGGCACCATGTGCCTGACCGAGGCGCATTGCGGCACTGACCTGGGCATCATCAAAACCCGCGCCGTGCCTTCAGCCGACGGCAGCTACGCGATTTCCGGCAGCAAGATCTTCATCTCGGCCGGCGAACACGACATGAGCGACAACATCATTCATCTGGTGTTGGCGAAACTGCCGGATGCTCCGGCAGGCACCAAGGGTATTTCCCTGTTCATCGTTCCCAAATTCCTACCCGATGCCGAGGGTGAAGCCGGCGAGCGCAACGGCGTCTCCTGCGGCTCGATCGAACACAAAATGGGCATCAAGGCCTCGGCGACCTGCGTGCTGAACTTCGACGAAGCCAAGGGCTTCTTGATCGGCGAGCCGAACAAGGGCCTGAACTGCATGTTCACCATGATGAACCACGCACGGCTCGGCACTGGCATGCAGGGGTTGTGTCTGGGTGAGGCGAGTTTCCAGGGTGCCATCAAGTACGCCAACGATCGCCTGCAAATGCGCGCGCTGACTGGCGCGAAAGCACCGGACAAAGCCGCTGATCCGATCATCGTTCATCCTGACGTGCGCCGGATGTTGCTGACCATGAAAGCCTTCAACGAAGGCAACCGCGCGCTGACCTATTTCACCGCGCAGCTGCTGGACGTCGCGCACCTGAGCCCGGATGAAACGGCGCGTCAGGACGCCGAAGACCTGTTGGCCTTCCTGACGCCGATCTGCAAAGCCTTCATGACTGACACCGGTCTGGAGGTCACCAACCACGGTATGCAGGTGTTTGGCGGTCACGGCTTTATCCGTGAATGGGGCATGGAACAGTTGGTTCGCGACTGCCGGATCGCGCCGATCTACGAAGGCACCAACGGCATTCAGGCGCTGGATCTACTCGGGCGCAAAGTGCTCGGCAGTCAGGGCAAATTGCTGCGTGGCTTCACCAAAATCGTGCACAAATTCTGCGCGGCGAATGCCGAGCATCCACAACTGGCCAGCTATGTGGCGCAACTCAATGGACTGAATCAACAGTGGGGCGAGTTGACCGCCAAGGTTGGCATGGCCGCAATGAAGAATCCGGACGAAGTCGGTGCGGCGTCGGTGGATTACTTGATGTACAGCGGTTACATCATCCTCGGCTATCTGTGGTTGCGCATGGCGCTGGTGGCCCAGACGCAACTCGACGCTGGCAGCGGTGATGCGGATTACTGCCGAGGCAAACTGGCAACCAGCGAGTTCTACTTCAAGCGTTTGCTGCCGCGTACTGCCGCTCATCGGGCGGCTATCGAAGCGGGGAGTGATTGTTTGATGAAGTTGCCGGCGGAGTTGTTTGCGCTCTGACGATTGTTAAAAGCTTCGCGGGCAAGCCTCGCTCCTACAGGTCAGTGTCGTTCACGGGATATGCGTGACCCCGACCTGTAGGAGCGAGGCTTGCCCGCGAATGCGTCCTGCCAGACGAGAACTGCTCAGCTGAAATGCTGCTGACTAAAAATTACAAAACGGTCACGGCCTGACCCTATGTGTCGCAAAAGTTGTTGGGTTACACTCGAGCCCAACGAAAACATCATTCCCACGAATCACCTGTTTAGATCTTGCGAGGTTTGCCATGGCTGACTACAAAGCGCCCCTGCGCGATATGCGCTTCGTCCTCAATGAAGTCTTCGAGGTCGCCAAACTCTGGGCGCAGCTGCCTGCGCTGGCCGAAACCGTTGATGCTGAAACCGTCGAAGCCATTCTCGAAGAAGCCGGCAAGGTCACCAGCAAAAGCATCGCGCCCCTGAGCCGCGCAGCTGACGAAGAAGGTTGCCATTGGGCGGACGGTGCCGTCACCACGCCGGCCGGTTTCCCACAGGCTTATCAGACTTACGCTGAAGGCGGTTGGGTCGGTGTCGGTGGCGATCCGACCTACGGCGGCATGGGCATGCCCAAGGCCGTGTCGGCGCAAGTCGAAGAAATGGTCAACTCCGCCAGCCTGTCGTTTGGTCTGTACCCGATGCTGACCGCCGGTGCCTGCCTGTCGATCAACGCCCACGCCAGTGAAGAACTGAAAGCTGCGTACCTGCCGAACATGTATGCCGGCGTCTGGGCCGGTTCCATGTGCCTGACCGAACCGCACGCCGGTACAGACCTGGGGATTATCCGCACCAAGGCCGAGCCTCAGGCCGACGGTTCCTACAAGGTCAGCGGCACCAAGATCTTCATCACCGGTGGCGAGCACGACCTGACCGAGAACATCATTCACCTGGTGCTGGCCAAACTGCCGGACGCCCCAGCGGGGCCGAAAGGCATTTCGCTGTTCCTGGTACCGAAGTTCATGGTCAATGCCGATGGCAGCCTGGGCGCGCGTAACCCGGCGAACTGCGGTTCGATCGAACACAAGATGGGCATCCAGGCCTCCGCGACGTGCGTGATGAACTTCGACGAAGCCGTGGGTTACCTGGTCGGCGAGCCGAACAAAGGCTTGGCGGCGATGTTCACCATGATGAACTACGAGCGTCTGGGCGTCGGTATCCAGGGCCTGGCCACCGGCGAACGCTCCTACCAGAACGCCGTCGAATACGCCCGCGACCGCCTGCAAAGCCGTTCGCCGACCGGCGCGCAGAACAAGGACAAGGTCGCTGACCCGATCATCGTCCATCCGGACGTGCGTCGCATGCTGCTGACCATGAAAGCCTCGAACGAAGGCGGTCGTGCGTTCTCCACTTACGTGGCCATGCAACTGGACACGGCCAAGTTCAGCGAAGACGCGACCGTCCGCAAACGCGCGGAAGATCTGGTCGCACTGCTGACGCCAGTAGCCAAGGCGTTCCTGACCGACCTCGGTCTGGAAACCACCGTGCACGGCCAGCAGGTTTTTGGCGGCCACGGTTACATCCGTGAGTGGGGTCAGGAACAACTGGTTCGCGACGTGCGCATCACCCAGATCTACGAAGGCACCAACGGCATTCAGGCGCTTGACCTCGTAGGACGCAAGATCGTCGGCACGGGCGGGGCGTTCTACAACCTGTTCGCGGATGAGATTCGTCATTTCACCGCCACCGCCAGCGCTGATCTCGCGGAGTTCACCAAGCCGCTGAACGATGCCGTCACCACCCTCGACGAGCTGACTTCGTGGTTGCTGGACCGGGCGAAAAACAACCCGAACGAAATCGGCGCGGCGTCGGTCGAGTACCTGCAAACCTTCGGTTACGTGGCTTACGCCTACATGTGGGCCCTGATGGCCAAGGCGGCCTTCGGCAAAGAAGCGCAGGATGATTTCTACGCGAGCAAGCTGGGCACGGCGCGGTTCTATTTCGCCCGTCTGCTGCCGCGTATTCACTCGTTGAGTGCGTCGGTGAAGGCGGGGAGCGAGTCGCTGTTCCTGCTGGACGCCGGACAGTTCTGACCCGATAGCGTCATGTAAGCATTCTCTTACATGACGTGCTGCTGTTCTCCCATAGGCGAAGATTGGATCCAGAGCTAATCTACTTCACATGGACGTCGCGCAGGAAGCGCAAAGCAACAACACGGACACGTAGGATTCTGCCAGGACGGCGGAGTGAAATGGATGTCAGGGAAACAGTCTGCAAAGCCCCGCTTCGGCGGGGTTTTCTTTTGCCCGCAGAAAAGTATTCAGCGCGGCCCGTCGAGCGCAGTCGAGCTGTTCAAACGGTCGTCGGGCCCGTTCATCACTTCTTCCAGCAGCGTGCGCAATAGGGCCAGCGAGGCTTGTTGCCGCTGCACATCCCGACACACCAATCCGACTTTCAGCGGCACTCGTGGCTCGGTCAGCGGTTTCCAGAGCAATTCATTGTTGCCGAGCGCCTTTTGCGAGCGCCCGGGCAGCACGGTGGCCAGCCGGGTGTGGGGCAGACTGTCGAGAATCCCCGCCATGTTGTTCAGTTCCGCCTGCACCTGCGGCCGTCGTCCCAGATTGGCCAGTTGTGTCTGCCAGATCTGCCGCACTTGAAACTCTTCACCCAGCAACAGCATGGGCAACTCGGCGGCCTGACTCATCGAGACTTTCTTGAACTCGCGCAACGGGTGGTCCGCCGGGATCACCAGGGTCAGTTCATCTTCGTACAGCATGACGCCGTGCAACCCCGGCTGTCGGGGCGGCAGGTAGCTGATGCCGATGTCGAGGGAACCATTGAGCAGCCGCCGCTCGATTTCCAGGCCAGTCAATTCATAGATCTGCACCACCAGATGCGGTTGCGCCTTGCGCACGCGTTCGAGCATCTGCGGCACCAGACTGGTGTGAACCGTCTGCAACACGCCAATGGCCAAGGTGCGCAGCGCCTGACCCTTGAAGTTGCCCAATGCCTCGCGGGCCCGTTGCAGGCCATCGAGCAAGGGTAGGGCGTGGTTGTACAAAGTATGGGCGGCCAGAGTGGGTAGCAGGCGCTTGCTGCTGCGTTCGAACAGGCTTACATCAAGGTTTTGTTCGAGTTGGCGGATCTGCTGGGACAGCGCCGGCTGGGAGATTGACAGTCGCTCGGCCGCCCGGCCGACGTGGCCTTCTTCATAGACCGCGACGAAATAACGCAGTTGCTTGAAATCCATAAGGTGCGCTTATCGAAAATGCTGGGAAATCGAAATGGCTCAACGCCTTGTCTGGGCCTAGTCTAACCGCATTCACAAGGCTTACAGGGCCAGAGCGCACGATGAATACCGTTTACGTTGATGGTGTTTACATAGGTAAGGCAAAAAACCTCAAGCGAGGCTTTTGCGGATGAATCTGTTCAACTTGCGTCGCACTCCACCGAGCCTCGACGACTTGGTCGTAGACACTTCCCAAGCGTCCAGACGCGACAACCTTTCCCGCGAGTGCCTGATGCCCAGTGTCGAGCGGCCGAAGCAGATTTTTGTCCGCGGCCAAGGCTCCTGGCTGTGGGACAGCGATGACCGCGCTTACCTGGATTTCTCGCAGGGTGGCGGCGCCAACAGCCTGGGCCACAGCCCTTCGGTGCTGGTCAATGCGATATCAGAACAGGCTCAATCGCTGATCAACCCGGGTTTCGCACTGCATAACCGCGGCATGCTCAACCTTGCCGAGCGGCTCTGCAATAGCACCGGCAGTGATCAGGCGTACCTGCTCAACAGCGGCACCGAAGCCTGTGAGGCCGCGATTCAACTGGCACGTCAATGGGGTCGACTGCATCGCAGCGGGGCCTCACGGATCATCGTGGCCAGCAACGGCTGCCATGGCCGTAGTCCCGGGGCGATTTCACCGTCGGACTTTCACCCCGTTCCCTTCAATGATCTGGCGGCGATGCACGCGGCGGTCGATGCCCGGACCGTGGCCATCCTGCTCGAACCGATCCAAAACGAAGCCGGGGTGATTCCGGCCACTGCGCATTACCTCAAGGGTGTCGAACGCCTGTGTCGGGAGCTGGGCATTTTGTTGATCCTCGACGACGTGCACACCGGCCTCGGTCGCTGCGGCACGTTGCTTGCCGAACAGGTCCACGGTGTTCGGGCAGATATCGTCGTCCTCGGCGAAGGGCTTGGCGGTGGTGTGCCATTGGCTGCGTTGTTGGCGCGGGGCAAGGCCTGTTGTTTCGAGGTGGGCGACCTGTCGGGCGCTCATCATGGCAATGCGCTGATGACCGCTGCCGGTCTTGCGGTGTTGAACACGATTCAGGACAAGGTTTTTCTCGATCATGTGGTTGAAACCGGTCAGCACCTGCGCGAAGCCTTGAGTCGTTTGTCCTATCGCTATGGTCACGGCGAGTTGCGCGGGCAAGGGCTGCTCTGGGGACTGACCCTGTCCGATGATTCAGCTGAAGCCGTGGTCAAAGCCGCGTTGTCCGAAGGCTTGGTGATCAACGCCCCACAACCCGATTGCCTGCGCTTTACCCCGGCGCTCACGGTCAGCAACGCCAACATCGACGAAATGATCCTGCGCCTGTCCCGCGCCTTTTCCCGCGTACGCACCGCACAACTGCAGTGCCGCAAGGGGATTGCGGTCTGATCAGACTTTTCCCGCACGAATTCCAGAACCGTCTCGCGGTAATAACGCATCGCCCCACGTTTGATTCTTTCGCGTGGGGCGTTTTTTTGCCTGCGATTCATGAGGTTTCGCTATTGCGCCAGGTTCCTACTGAACCCTGACGAACGGCGCGTGTCGATTAGCAGTAGGGCTCACACGAGTTCACTTCACATCAGGAGCTGCCCCATGGATTTCATTCGCATCATCATTGCCATTCTGTTGCCACCACTGGGCGTGTTTCTACAAGTCGGTTTCGCCGGCGCTTTCTGGCTGAATATTTTGCTGACGTTGTGCGGTTACATTCCGGGGATCGTGCATGCGGTGTACATCATCGCCAAGCGCTGAGTTCTGCGGCGTCAGATAGATCGCTTACGCGGGCAAGCCTCGCTCCTACGGGACAACACCGTACCTGTAGGAGCGAAGCTTGCCCGCGAAGGGCGCGACGCGGTTTCAGCTTGCGAGTTCGATCACCCGCCGATAAAACAACCACTCCTGCTCCAGCGCATGGGCCTGGTTCCCCGCCTTGCGAAAGCCATGCCGTTCGTCCGCGTAGTAATGCGCTTCAACCAGAATGCCGTTGTCTTGTAGCGCCTTGACCATGTCGCGGGTCTGTTGCGGCACCACCACGGCGTCCAGTTCGCCCTGAAAGAAAATCATCGGAACACTGATGTTGTTCGCATGCAGCAGCGGAGTACGCGCGGCGTATCGTTCGGCATCCTCAACCGGATCGCCAATCAGCCAATCCAGATAATCGCCTTCGAACTTGTGGGTCGCGCGGCCCAGTGCCACGGGATCGCTGACACCGTAAAGGCTGGCGCCTGCGCGGAAGACGTTGTGAAAGGCCAACGCACACAGCGTGGTGTAACCGCCAGCACTGCCGCCGCGAATAAACGCCTTGTCGCCGTCGATCAAGCCGCGATCGGCAAGATAAGCGACCACCGCGCAGGCATCTTCGACATCCACGTCACCCCAACTCAAATGCAGCGCCTGGCGATACGCCCGGCCATAGCCACTGCTGCCGCTGTAGTTGAGATCGGCCACGGCGAAGCCGCGTTGCGCCCAGTACTGAATGCGTGGATCAAGCATCGGGTAGCAGGCCGAGGTCGGGCCGCCGTGGATGAAGACCACCAGCGGCGGTTTCGCCTCGCCGGTCATCGGCGGATAGAAGAAGCCGTGGGCCTCGCCCGAACCGCTCGGGTAGCGCAAGGTTCGCGGGACGCTGATGCGCTCGGCGGGCAACGGTGCGATCCCGCCGGCGATGATTTTGACCTGGCGGGTATCGCGCTCGATTGCGATCACCGCCGACGAACTGACCGGCGATGCCGCGATGCAATAGATGAATTGCTCATCCAGTGCGAGATGACGAAAACGGCTGTAATCACCGGTGAAATCTTCAGCGGCGTCACCGCAGATTCCCAGTTTGCCGAACCCGCCTTCGGTCCAGCTGGCCAAGTAGCGGCTTTCGCCCAGCGGCAACCAGGTGCTGCCCCCCAGTTGCCACGGTGCCGGCCCATGGTCAGCGGCGGCACTCGGCAGCAGGCTCAGGCCGTCTGCGGATTCCGCCCAAGGCTGCCAGTAGCCGCCGCGATCCGTCAGGCAAAACAGGTGGCCGTCGCTGTCGAAACGCGGTTGTTGCAGTGACTCCTGCGCACCATCGCCCGCCACACAACGTGGTTGAGCGAAGCCCCCATCATTCTGGCGCTCGGCAACCATCAAGCGAGTGGCGGTCCACGGCTGATCCGGGCGGCTCCATTCAATCCACGCCAATCGTTGCGAGTCCGGACTCAGCGTCGGCGCGGCATAGAAATCGGCGCCTTCGGCCAGCAGATGACGCTGGCCGTCAGCCACATCAATCGCCACCAGACGATGCCGATCCCGGTTCTCTTCAACCGCCAAAACCTGTCCGTTGGCAAACTGCAGATCGCCGTAACGGCATTCCCCGGAGGTCAGCACCTCAGGCGTCTCGCCCGCCAGCGATTGCCGGTAGAGTTGCTGGTCTGCTTCGTTGACGAAAACAATCCCGTCATCCGTCAGACAAAACGCGCCACCGCCATATTCGTACACCCGACTGCGCACGCTGAAGCCTGCCGAAGTCAGGCAACGGGCCTGGCTGTCGCGCCAATGCCAGATCCTGCAGGCGGCATCCTCGGGGCGGTATTCGTTCCAGAACAGGCCATGCTGGCCGACTAACAGCTCGGCGAAGTCGATACCGGCCGCGACGGCCCGGGAAGCGCTGAAGGGTTCAGCTTTTAGCGATGAGGCGTGAGTTTCGTTCATTGCGAAAGGCCAGTTGTTCAATGGTCTGGGTCGCGTGTTCGGCTTCTTCGCGGGCCTTGAGAATCACGCCATGATGCTCCGACTTGCTGCACACCGGGTCGGCATTGCTGGCGTCACCCGTGAGCATGAACGCCTGGCAGCGACAGCCGCCGAAGTCTTTTTCTTTCTCGTCGCAGGAGCGGCATGGCTCGGGCATCCAGTCGTAACCACGGAAGCGGTTGAAGCCGAACGAGTCGTACCAGATGTGCTGCATGCTGTGATCGCGCACGTTCGGAAATTGCACCGGCATCTGTCGGGCACCGTGACACGGCAGTGCGGTTCCGTCCGGCGTGACTGTAAGAAAAATGCTGCCCCAGCCGTTCATGCAGGCTTTCGGGCGTTCTTCGTAGTAGTCCGGCGTGACGAAAATCAGCTTGCACGGATGACCTTCGGCTTCCAGTTTGGCGCGGTATTCGTTGGTGATGCGTTCGGCGCGAACCAATTGTTCTTTGGTCGGCAACAGGCCGACCCGATTGAGCTGTGCCCAACCGTAAAACTGGCAGGTGGCGAGTTCGACAAAGTCCGCTTCAAGGGCGATGCACAGCTCGATGATCCGGTCGATCTTGTCGATGTTGTGCCGATGGGTCACGAAGTTCAGCACCATCGGGTAGCCGTGGGCTTTCACCGCACGAGCCATTTCCAGCTTCTGCGCGAAGGCCTTTTTCGAACCAGCCAACAAGTTATTCACTTGTTCGTCGCTGGCCTGGAAACTGATCTGGATGTGATCAAGGCCGGCTTTCTTGAAGTCGCTGATTTTCTGCTCGGTGAGGCCAATGCCGGACGTGATGAGGTTGGTGTAGAAACCCAACTTGCGCGCCTCGGCGATCAGCTCGGCAAGGTCCTGGCGCACCAGCGGCTCACCGCCGGAAAAGCCCAGCTGTGCGGCACCCATTTCCCGGGCTTCGCGGAACACTTTGATCCACTGCTCGGTGCTCAGTTCTTTGCCTTGTTCGGCGAAGTCCAGCGGGTTTGAGCAGTATGGACATTGCAGCGGACAGCGGTACGTCAGCTCGGCCAGCAGCCACAGCGGCAGGCCGATTTCAGGTTTTGGCGGTAACGTGCCTGACACGGAATCAGGCAAGTTCGATCCAGTGCTGAGCACGGGCAACCTCCATGAACTGCTCGATGTCCTCAGCGAGCTCGGGCACGTCGGGGAACTTCGCGTCCAGTTCGGCGATGATCGCCGCTACGTCACGCTGGCCATCAATCAAACCGCCAATCAGCGCAGCGCTGTCGTTGAGTTTGATCATGCCTTCCGGGTACAGCAGGACATGGCCTTTCTGCGCCGGTTCGTACTGATAGCGGTAGCCCTGACGCCACGTCGGGGTCTTGCTGCGATCGAAACTCATAAGGTGATTCCTTTATGCCAGACCCGCTGGTCGGTCACGCTGTGATACGGCGGGCGGTTCAGTTCGTAGGCCATGCTCATGGCATCGAGCATGCTCCAAAGGATGTCCAGTTTGAACTGGAGAATTTGCAGCATGCGCTCTTGGCCTTCACGCGTCGTGTAGTGCTGCAAAGTGATCGCCAGACCGTGTTCCACGTCACGGCGTGCCTGGCCGAGACGGGTGCGGAAATACTCGTAGCCCGTCGGGTCGATCCACGGATAATGCTGCGGCCAGCTGTCGAGGCGCGATTGGTGGATCTGCGGCGCGAACAACTCGGTCAGCGAGCTGCTGGCGGCTTCCTGCCAACTGGCCCGGCGGGCGAAGTTTACGTAGGCGTCCACGGCGAAACGTACGCCGGGCAAGACCAGTTCCTGCGAGCGCAGCTGATCCGGGTCGAGGCCGACGGCCTGGCCCAGACGCAGCCACGCTTCGATGCCGCCGTCTTCGCCGGGGGCGCCGTCATGGTCGAGCAGACGCTGAATCCACTCGCGACGGATCTCGCGATCCGGGCAGTTGGCGAGGATCGCAGCGTCCTTCAGGGGGATGTTCACCTGATAGTAGAAGCGATTGGCGACCCAACCCTGGATCTGCTCGCGGGTCGCCCGGCCTTCATACATCGCCACGTGGTACGGGTGATAGATGTGGTAATAGGCGCCCTTGGCGCGCAAGGCTGCTTCGAATTCGGCGGGGGACATTGGGGTGTCAGTCATTGCGGTTCTCCGGGGATGACCGGTGGATTCTCTGGTGTCTGGTCCGACGCTTTCGCGGGCAAGCCTCGCTCCTACAGGGGCACGCGATCACTGTAGGAGCGAGGCTTGCCCGCGAAGAGGCCATCCGCTACAACACAATACTCATGCCGTCATACGCCACTTCAACCTTGCGCCGAGCCAACTCGGCACGCTCTGGCGAATCTTCATCGAGAATCGGATTGGTGTTGTTGATGTGGATAAGCACTTTGCGCTGCTTGGGCAATTGCTCCAGCACTTCGAGCATGCCGCCGGGGCCATTTTGCGCCAGATGGCCCATCTCCCGTCCAGTGCGCGTACCGACGCCACGGCGCTGCATTTCGTCGTCGTCCCACATCGTGCCGTCCACCAGCAGGCAATCGCTGGCGGCCATGATGTCCAGCAGCGGCGCATCGACTTTGCCCAGGCCCGGCGCGTAGAACAGTTTGCCGCCGGTGTTCAGGTCTTCGACGATCAGGCCAATGTTGTCGCCCGGGTGCGGGTCGAAGCGGTGCGGCGAGTAGGGCGGCGCGGCGCTGCGCAGGGGCAGCGGGGTGAAGAGCAGGCTTGGGCAGGCCGGGATGGTAAAGCTGCGGTCGAGTTCAATGCGGTTCCAGTTCAGCCCGCCATTCCAATGCTTGAGCATGGTGAACAGGGGGAAACCGGTGCTCAAGTCTTCATGGACCATGTCGGTGCACCAGACCTGGTGCGGGCAACCTTCGCGCAGGCTGAGCAGACCGGTGGTGTGATCGATCTGGCTGTCCATCAGGATGATTGCGCTGATGCCGGTATCGCGCAGGGCGCGGCCCGGTTGCAGCGGGGTGAAGCCTTGCAGCTGGACGCGGATGTCCGGCGAAGCGTTGCACAGGATCCAGTTCACGCCGTCATCGGAAATCGCGATGGACGACTGGGTACGCGCCTTGGCGTTCAGGCTGCCGTTGCGAAAACCGGCGCAGTTCACGCAGTTGCAGTTCCACTGGGGGAAACCGCCGCCGGCGGCGGAACCTAGAATCTGGACAAACATGGGCGCTCCATTTCAACGCTGAAAATAAAAACGCCCCGGTAAACCGAGGCGTTGCACATCATTACAACGGCAGACCTTAGCGGCTTGCGAAGTACATGGTGACTTCAAAGCCGATACGCAGGTCGGTGTAAGCAGGTTTGGACCAGGACATGGGAGCGCTCCTTCAGGTGATGAGACAGTTGAGACCTATACATATAGTCCACCTCCAGTCGGAGATGTTCAGATAGTTAGGTGGCTATGTTACTCAAAATTACAGCGCGATTGGCCGCGAATCTTTGAGAAAGCTAATTGCAGCGTCGGTAATGATCATTTTGCCGCTTGCCAAGGTGCTGTCGCGCAGGCGCTGCTGGCCAAGCAGCGCCAGCCACCTTCGGCCTGATTCAGTCGTCGGGCTGCTTCTTTCAATGCGTTGCGGTCGATCAGCAGGATCGCTTCAGGCAATCGCTCCAGATAATCCGACGAGTGGCCCGCCAGTTTGCCCTGCCAGAGCAGTTCGGCCGACTGAGCGTGGGGCAGTGCGGTGGCGTGGAATTGGTCGGCCAAGGCCTGGCGCTGGGCAATGAAGGTCGCATCATCGACGCCTTCAATCAGTGCGGGCATTTCGTTCAAGAAGCGCTCTATGTGTTCCAGCAGATCCTGAGGGGCAACGCTCGGTGATTGAACGCCGAACAGCAGCCCGGTCTGCCCATGAAACTGACGCAGGCCGCTGAACACGGCATAACCCAATTGCAGTTCAACCCGCAGGCGCTGATAGAACGGCGTCTGGCACAGGTGAGCGAGCAAACGCCACGCGGCTTCGTCGGTGATGTCTTGCGTGGCCGGCGGGCAAAACAGCAATAGCGCGTGTTCGCTGGAACCGGTGTCGAGCGCGCTCCACAGATGCAGCGCGTTTATCGAGGCGGGCGGCGACGGCTGATCGTCCGCAGCACCGGGCACGCGGCTAAGTGCCAGGCCCATCGCTGCTTGCGTCTGCGCCGACAGGCCCATCGCCAGACCTTGCCAGCGTGCGCTCGCCCAGAGCTGCTGCACGTCATCACTTTCAGCGGTGCGCTCAAGTGAATGCTCGGGAAGCATTTTCAGCAGCTGTCTGATCGGTATCAACGGCATGCTTGGCGGTTCTTCCTGTGGGAAACCGACATCGGGTTTTGTCAGCTCTTTCAGCACATGTTCGAGGACGGTCGGCATGGGCTCCTGCAGGCCTGTCATCTTCAGCAGCCATTCATTGCCTGATGCACTGAAGGAAAACTCGACCCCCGCCTGGCGGGCATCTTCACGCGAGGGTTGCAGGCGATTTTCCAGGTTCGATTGAACACGGGGATGAGGTTTGGCCTGCAGTCGCCAGCGCAGATAAATCGCGCCCTCATCCGTGTTGTCCGGCAACGCCTGACTGAACTGCATCGGCGAGTTTTCGCGACGGCTGCGCGAGCGATCCTGGGCAAACGTCCGCAGGCCGCGGTGTTTGCTGGTCTGGCCGCGAATCAATCCGGCATTGGTCGCTGGTGCTTCTGTGCGTAAAAACGGGTTTGGCGCTGGTAATTGCCATTCGCCGGAGAAGTTATCCACAGCGCCGATTTTTTTCAGGATGTCCTTGAGCGCTATGACGCCTTGTTCGGATAAACCGGCTTCAAGCTGCTCACTGTCCAGTCGCGCCAGTTGCAGGGCACCGCTGACGTGTTGCTGACGGTCGAGCAGGGCGGCGTACTCTTGGCGCAACTCGGTCCAGTTCTGGTGAGAGGCAAAAAAGCCCAGCCAATCCACAAGCCGTTCGCGGATCGCGTTCCCCGGTTTAGTTGTGGTGAATTCAATGTGCAGCAAGGCTTGGCCGGCGAACTGATACAGCGGCGCGGCTTTCAGGCTGTCCGCCAGCCCTTGCTCGCGCAATTCAGCCAGCAGACCGCCAGGTTTAGCGGCGTTCAGCCAATGGCACAGGAACGCTAATGCCTCGCGGGATGAGTCGGGCAACGCTTCGAACGCGAACAGTAGATCGAGCCGACGTTCGCCAGCCTGTTGATAACTATTGTCGGAAGAGTCCATAAGCGGTGCAGGTGCTTCTTGCGCAACCTTTTCCCCTACGGCGAGAAGATCGCCAAAGTGCTGAGCCATTGCCCTCAACTCATCGAGACTCTGCGGTCCGGCCAGGCTCAACGTCATCTGCCCGGTCCGATAAAACCGCTGATAGAAATCCCTCAACGCTTGCTGAAACTCCGGCTGCGGCACCGGCAGGCTGTAACGGTTGCCCGCATGAAACGCCCGTAGCGGGTGAGCCGTCGACAGCCCGTCAAACAGCGCGAAATGCTGTTGAGCCTTGGCATCCCGGGACCAGGCGACAAATTCGGCGTGCAGCACTTCCCGTTCCCGCCGCTGATCGTCCAGATTCATACGCGGATGAGCGAGCATGTCTGACAGACGCTCCAGCCCACCGCTAAACGCCTGAGGCGGCAGTTCGAAAAAGAAGTCGGTGGTGCGTTCGCTGGTGCGTGCGTTGACCTGGCCGCCATGACCTTGCACGTAGGCCATCAGCCCTTGCCCTGCGGGAAAGCGCTCCGTCCCCAGAAACAACAAATGCTCGAGAAAGTGCGCGAGGCCGGGCCATGCCAGCGGCACGTCATGACTGCCTGCGAAAACCCGCAACGCCGCGGCGCAGCGCTTCAAATCGGGAGCATGACGCAGCGTCACCCGCAGGCCATTGGCCAGGGTTTCAGTGTGGGGGCGGGGATGATTCAGCGCAGGCATGAGCACTTCCAGGACAGAGAAGCGCTAATGCTAGCGGATTACGATGGATCAGCGCTTGTTAAGGTCGCCGTAAAGCTCAGGACGGCGATCGACCAAGTAGCGATTGGCGGCACGGGATTCGACCATTAACTGACGATCCAGCTCACCGACAATCAGTGCTTCATCCAGGCCCGCCTGGGCGATGCGGCTGCCATCCGGTGCAGCGATGCTGCTCTGGCCGCAATAGTTGATCTCACCTTCCTGCCCGCAATAGTTGGCATATGCCACATAACACTGGTTTTCGAAGGCGCGGGCGCGGACGGTGACATCGGCAACGAAGTCAAAGGGAACCATGTTCGCCGTCGGCACCAGGATCAACTCGGCACCGGCCAAGGCCAGGCGACGGGCGTTTTCCGGGAACTCCAGGTCGTAACAGATCAAAAAGCCGAGCTTCCAGCCGTTGAGTTCCACCAAGGGGAAATCATCCTGCCCGGCGCTGAACATCGAGTGATCGAGGTCGCCGAACAGGTGAGTCTTGCGGTAGTTGCACAGGCGCTCGCCGTTGGCGTCGATCAACTGCACGGCGTTGTAGATCTGCCCGTCCTCGGTGCGCTCGGGATAGCCGTACAAAATGGCGATCCCGGCGGTCTTGGCAATGCGCGCGATCTGCTGCGCCGATTCACCGTTGTGCACCTCCGCCAGCACGCTGACGGCATCGATGCCGATGTTGTAGCCGGTCAGGAACATCTCCGGCAGCACCAGCAAGTCAGCGCCCTTGGCCTCCAGCGCCAGTTGATGCAGGCGCTGCAGATTGCCGGCGACATCCAGGGGCAGCGGTGGACATTGGTAAAGGGCTACGCGCATTTGGAACTCCTTTTACTCGGGCAGGGCGATCGGACCGATCTCGTTGAACACATCACCTGGACCCGGGTTCTCGGCGTGAGTTTCACCGCCGAAGTGTTTCATGATGCCCCAGACCGCGTTGAGCGAAGTCTGTACCGCGCCTTCCACCCACGCCGGCGTCCATGAAACGTCGTCGCCCGCGATGAAGATCCCGCGTTGCTCGGCCGGCATGTCGTCCTGCATGAAGTGCGCATACATCCGCTGGTTGTAGCGATAGTGGCCGGGCAGGGCGCCTTTGAAAGCACCGAGGAAGTGCGGGTCGGCTTCCCACGACACGGTGATCGGATCGCCGATGATGCGCGCGGCAATGTCGACTTTCGGGTAGATCTTTTTCAATGCGTCCAACGCCAGCTTCACGCGTTTTTCCACCGGGTGCGGCAGCATTTTCAGTGCGTCGCTCATCCACGAGTACGACAGGCAAATCACACCCGGCTTGTCGTCGCCGTTGTCGAAGAGGTAGGTGCCGCGGGTCAGGCGATCGGTGAGGGTCATGCTCATCAGGTCGCGGCCGGTTTCCGGATCCTTGTCCTTCCAGAATGGCCGGTCGACCATCACGAAGGTTTTCGACGATTGCATGTAGCGGGTGCGGTCGAGGGCCATCCACATCTTTTGCGAGAACAGGGTTTCGTCGCATTCGATCTGGGTGGTCAGCAGCCAGCTCTGGCAGGTGGTCAGTACCGCCGCGTATTCGCGGGTGTCGCCGTTGTTATCGGTGACCGCAAAACGGCCGTCCGGGGCATGAGCGATTTTTTTAACCCCGGAGCGTGGCGCGCCTCTGTGCAGCGACTTGAGGCTGGTGCCTTCGGGCCAGTGCACGCAACGTTCCGGCACATGACGCCAGATGCCTTGCGGCACTTGTTCGACGCCGCCGACGACCAGATGTTGGTGATCGTCGCAGTTGGTCATCACGACGCGGAAGATTTCCAGCATCGAGTTCGGGAAGTCCGAATCCCAGCCGCCGGTACCGAAACCGACCTGGCCGAACACTTCGCGGTGATGGAATGAGAGCTTGGCGAAGGCTTCGGAGGTAGCGACGAAGTCGTAGAAGGTTCGGTCATCCCACAGCGGAACCAGGGTGTTCCACAGCTCTTTGAGGCGTGGCACATCGCGGTCGCGGATCGCTTGCTGGATATCGGCGAACTGCGAGCCAGCCTCCAGTGCATCTGCCCAAGCGTCAGCCACTTCCTGGAATAGTGCAGGAAGATCTGCCAGTTTCTGTGCGTAATGGGTTTTGCCTTCCAGGTCGATCACGGTGCTGCCAGAGGCAGGCGTCAGCGGATTGGGAAAGGGTTTGGTCTCGAGACCGAGCTTGTCGACATAGTGGTAAAACGCCGTGGACGACACCGGAAAGCGCATGCCGCCCAGTTCGGCGACGATGCCATCGGTCCCGTTGAACGCTTGGGAACGCAGACGGCCACCCATTTTCGAAGCTTCGTAGACGACGGGTTTGAGGCCCAGTTTCATCAACTCATAAGCTGCCACCAGACCGGCGATACCTGCGCCAACAATCGCCACTTCGGCACCATGATTGTGTGCCGGAATGCTGCCCAGGCCGGCCGGGTGTTCGATCCAGTCGTCAAAGCCGAAAGGAAAGTCCGGGCCGAAAATGGTGACTGGTTTTTTACCGTCTGCAGGATGGCGATTGTTCTTGTTCATGACTGACCTTACTGGCGACCCGACGCGGAATGCGCATCTGAGTATAGGAAAAGATGGCAGCCATTCTAGAGAGCGTAGAACACGTTAATAAGACGCAATGTGTCGTCGTTTTGCTAATTTTTTGGTCACTATGACGACAAGCTACTACACACTGACCAATGTGTGAGCGAGCCTGCTCGCGATGAGGCCCTCAAGACGCTGCAAATCAAACCGGCTGCCCCCGATCAATCTTGCTGCTCAAGATGATCGACGTCGTCGTCTTCTCCACCCCATCCACACTGCCAATCTGATCCAGCAACTGATCCAGCTGCTCCGGCGATTCCGTGCGCAGCCACGCCACGTAGTCAAATTCGCCACTCACCGCACACAACTGCTGCACCTGGGCCATGGCACTGAGCCGGCGCAGCACTTCCTTGCCCGAGCGCGGTTGCACCGTGATCCCGACATACGCCTGCAAGCCGCCATCCACCACCCGTTGACCCAGACGCACGCCGTAACCGGTGATGACTTTGGCCTTTTCCAGCCGTGCCAGACGTGAAGTCACCGTGGTCCGTGCGACCCCCAACTGGCGAGCGAGCATGGCCACGCTTTCACGGGCGTTGATCTGCAAGGCCGCGATCAGTTGGCGGTCGATTTCGTCAAGAACGGGCGGTCGGGTATCAGGCAAGGGTCGTCTCCGGCAACACAAATCAGTGGGCTGGCATGTTACAGCACGGCTGGCACGGCGGATGTCAGAGAACGTCAGACGCCGCGCGGAAGACAGGATGGACACCAGCTGTCAGTCATAGTCGAATGAGAAATCGAGGGATGCGAGGTGATCAAAATGACAAAGAACATGCCTCCCGCTGTCCGGGATCACGCAGTGCAGATTGCCAATCACGAAATGGGTCACTACGTCGTTGCCCGAGTCTTGGGGTTTGAAACGGGTGATGTGAGCCTGACAGTGACCATGGACTTGAGGCATCAAGCGGGCGCTTCCATTACCTTGGCGCGTTCAATTACGACGATTGAGGCAATGAAGGAGCATCTGCAAGCCCGAATGATGGTTCTCTTTGCGGGCGCCATGGCGCAGTCATTGGCTTCAAAGCGTTCGCCCGGCAAACGCGTCGATAAGCCGAAAGCGGCCGCCATCCTGAGGGGAGAACTTGGGGCAGAACAGGACTACGCAAAAATCAGGGAGTTACGGCACTTGCTGCGCAACATCACCTATCCCGAGACGGATCCGGCTTCGTCTGAACGCGTAACGGCCGAGCTGAAAGAGATTACGGATCGTCTGTGGTTACGGACTCAAACAATCGTTGAGCAGTTGGCCGATACGATTATTGGGTTGGGCGAAGCGTTGGTAGATGGCATGGGTATCGTGGAGCAATGGGGGCGGTCGGCGGATACGTATGAGGGTGTTTTGACGAGGGAGGGGCTTGAGCGGATGGGGTTGGTGCGGGCGATTCCGGGGTTGCGCGTTGGGGCTGGCAACGATGGTGCCGATTCGCACAGGGAGTAACTTCCGGGCGCGCATTGCACGCTCGGTCACGACTGGAAGCCCCGAATAATCGGGGCGTCTTTCAGTGGGATAGTGCGCGCTACTCCTCTGATTCCGTCGCGGTCCGAGCCGGTCTCGGCGTTAGCACCTTCACCACATCATCAATCACCGCCTTACCCATCGCCGTCAGATAGTGCGCGGCCCAGGCGTGGCGGTCAGTGTCTCTTGCGTAGGCAGCGTCCTCGGCAAATGATTTTGCGAGGAACAGCAGATCGGAGGCTTGTGACAATGCATCAACGATGGGGACACCGGCGCGGACGTTGAACAACGCCTGATCCGAGCAGTAGATGAGTGGGGTGAAACCGATGGTTTTCAGGTCTGAAATTGCGGATGGATTTATTTTATTCACGATATAACTCCTAGGTTCGAGGAGCTGCCACTTTCGTTACCACACGAAAGGGTGGCAGCTGTACGCAGGGTGGTAAACCGGGAACCAAGGAAACCGGCACGCCCGAAGGCGTCCCACGCACAGCTGCCATATCGAGATCACAGGCATAAAAAACTGCCTATCTTCGTGATGAGTGCACTGTTGCGCTGGTTCACCGGGTTACCACACCCGATCGCTGCATTTGCAGCGACGTCCGGAGAGTAGCCCGTCGAAGAGAACGCCAACAAGGCGGCAAAGTGCCCAAACGCACCCATTACGCAATTCTCGGAGTTTGCCTACAACCTTGGCAGACGTCATCCGATAACCTCACGTCAGCGCAAAATATAACCTAGACGGCAGACAGGAAAAAACGCATGTCCCGCCGCGGAGCAGCGCACAGGACGCGACCCGAGCCCCGACAGGATGACTGATGCTACAAAATGACCGCAAAAATCTGGAGCTCGATAAGCTTCAAGTCGAAATCCGGAGATTCATTGCTGAAACCCGCAAGTTTATGGCGGAAGAAAGCAAGCTTAGGCAGGAGGCTTTTTGGTATCCGTTCGCAGTAGGCGCCGGTCTAGTGACCGCCGTTGTCGCCGCCGTCGGATTGTGGTTCAAGCTTTAAAATCGCTAACACACGGAAGCGACCAATGATCGGAGGTGCTTGAGTTTTACCGCTTAGCAGCCCACCTTATCTAACAAGGGTTAGCGCATTAGGCGTGACTCGTGATCCCTGCAGGAAGACGCAGTATGTCCACACCTCCTACGATTCAAGCCAGCATTGAACAGTTACACCGTGACGTGGCCGCCTTGGCCGAAGACATGCGTAGCCCATCCCCCATTGCGACCCGAGCAATCCTACTGCCGTTTGGACTCGGTGCCGCGCTGGCGCTCGTGACTATTGTTGCTGTTGCCTTGGTGGTTCGGCTGGTCTGATCTCTTAGGCCAAACGTTAGTCGCAGAAAAAAAGCCGCGCATTTGCGCGGCTTTCGTGTTTGGTGGGTCCACACGGAGGAATCGTGGACCAAAGGATTATGAGCAGGGCTGTATTGCTAGGGCAGAAACGAAAAAAGACGCCATAGGCGTCTTCTTCGATTTGGTAAAGCAGATCCGGACACCACTTGCGAACCGCGTTGCGCAGTTACGGCTTTCGCGGCTGGGAAGCGCTCAATCTCATCCGGTCAGTCGCTTCGATAGCACTATTGACGTGATTCGTTAAATCAAAAGAAAGCCGCGCATCAGCGCGGCTTTCTTGTTTGGTGGGCCCACACGGATTTGAACCGTGGACCAAAGGATTATGAGTCCTCTGCTCTAACCAACTGAGCTATAGGCCCTCAGTAGGCCGCGGATTATAGCGATGGTTTCTCGGCTGTGCTATCCGAAAAATCCGATACGGCTATACGAAGAAACGTCGCGGCGAATTCGTCGGGGGGAAGCGGCAGGCTGACGATGTAGCCCTGGATCTGTTCACAGCCTTCTTCGGCGAGGAATTGTTGCTGTGCGAGGGTCTCGACGCCCTCCGCAATGACGGTGAATTGCATGCTGCGCCCCAGGGCAATGATGGCGCGAACAATCGCTGCATCGTGGGGATCGTCAGGCAGGCCGCGGACGAAGGACTGGTCGATCTTGAGGATGTCCAGTGGCAGGCGCTTGAGGTAGCTCAGAGACGAGTAGCCGGTCCCGAAGTCGTCGATGGCCAATTGCACGCCCAGGTGTTTGAGTTGGTGCAGCACTGCCAGCGCTTCTTCGGCCTGGCTCATGATGAAGTTTTCGGTAATTTCCAGTTGCAGTAAACCGGGCGCCAGGCCGTTGTCTTTGAGCAGTTGCTCGATCCGTCCGAGCAGGTTCGGCTGACGCAATTGAGCACCTGCGAGATTGACGGAGAGGGGACCGAGGCACTCGTAGACCTGATTCCACTCGTTCATCTGTCGGCAGGCTGTCTCCAGCACCCAGTCGCCGATCTGCAGGATCATGCCGTTTTCTTCCGCCAAGGGAATGAAGTGTTCCGGCGGCACCGAGCCGAAGGTCGGATGTTGCCAGCGGATGAGCGCTTCGGCGCCGACGAGTCGATGGTCGGCGAGGCTGATTTTCGGTTGGTAATAGAGAAACAGCTCATTGCGCTCGATGGCGCGGCGCAATTCATGTTCCAGCGCCACGCGTTCGCTGGCCTGGGCGGTGAGGTCGCGGGTGTAGCTTTCCACCCGGTTGCGGCCCTTGGCCTTGGAGCGATACATCGCCGCATCGGCGTTTTTGACCAGCGTGGCGACATCGCAGCCGTCCTTGGGGTACAGGCTGGTGCCGATGCTGGCGCTGATGAAAAACTCGTGCTCGCCGGCCTGAAAAGGGGCCGCGAAGCAATTGAGCAGCTTGGTGGCAATGTTGTCGGCATCGCTGGATTGTTGCAGGCCGGGCAGCAGGATGATGAATTCGTCGCCCCCCAGGCGCGCGACGGTATCGATGTCGCGCAGCTGCTCTTTGAGGCGCACGGCAATGCCTTTGAGCAGCAGGTCGCCCACCGGATGGCCAAGGCTGTCGTTGATGTGTTTAAAGCGATCCAGGTCGAGGAACAGCACCGCGCCCTGGCCACCGTTTTCCTGTTGGGTATTGAGTGCGGTCAACAGTCGGCTCTCGAACAGCGTGCGGTTTGGCAGGCCGGTCAGCGGATCGTGGTGCGCCTGGTAGTCGAGTTTGGCCTGCGCGTGTTTGAGGCTGGAAATGTCCGCGAACACCGCCACGAAGTGGGTGATGAATTTTTCCCGGTTACGCACGGCGCTGATGGTCAGCCAGCTCGGGTAGAGCTCGCCATTCTTGCGTCGGTTGGAAATCTCGCCTTGCCAGTGACCTTCGTCCGTCAGCTGATGCCACATCGCCGCATAGAACGCGCTGTCGTGAAGCCCCGAGGCGAGCAAGCGAGGGGTGTGGCCGAGTGCTTCGCTCTCGCTGTAACCGGTGATCTCGGTGAACGCTCGGTTGACCGCGCTGATGTGCTGTTGGGTGTCGGTGATCAACACGCCCTCGGCGGTGCTCTCGAACACTGTGGCGGCCTGTTGCAGTTTCTCCTGCATCAGGTGCCGCTCGGTGATGTCCCGGGCGATGGTCAGCATGCAGTCTTCGTCGCCGATCGGCAGCGGACGGCTTGAAACCTCGCAAAGGCGGATCTGCCCGTCACTGCGGCGGATGTGGCAACTGAAGTCGCGGACGAAGCCATCCCGGTGCAGCAAGTCGAGCATCTGTTTGCGTTCATTGAGATTGACCCATATCCCCAGCTCCAGGGCTGAGCGATCCACGGACATCGCGCTGTTGAAGCCTGTGATGCGGCTGAAACCCTCGTTGACCTCCATTAGCAACCCGTCGCTCTGCCGCGACAGCAACAAGCCGTCCGGTGAGGCGTGGAAGGCCTTGGCGAATTTTTCTTCGGAGGTTTGCAGTTGCTGCTGGGTTTCCTTGAGCTGACTGATATCGCGCACCACGACGACCAGCGCAGGGGTCGTATCGAGGTCGAAGGGCTCGGCGGAAATCAGACCGGTAAACACCTGGCCATTGCTGCGTCGAAAAGGCATCTCCAGGTTGCGGATGCTGCCGGCTTGCAGGCGCTGCAGCAGGCCCGGCCCGACGCCGGGGATGCCCCAGATGTTGAGGTCGGTGGCGGTCTGGCCAATGACATCTTCGGCCTTGAGACCAATTTGTTCTTCGAACGCTTTGTTGACTTCGAGCAGGCAGCCGTCGGACAGCCGCGCAATCACCAGGATGTCCGGGCATTGCTGAAACACGGAGGCGAATTTTTGCTCGGAGAGTCTCAACGCTTCTTCCGTGCGCTTGGCGTCGCTGATGTCGATCATCAATCCGCGCATAACCGGCTCATGGCCATGCTCGATAAGACTGACGATATCGCGCACCCACAGGCAGCGGCCGTCGGCGGTGATAACGCGGTAATCGACGCTATGATCGCGCCCGGCCAGCACTTCGTGATCGCAGAATGTCTGGGCCCGGGTCAGGTCCGCAGGGTGGATGATGTTGCGCCAGAACCCCGGAATGAGCCAATGGGACAGGGGATAGCCAAGCAGTTCTTCGGCATGCGGAGACACGTAGCTGTAGGTGAAATCGCTGATCCGTGCTTCCCAGGCAATTGCGGAAAGGCTCTCCACCAGCCCGCGGTAATGGTATTCACTGCTGCGCAGCTCTTGTTCGAGGTCGACCCGCCGGGCGATTTCCGAACTCAACCGGCGGTTAATCCGGATGACCACGGCCAGCGTGATCATCAGAAACAGCAATCCGGGCAGGCCGTAAACCAGCAAGTCGGACCAGAAGGTTCGGTGATCCAGTACATTGCCCACCCAGTGTTCCTGAATGGCGCTGATTTCACTTGAAGTCATGTCCGCCAGGACTTTGTCCAGAATCCCGACCAGTATCTTGTTGTCGGGGGGCACGGCCATCGCCAATTGATAGCGATAGGGCGTTTCGCCGCTGACATACAGGCCGTCGAGCTTGAGCTGACGCAGGCTCCAGACGCTGGAGGCGAGATCGCCCACGACCGCATCCACTTCATCGGTGGCCAACGCCTGCAAGGCTGAGCTGACATTGGGCATCGCCACCAGATTCAGGTCGGGGTGGTGAGTGCGCAACAGCTCATGGGGCGCATAGTTTTCCACCACAGCGATCTTCAGCCCGTAGAGCTCTTCGAGCTTGCGCGGTTGGGGGCCTCCGACATGGGCGAGGATGACAATCGGAAAGTCCAGGTAGGGACGAGTGAATGACAGGTACGACTGGCGCTCCGGGGTCGACATGATGCCCGGCAAGACGTCCAGCTTGCCTTGCTTGGCCTGTTGCAGGACTTCGGTCCAGCTGATCGGTTCGATGGGCGTCAGTTTGACGGCCAGCCGTTGACGGATCACGTTGATGTAGTCCGCCGCCAGGCCCTGATAGCGGCCCTGGTCGTCACGAAATTCGAACGGCGGCCAGGACGCGTCGACACCCAGGCGCAAGTCCGGGTGAGCCGCCAGCCAGCTACGTTCTTCGTCGGTCAGAGTCAGCGCGCCAGCCGTTGCGGTCCAGGTCATCAGCGACAGCAAAAAAAGCACGGTCGGCAGTCTGGGCATAACGGTCTCGTTATGGCTCGGGGAATGTTTCGAGTGTAGACGGGCAATTCGGCGGGGGGGAGGTACGGGGGATTTTATCTGTAGAAAGCAAAACCCCCGGCCTGGGCCGGGGGTTCTGTGATCACTCGTCGAGGAAGGAGCGCAAATGCTCGCTTCTCGTCGGGTGGCGCAGCTTGCGCAGCGCCTTGGCTTCGATCTGACGAATCCGTTCACGGGTCACGTCGAACTGCTTACCAACCTCCTCAAGGGTGTGGTCGGTATTCATGTCGATACCGAAGCGCATGCGCAGAACCTTGGCTTCACGGGCAGTGAGGCCGGACAGCACTTCGCGAGTCGCTTCTTTAAGGCTCTCAACAGTGGCGACATCGATTGGCGACTGCATGGTCGAGTCTTCGATGAAGTCACCCAGATGGGAGTCTTCGTCATCACCGATCGGGGTTTCCATGGAGATCGGCTCTTTAGCGATCTTCAATACCTTGCGGATCTTGTCCTCAGGCATTTCCATGCGTTCGCCCAGCTCTTCCGGGGTCGGTTCGCGACCCATTTCCTGCAACATCTGCCGGGAAATACGGTTGAGCTTGTTGATCGTCTCGATCATGTGCACCGGAATACGGATGGTGCGGGCCTGGTCGGCGATCGAGCGAGTGATCGCCTGACGGATCCACCAGGTGGCATAAGTCGAGAATTTGTAGCCGCGGCGGTATTCGAACTTGTCTACCGCTTTCATCAAACCGATGTTGCCTTCCTGGATCAGATCGAGGAATTGCAGGCCACGGTTGGTGTACTTCTTGGCGATGGAGATCACCAGACGCAAGTTCGCTTCAACCATCTCTTTCTTCGCTCGGCGGGCCTTGGCCTCACCGATCGACATGCGACGGTTGATGTCCTTGATCTCGGCGATCGTCAAACCGGTTTCGGTTTGCAGCGCGGTCAGCTTTTGCTGGCAACGAATGATGTCCGGTTGCAGGCGGCCAATGGCTTCAGCGTATTTGCTTTTGCCTTTGGCCAGTGCATCGGTCCAGCTTTCGTCAACTTCGTTGCCCGGGAACTGGCGCAGGAAGTCGGCACGCGGCATGCGGGCATCACGAACGCAAAGTTGCATGATCGCGCGCTCTTGCTGACGCAGACGATCCAGGGCACTGCGAACACGCTCGACCAGGCCTTCGAATTGCTTCGGAACCAGTTTGATCGGCATGAACAACTCAGCCAGCAGCACCAGCTCGGCGATTGCCAGCTTGTTGCCACGACCGTGCTTTTTCAGCGCCTTGCGGGTGATTTCCATCTGATCGGAGACAGCGCCAAAACGCTGTGCTGCGATGACCGGATCCGGACCGCTTTCGGCTTCTTCTTCGTCGTCGGTGCTGGCTTCAGCTTCTTCGTCGTCGGTATCGTCGTCCGCTTTAACGGCTTTCGGATCGACAGGCGGCGGCACTTCGGCAGCAGGCGGCGCAATGCCGTCGTCCGGGTCGATATAACCGCTCAGGACGTCGGATAGGCGGCCACCTTCGGTGGTAACGCGAGTGTACTCGGAGAGAATGTGGTCAACCGTACCAGGGAAGTGCGCGATTGCGCCCATCACTTCACGGATACCCTCTTCAATACGTTTGGCGATTTCGATTTCGCCTTCACGAGTGAGGAGCTCTACCGTACCCATTTCGCGCATGTACATGCGCACTGGGTCGGTGGTACGACCAATGTCGGTCTCGACCGCTGCCAACGCTGCTGCTGCCTCTTCGGCCGCGGCTTCGTCAGTATCGGCGTCGGCCAGCATAAGGGAATCCTTATCTGGCGCAACCTCGAATACGTTGATCCCCATGTCGTTAATCATGCGGATGATGTCTTCCACCTGTTCCGGATCTGAAATATCCTCCGGCAGGTGGTCGTTGACCTCCGCGTAAGTCAGGTAACCCTGCTCACGACCAAGTGTGATCAACTCTTTGATACGAGACTGCTGTTGCGCTTTTCCGGACATAACACCCTATCCACTGAAGGTCTTGGCGGGCAAAAAACAAGCCGAGGATTATACCTGAGCTATGACCTCACGCGCCAGTTGAGGTCGGGGTTGATACAGCCATATTGCGTTTTAATAGGTCGCGCATCTGATTTGCGATCTGATTTGCTTCCTCCGCGGTCAATCCTGGCTGCCTTGCTTTCCTGATAAGTACTTCCAGGCTATCCGTGTGTTGACTTGCCGATAGCCTAGTAATGGTGTCTAAAAACTGTTGTTCAAGGTTATCGCCGTCAATCAGCCATTCCTTTTCCGCCAAAGCCTTGAGCAGACGCCCCTGTTCAGTCCCGTGCCAGCGGGCCATCAACTGAATAGAGTTTAGCTTAGGATTTTTTTGCACGGCCTCGATCAGCGCTACCAGCAACTGAGCGTAGGTATTGCTCTCATTGGCGAAGTGGTTGGCGGTTTCGACCTTGCTAGCCAGATCGGGGTGATGAATGAGCGTGCGAAGTGCGATCAGGGTTGGGGCTTCCACAGCAATCGGTGTGCGCGGGGCGCTAGGTTGATCGCGATCACCGCCTCGCTTGCCGTTTTTGTCCCAGGGCTTCTTGTCCCACTTCTTGCCGCCCGCTCCGGGTTTCTTCGGCGTCCATTCCTGCTGCGGCACATACATCTCTTGTGCCTGCGGCTGATGGTAGTCGCTGTAATCCGGCATGGCGTCGTAATCGACGCCCGGGTCGTATGCCGGCGGCGCATCTTGAGGTGCGCTTTGAACCAGTTGGCTCACGGCTTCACCGCTGAGGCCGGTAATTTCGGTCAGGCGCTGACGCATCAAGATGCGCAGGTTGGCGCCAGGGACCTTGTCGATCAGCGGCGCGGCGAGGGTGGCCATGTGGGCCTTGCCTTCGAGCGAGCGCGGGTCCGATTCCTCGGTCAGTTGCTGAAAGAAATAATCCGCCAACGGCTGGGCGTGCTGGTTGATTCGCGCGCGGAAAGCGTCAGTGCCTTCGGAGCGGACCAGCGTGTCGGGATCTTCACCTTCGGGCAGGAACAGAAAGCGCGCGCGCCGCCCGTCTTGCAGGCACGGCAGGGCAGCTTCCAGTGCGCGCCAAGCAGCGTTGCGGCCGGCCTGGTCGCCGTCGAAGCAAAAAAGCACGTTAGGCACGACGCGAAACAGCCGCTTCAAGTGCTCTTCGCTGGTGGCGGTGCCCAGGGTCGCGACGGCATTGCGCAAGCCTTGTTGGGCGAGGGCAATGACGTCCATGTAGCCTTCGACGACGATGATTTCGTCGAGGTTGCGGTTGTTCTTGCGTGCTTCATAAAGGCCGTAGAGTTCCTGGCCTTTATGGAATACGGGGGTTTCCGGTGAGTTCAGGTATTTCGGCTTGTCGTCGCCCAATACCCTGCCGCCGAAAGCAATGATGCGTCCGCGGCTGTCGCGGATCGGGAACATTACGCGATCGCGAAAGCGGTCATAGCGTTTGCCGGTTTCGGCGTTCTCGATCAGCAGGCCGGCGTCGACCATGGCTTTTTGTTGCAGGGTGTCGCTGCTCAAGTGCTTGAACAGATTGTCCCAACCGGGCGGCGCGAAGCCGAGGCCGAAGTCCCGGGCGATTTCGCCGGTCAGCCCGCGACCTTTCAAGTAATCCACAGCCGCTTTGCGCGATGGATGGCTTTTCAGGGCTTGCCGGTAGAAGTCGGCGGCTGCAGTCAGCAGCGGGTACAGCGGCGAATCAGTCGGTTGCCGCGGTTTGTGTGGCCGACCGCTTTCTTCGCGGGGGATTTCCATGCCCGCGGCTTTGGCCAGTTCTTCGACAGCCTGGACGAAATCCAGGTTGTCGTGGTCCATCATGAAGCCGAGGGCGTTGCCGCCCGCGCCGCAGCCGAAGCAGTAATAGAACTGCTTGTCGGGGCTGACGCTGAAGGACGGGGTTTTTTCTTTATGAAAAGGGCAGCAGGCGGTGTAGTTTTTACCGGCCTTTTTCATTTGCAGGCGCGAGCTGACCACATCGACGATGTCGGTGCGGTTCAGAAGGTCGTCAATGAAGCTCTGGGGAATTAGCCCGGCCATGGCGTTCTCGTCATCTGCGCTGAAATGGACCCAAAACGATGAGCGGCCGAACGCGGGTCGTTGTTTGAGGCGCGCAAAATGTGCGGCTCGACCGGTGTCGTCTGCGTAATCGCTGTCGGGAAGTGTATCTGCCGAAAATCCACTGACGTTAGTACCAATCAGTATTCGACTATACGAAAGTATTTCGCTGAAATCCGCTGCGGCCAGTCGAGGGCCTCGGATAGCTCATAAGCGGGCACGCAAGAAGGTGCCTTGGGCTGATCGTCGTAAGAGGAATCAGTGGGTGTGCTCGTCAGTAGCCTTGGAAGGCTCGTCAGAAAAGACGTGCACCGCTGGCAAAAGAGCCAGGTCTGACGCTGCGAAGCAGGTTTGTCTCGGTCGCGTCTGCGGCTTTGACGGTGAAGCATCAAGCGTTTTCCGCAAATGCCATTAGCCCGGCTGAGGGCCGGGCTTGGCAGAAGCTTGCTACGAACGTCTGTGTATTAGTACAGACGAACGGCGCGGCGCTGTTCGCGCTGAACTTTCTTCGCGTGACGCTTAACAGCGGCTGCTGCTTTGCGCTTACGCTCAGAAGTAGGCTTCTCGTAGAATTCGCGGCTACGAACTTCAGCCAGTACACCGGCTTTTTCGCAGGAGCGCTTGAAACGACGCAGAGCTACGTCGAAGGGTTCGTTCTCTTTTACTTTGACGGCTGGCATCCAGAGCTACCTTCATTCATTACCGGGGTCAACATCCTCGCGGCAAAAGAGCACTTGAAGACGTCGGTTTTTAAGGGTTGCGGATGTTAACTCCTCATCGACCGGAATGCAAAGCCTCTGATCGAAAACCGCTAGTCGGGGCATCCCATGGCGACTATTATGCGCGCCTTCGAATTCAGCCTAAACAAGGCGCAAACCCATGCTAGTACTGGGATTAGAAACCTCCTGCGACGAAACCGGTGTCGCATTATATGACAGTGAGCGCGGCCTGCTGGCCGACGCGCTGTTCAGTCAGATCGACCTGCACCGCGCCTATGGCGGTGTAGTGCCGGAGCTGGCCTCGCGCGACCACGTCAAGCGCATGCTGCCCTTGATTCGTCAGGTGTTGGCCGAAGCTGACTGTGTGCCGACCGAGATCGATGCCATCGCTTATACCGCGGGTCCTGGCCTGGTCGGTGCCTTGCTGGTGGGCGCCTCTTGCGCTCAGGCGCTGGCCTTTGCCTGGGGCATTCCGGCCTTGGGTGTGCACCACATGGAAGGTCACTTGCTGGCGCCGATGCTGGAGCCGCAGCCGCCACAATTCCCGTTCGTCGCTTTGTTGGTGTCGGGTGGTCATACGCAGCTGGTTCAGGTCGACGGTATCGGTCACTACACGCTCTTGGGCGAGACCCTCGATGACGCCGCCGGTGAAGCGTTCGATAAGACCGCGAAGATGATGGGCCTTAATTATCCGGGCGGTCCGGAAATCGCCAAGCTGGCGGAGCGGGGCGTTTCAGGACGTTTCACTTTTCCGCGTCCCATGTGCGACCGCCCGGGCCTGGCGTTCAGCTTCAGTGGCTTGAAAACCTTCGCCCTGAACACTTGGCAGCAGAGCGTCAGCGCCGGGGACGACAGCGAGCAAGCCCGTTGCGACATCTCGCTGGCGTTCCAGCAGGCCGTGGTGGAGACTTTGACCATCAAGTGCAAGCGCGCCCTGAAACAAGCGGGCATGAAGCGTCTGGTGATCGCTGGGGGCGTCAGCGCCAACAAGGCGCTGCGCACCTCCCTGGAAAAGATGCTCGGCGACATGAAGGGTGACGTGTTTTATGCCCGTCCGGAGTTCTGCACCGACAACGGCGCGATGATTGCGTTTGCCGGTTGCCAGCGCTTGCAGGCCGGCCAGCATGAAAGCCTGGCGATCAGCGTGCAGGCGCGCTGGCCGATGGAGCAACTGTCGGCGCTGTGATGAGCGGGGCTCATGTCCAGTATTTAAAAATGCCGTTCGCGCCCGGCAAACAGGTCGCGTAGATTGCCGCGATGACGCCAGACGATCAGCCCCGTGAGTGCGCTCATGGGTAGCAATGCCGCAGGTGCTTGCCAGGCCAGCAGCGGTAGGGTCAGCGGCGTGGCGATCAATGCGGCGAGGGAGCTGGTGCGGGTCAGGTAGAACGTCAGCAACCAGGCGCAAACCGCCAGCAATGCAGCTGGCGGATACAGGCCCAGGAGCATTCCTGCCGCGGTGGCGACACCCTTGCCACCGCGAAAGCGAAAGTACAGCGGGAACAGGTGGCCGATGACGGCACAGACGCCGATCCAGGCCTGTTCTTGCAGCGAAAGACCCGCAACACCGGCGATCAATACCGGCAACAGGCCTTTGCAGAGGTCGCCGATTAGGGTCAGGATGGCGAGTTTCTTGCCGGCCAGGCGCAACATGTTGGTGGCGCCGGCATTGCCCGAGCCACTCATTCGCGGATCGGGGTTACCGGTCAGGCGGCTGAGCAAAATGGCGAAGGACAGAGAGCCGAGCAGGTAGGCGAGGGTCGCCAGTAACCAAAACATGCTAACTATTCCGGGCGAGGACGCCCTGATTCTAACGGCGCATTGCGCCCTTGTCGTGCAGCGGAGAAAAGTGCTTGGACAGAGTGTTTATCGAGGGCCTGGAAGTCGACACCGTGATTGGTGCCTACGACTGGGAACGAGGCATCCGACAGTGCCTGCGACTTGATCTGAGCTTCGCCTGGGACAATCGCCCGGCAGCGGCAGGCGATGACCTGACCCTGGCGCTCGATTACGCGAGTGTTTCGTCGCGCATCCAGGCCTTTGCCGAGCAGGCACAGTTCCAACTGGTCGAGACCTTTGCCGAGCGTCTGGTTGAAGTATTAATGAGCGAATTCAAGATCACCTGGATGCGCCTCAAACTGACCAAGCCTGGCGCCGTCCCGGCGGCCACTGGTGGTGTGGGCGTGGAGATCGAGCGCGGATGTCGCTGACTCAGGTGTATCTCGGGCTCGGTAGCAATATCGAGCGCGAAACCCATTTGCAGGCGGGCCTGGAAGCCCTGGCAGGCTTCCTGGTGGATATCCGTTGCTCGGCGGTGTTCGAAAGCCAGCCAGTGGGGATCAAGAGCGGCCCGTTCTTCAATTTCGTGGTGTCGGCTTACACCGATTTGCCGCTGATGGAGCTGGACCGTCGATTGAAATTCATCGAGGCGGACAATGGCCGGTACGCGCCCGACCGCAAGGGTTTGCCGCTGGATATCGACGTGCTGCTGTTCGGCGATCTGGTGGGCAATTTCGATGGATTGATCCTGCCGCGGGCAGAGATTCTGAAAAATGCCTTTGTGCTATGGCCGTTGTCCCTGATTGCGCCGGACAGAGTGCATCCGGGGGTAGGCAAAAGCTTTGCGACGTTGTGGCGTGAGGCGCAGATTGATCAGGTGTTGGCGCCGGTGGCGTTTGAGTGGCGCGGTGAACAGCTGACACCTTCGAATTTGTTGTGAGGCGGATGATGCCTTCGCGGGCAAGCCTCGCTCCTGCAAGTTTTGCGTCGTTCGCCCCATCGCAAACGACTTGGATCTTGCAGGCGCGAGGCTTGCCCGCGAAGCTTTTCAGGCAGACGCCGCCTCTTTGTAGGCCTTCAGCGCTTTTAGTCGCTCACGCTTGATCGCCTCACCCAGCTCCGGCCCCTTGAATCCCTTCTCCAGCAACGGCTGTACCGCCACGTTCCGCGCCGCAGTCGCCGCTCCGCGTAAATAATCCGCCTGTGGGTAACTTCTCTGCTCCAGCCCTTTGCGGCCGCGGGCGTCCATCTCGCACGCCGCAATGAACTCTTCAAACCGCTGCGGCCGACGGTAAACGTCAAAACTCTGCAGCAGGTCCAGTAACGTCGAGGGTTTCAGCTCCAGGGCGCGGTGGCCGTGGGTGTGGTACTGACCCACCAGCAATGCCAATTCCTGACAATCTTTCGGTGCCTTGAACCGTTCATTCACCGCTTTGATCAGCTTCAGGCCCGTGTGCTCATGGGCAATGTGGCGTGGCCATTCTTCCACGGGCGTGAGCCCTTTGCCCAGATCATGCAGCAGGCATGCCCAGCGCACGGTCAGCGGCTGTTTGTGCTGCGCCGCTTGCTCAAGGACGCTCAGGGTGTGCACCCCCGTGTCGATCTCAGGGTGATGGGCTGCCGGTTGCGGCACGCCGAACAGAGCATCAACTTCCGGCATTAACACTTTGAGCGCGCCACATTCACGCAGCACCTCAATGAACACCCGTGGCTGATCTTCCATCAGTGCACGGGAAATCTCTTTCCAGCTGCGTTCCGCCGTCAACGCCTTCAATTCACCTGATTCGCTGAGTTGGCGCATCAGCTCCAAAGTTTCAGGCGCAACGGTGAAACCCAGTCCTGCGTATCGGGCTGCGAAGCGGGCAACGCGCAGGACACGGAGCGGATCTTCGGCGAACGCGGGGGAAACGTGACGAAGCACTCGGGCTTCGAGATCGCGCTGGCCGTGGTAAGGGTCGGTCAGATTCTGCTGATCATCTTCGGCCATGGCGTTGATTGTCAGGTCGCGACGGATCAGGTCTTCTTCGAGGGTGACTTCGGGGCTGGCATGAAAGGTGAAACCGCCGTAACCACGTCCGCTTTTGCGTTCGGTACGGGCGAGGGCGTATTCCTCACCGCTCTTGGGGTGAAGAAATACCGGAAAGTCAGCACCCACGGGGCGATAACCCTGGGCGAGCATTTCTTCAGTGGTGGCACCGACCACGACCCAATCGATATCGGTGACAGGTTCGCCCAGCAGGCGATCGCGTACCGCGCCGCCGACTTTATAAATCCGCATAAAAACCTCCGTTAGCTCGACAGAATAACCTTTGCGTCGAACTTCCGGAGGCAGAAACAGGATCAAAGATGAATGACGGCCAGGTCCAGCCGGCCGTAATCCCCCTCGCTGTGCTCGCTTCTGGGCGGGACATGGTGAACTTTCATGACCTGGTCGCCTTGCAGCGTTTCCAGATGAATGTCGAAGCCCCACAGCCGGTGCAGGTGCTTGAGCACTTCCTCGGTGGACTCGCCCAGCGGTTTGCGGTCGTGCTGCTGGTGACGCAAGGTCAGGGAGCGGTCGCCACGCCGGTCGATGCTGTAGATCTGAATATTGGGCTCTCGATTACCCAGGTTGTACTGCGCGGCCAGTGTTTCGCGAATGGTGCGGTAGCCACCTTCATCGTGAATGGCCGGGACCAGCAGGTCGTCCTTTTGGTCGTCATCGAGAATGCTGAACAACTTCAGGTCGCGGATCACCTGCGGTGACAGGTACTGCAGGATGAAGCTTTCGTCCTTGAAGCTGCTCATGGCGAACTTGATGCTCGACAGCCAGTCGGTACCGGCTATCTCAGGGAACCAGCGGTAATCCTCCTCGGTAGGGTGTTCACACATGCGGCGGATGTCCCGGTACATGGCAAAACCCAAGGTGTAGGGGTTGATACCGTTGTAGTAGGGGCTGTCGAAGCCGGGTTGGTAGACCACGCTGGTGTGGGACGTCAGAAACTCCATCATGAAGCCGTCGGTAACGAGGCCTTCGTCATACAGGTCGTTCATCAGCGTGTAGTGCCAGAACGTGGCCCAGCCTTCGTTCATGACCTGGGTCTGGCGTTGCGGGTAGAAATATTGGGCGATCTTGCGCACGATGCGCACGATTTCCCGCTGCCAGGGCTCCAGCAGCGGCGCGTGTTTTTCGATGAAGTACAGGATGTTTTCCTGAGGTTCGGCGGGGAAGCGCGCGTTGTCCTTGTCGCTGTACTTGTCGGCCCCTTTTGGAATGGTCCGCCACAAATCGTTGATCTGTTTCTGCAAGTGCTCTTCCCGATCCTTCTGCCGGCGGCGTTCTTCTTCAGCCGAGATCGGATACGGGCGTTTGTAGCGGTCGACCCCGTAGTTCATCAGCGCATGGCAGGAATCCAGCAGGTCCTCCACTGCATCGATGCCGTGGCGTTCTTCGCATTGCATGATGTACTGCTTGGCGAAAACCAGGTAATCGATGATCGAGCTGGCGTCGGTCCAGGTGCGGAACAGGTAATTGCCCTTGAAGAAGCTGTTGTGGCCATAGCAGGCATGAGCGACCACCAGGGCCTGCATACAGATGGTGTTTTCTTCCATCAGATAGGCGATGCATGGGTCTGAGTTAATCACAATCTCGTAGGCCAGCCCCATCTGCCCACGGCTGTAAGACTTCTCGGTGCTGAGGAAGTGTTTGCCATAGGACCAATGGTGATAACCCAGTGGCATGCCGACGGAGGCGTAGGCGTCCATCATCTGCTCGGCGGTGATCACTTCGATCTGGTTAGGGTACGTATCCAGGGCATAACGAGCCGCCAGGCGACTGATTTCTTTGTCATAGGCCTGGATCAGCTCGAATGTCCATTCTGAGCCGGTGGAAATGGGTTGGCGCTTCTGCTCTTTGGCGGTCATGTCACTAACCTGCGCTGGAAGAGTTCACGGAAGACCGGGTAGATATCCCCGGCCGAGACCAGTTGCTGCTGGGCAAAAGTGTCAGAGAAGGCTTCAGCGATGCGTTCGTATTCGAACCACAAAGCCTGGTGTTCGCGCGGGGTAATCTCAACGTAAGTGTAGTACTGCACGAACGGCATGATCTGGTTGATCAGAATGTCGCGGCAGATCGGCGAATCGTCGTTCCAGTTGTCACCGTCGGAGGCTTGGGCCGCGTAGATGTTCCACTCATTGCTCGGATAACGCTCGGCCATGATTTCCTGCATCAGTTTCAAGGCGCTGGAGACGATGGTGCCGCCGGTTTCCCGGGAGTAGAAGAACTCTTCCTCATCCACTTCGCGGGCGCTGGTGTGGTGGCGAATGAAGACGACGTCGATCTTGTCGTAGTTACGCTTGAGAAACAGGTACAGCAGGATGAAAAAGCGCTTGGCGATGTCTTTGGTCGCCTGGGTCATTGAGCCGGACACGTCCATCAGGCAGAACATCACCGCCTTGGAGCTGGGGTTCGGCTGCTTGATGAGCAAGTTGTACTTGAGGTCGAAGGTATCGAGAAAGGGAACGCGATGGATGCGCGCACTGAGTTTTTCGATTTCTGCTTCGATCTCCTGAATATCGCCGAAGTTATCCGGTTCATCCCGCTTGAGTCGCAGCAGTTCTTCTTTGGCTTCCCGTAACTTTGCCCGGCTGCTGCCAGACAGGGCGATTCGCCGGGCATGGGCCGAGCGCAGGGTACGGATGATGTTGATTCGCGACGGGTTACCTTCGTTGCTGATACCCGCGCGCACGGTCTTGAAGGTGTCGGTGCCGGTCAGGTTGCGCTTGACCAGGTTCGGCAGTTCGAGGTCCTCGAACATGAATTCGAGGAATTCCTCCTGGGTGATCTGGAAGACAAACTCGTCCATCCCTTCGCCCGAGTTACCAGCCTTGCCTGGGCCTCTGCCGCCACCACCGCCTGGCGGACGGGCAATGTGTTCGCCGCTGGTGAATTCCTTGTTGCCGGGGTGCACGACGGTCTGCTTGCCACCACGTCCATGGTGAAGCACCGGCTCGTCGATGTCGCGGCCGGGGATGCTGATCTGTTCGCCGTGTTCCATATCGGTAATGGAACGCCGACTGACCGCCTCTTCGACGGCCTTTTTGATGTGATCACGATAACGCCGCAGAAACCGCTGACGGTTCACCGTGCTCTTGTTCTTGCCATTGAGACGTCGGTCGATCACATAGCTCATAGGCCCCTCCGGGCGGCTTCAAGTTGTGAGCTACAAGCTGCAAGTAGAAGCTGCCCGGATATCAGGGCTTACGCGCTTTTTCTTGCCGCTTGTAGCTTATGGCTTGCCGCTGCGTCATTGCGATTTCCGGACCCGCAGGTACCACTCGGACAGCAGTCGTACCTGTTTGTCGGTGTAGCCCCGCTCGACCATCCGTGTGACGAAGTCGTTGTGCTTCTGCTGGTCCTCTTTGCTGGCCTTGGCATTGAAGCTGATGACAGGCAGGAGGTCCTCGGTGTTGGAGAACATTTTCTTCTCGATAACCACCCGCAGTTTTTCGTAGCTGAGCCAGGTCGGGTTCTTGCCATTGTTGTTGGCCCGGGCGCGCAAGACGAAGTTGACGATTTCGTTGCGGAAATCCTTCGGATTGCTGATGCCGGCCGGTTTTTCTATTTTCTCAAGCTCTTCGTTCAGCGCGACGCGGTTGAGGATTTCGCCGGTTTCCGGATCTCGGTATTCCTGGTCCTGGATCCAGAAGTCTGCGTACAGCACGTAGCGATCGAAGATGTTCTGGCCGTACTCGCTGTAAGACTCGAGGTAGGCAGTCTGGATCTCCTTGCCGATGAATTCGATATAACGCGGTGCCAGGTACTCCTTGAGGAAGCGCAGATAGCGTTCACGGGTCTCGGCCTGGAATTGTTCCTGTTCGATCTGTTGTTCCAGCACATAGAGCAAATGCACCGGGTTGGCGGCGATTTCGTGCGGATCAAAGTTGAAGACCTTGGACAGGATCTTGAACGCAAACCGGGTCGACAGACCGTTCATGCCTTCGTCGACACCGGCGTTGTCGCGGTATTCCTGGATCGACTTGGCTTTCGGATCCGTGTCTTTGAGGTTCTCGCCGTCATACACGCGCATCTTGGAATAGATGTTGGAGTTTTCCGGCTCCTTGAGGCGTGAGAGCACGGTGAACTGGGCGAGCATTTTCAGGGTGTCGGGTGCGCAATGGGCCTTGGCCAGAGAGCTGTTGAACAGAAGCTTGTCGTAGATCTTCACCTCGTCGCTGACCCGCAGGCAATACGGCACTTTGACGATATAGATCCGGTCGATGAAGGCTTCGTTGTTCTTGTTGTTGCGGAAGGTGTGCCATTCCGATTCGTTGGAGTGAGCCAGCAGGATCCCGGTAAACGGAATCGCCCCGAGGCCTTCGGTACTGTTGTAGTTGCCTTCCTGGGTGGCGGTCAGCAATGGGTGCAGCACCTTGATTGGCGCCTTGAACATTTCGACGAATTCCATCAGGCCCTGGTTGGCCCGGCACAGCGCGCCTGAATAGCTGTAGGCATCAGCGTCGTTCTGTGGGTATTCCTCCAGTTTGCGGATGTCGACCTTGCCCACCAGCGCCGAGATGTCCTGGTTGTTTTCATCGCCCGGTTCGGTTTTGGCCACCGCGATCTGGTTGAGGATCGACGGATAGAGTTTCACCACGCGGAACTGGCTGATGTCGCCGCCGAATTCGGCCAGGCGCTTGGTGGCCCATGGAGACATGATGGTATTGAGGTAGCGCCGCGGAATGCCGAAGTCTTCTTCGAGGATCGCACCATCTTCAGTGGCGTTGAACAGGCCCAGCGGCGACTCGAATACCGGCGAGCCCTTGATGGCGTAGAAGGGCACTTTCTCGATCAGTTGTTTGAGCTTCTCGGCCAGGGACGATTTACCGCCACCGACGGGGCCGAGCAGATAGAGGATTTGTTTCTTCTCTTCCAGGCCCTGAGCTGCATGGCGGAAATACGACACGATCTGGTCTATGCATTCTTCCATCCCGTGGAAGTCTTCAAAGGCCGGATAGCGGCGGATCACCTTGTTGGAAAAGATTCGCGACAGTCTCGAGTTGGTCGAGGTGTCGAGCAGCTCCGGTTCTCCGATGGCCAGCAATAGACGCTCGGCGGCGGAGGCGTAGGCGCTGCGGTCCTGTTTGCACAGCTCAAGATACTCTTGCAGCGAGAGTTCTTCCTGGCGTGTGGACTCGAAGCGTTGTTGGAAGTGGCTAAAGATACTCATGACGTCACCTCGCTCGATACGTGGAGCCGACGCCGGATCATTCAGTCGATGCTGGCAGCAACCGGATATGCAGTCGCTGTTTACCCCCCAGAACTCTTTCGAAGCTGACGACCTCGAAAGCTACTCCCGATGACCCGCGCGCCGGTGTACCGGCTCTCCCCTGTTTTGGATGGCCTGCGCTTAAGGATAGTTGCTTATTCAGGAGGTAAAGGCGAGATACGTAATTAGTTGTGGCAGACCGTTCGTCTGCCACCGTGCGAGCCCACAGGGGACGGGGCTTGCACGTTACAAAAAAATTATTCGGAAGTGCCTTGCGCCGTTTCCGCAGGATAAGTCGTACGCCACAGCTCAAAACCGCCATCCATGCTGTACACGTCGGAAAAGCCCTGGCTGATCAGGTATGCGGCGGCGCCCTGGCTGGAATTGCCGTGATAGCAGACCACCACGGTCGGTGCGTCCAGATCGGCCGCCTGAATGAAGGCATGCAGGGAATGATTGTCCAGATGCTTCGAGCCGCTGATGTGCAGGGCGGCATAGGTCGCGGGGTCACGGACATCGACCACCACGGCGCCTTGTGCGCGCAGGGCCTGTGCCTGTTCTGGGGGGATACGTTTGAATTCGCTCATGGCGGGCTCCTGTGGCTCGGCTGAAAGCGCAGTCTAGCGCTGGGCGCTGGCTGGCGTTTGTTCGCTAGTTCGTGGGGCGACTGGCGGCGCGGCGGCATGGCCATGCTCGTCGCATTTGCAGGACAGGCGTTCGCCGCTGTCGACGTTCATCATCGTCAGGGCACCGCCCCAGACGCAACCCGTGTCGAGCGCAGAGATGCCCGGTTCGTTGCACTGGCCTTCAAGCGCGGCCCAGTGCCCGAAAATGATTTTCACGCCTTTGGTCTTGCGTTCCTTGTGCTGGAACCAGGGTTTGTAGCCGGGTGGCGCAGTGCCCAGGCCTTCCTTGCTCTTGAGGTCCAGCTTGCCTTCGGCCGTACAGAAACGCATGCGGGTGAAATAGTTGGTGATCACCCGAAGGCGCGTGACGCCTCTGAGGTCGCTGTCCCATTTCGCCGGATCGTTGCCGTACATGCCGTCGAGGTAGGGCGGCAGCAGATTGTCGTCGCGTAGCGCCGTCTCGACCTCGGCGGCGTACTTCAGTGCTTTGCGCAGCGACCATTGCGGGGGAATACCGGCATGCACCAGCGCAACGTTACGTTGTTCGTCGTAATGCATGAGTTTTTGCTGGCGTAGCCATTCCAGCAGCTCGGCGCAATCGGGGGCTTCGATAATTTCGCGTAGGGTATCGGTTTTCTTCAGGCGTTCGATGTTCTTACCGGCGGCCAGCAGGTGCAGGTCATGGTTGCCGAGCACGCACACCAGCGATTCGCGGATGCTGTAGAGAAAACGCAGGGTTTCCAGCGACTGCGGGCCACGGTTGACCAGATCGCCCACCAGCCACAGACGATCCTTTGTCGGGTCGAACGCGACTTTTTTGAGCAGGCATTGCAGGGCTTCAAGGCAGCCTTGAAGGTCACCGACGGCATACGTCGCCATCAGTGCAGGGCTCCGGGCACCGCCAGGCGGAATGGCGCGATAACGGCGTCAAAGTGTTTGCCGTCGTCGGCGATCATTTCATAAGTACCCTGCATCGTACCGACCTTGGAGGTCATGACGGTGCCGCTGCTGTAGGTATGGCTCTTGCCTGGTTCGATCAACGGTTGTTGGCCGACAACGCCCGCACCGCGAACCTCTTCGACATGCCCGTCGCCATCGGTGATGACCCAGTGCCGAGACAGCAGTTTGGCCGGTAGCTCGCCATTGTTGTGCACGGTAATGGTGTAGGCAAAGGCGAAGCGGTTGTGCTCGGGTTGCGATTGTTCTGCCAGATAGCGGGTGACGACGCTGACGTCGACCTGATAACGAGGATCGGACATGCAAGAGGCCTTAAAAGCGAAGCGGGACGCGGGGCGTAGCTGATGGAGCTCAGTCTAGGCCAAGTATCGGGTAGTAAACCAGACATGGGCGCTGGTGTCCTACCCGATAACGCTCGTCGGCTGTCAGTCGACGGCGGGAGTAGCCAGGACTTGTTCGCTGAGCTTGTCGGCAAGGCGCACGAAGGCGGCAAGGTCGAGCTGCTCTGGACGAAGGCTGCCGTCGACGCCGGCTGCCGTGATTTCGTCGTTGCTCAGCAGCAGCTTGAGGGTATTGCGCAGGGTTTTGCGGCGCTGGTTGAAGGCTTCGCGCACAACACGCTCCAGCAGCTTGTGATCCTTGGCCGGGTGCGGCAGCACCGCGTGAGGCACCAGGCGCACGATGGCTGAATCGACTTTCGGTGGCGGATTGAACGCACCGGGGCCAACGTTGAACAGATGCTCAACCCGGCAGTGATACTGAACCATGATCGACAGACGGCCCCAGTCACCGCCACCAGGGCCCGCCGCCATACGCTGGACCACTTCCTTTTGCAGCATGAAGTGCATGTCGCGAATCAGGCTGGCGTTGTGCAGCAAGTGAAAAATCAGCGGCGTAGAGATGTTGTACGGCAGGTTGCCGACGACCCGAAGGCTGCCCGGGGCTGCGTTCAGGCTGTTGAAGTCAAACTTCAGTGCGTCGCCCTGATGCAGATTGAAGTTGCTCTTGCCAGCGAACTGCTGATTGAGGATCGGGATCAGGTCTTTGTCCAGTTCCACCACGTCCAGTTGCGCGCCGCTGCCCAGCAGGCCCTGGGTCAGTGCACCCTGGCCCGGGCCGATTTCCAGCAGGCGGTCCTCAGGCTTGGCGTGGATGGAGCGCAGGATGCGGTCGATAACGCCGGCATCGTGCAGGAAGTTCTGGCCAAAACGCTTGCGCGCCCGGTGTTGGTAATGTTCGGTCATAAACGGGTCTCGGCCATCTGGTAGGCGGTTTCCAGGGCGACTTGCAGGCTGCCGGTGTCGATGTTGCCGCTACCGGCCAGATCCAGGGCAGTGCCGTGGTCGACCGATGTGCGGATGATCGGCAAGCCCAGGGTCACGTTGACTGCCGCGCCGAAGCCTTTGTATTTCAGCACAGGCAGGCCCTGGTCGTGGTACATCGCCAGCACCGCGTCGCAGTGCTCCAGATATTTGGGGGTAAACAGAGTGTCGGCGGGCAGGGGGCCGCGAAGGTCCATGCCCTCGCCGCGCAGGCGCTCTAATGTAGGTTCGATGATGTCGATTTCTTCATGGCCCAGATGTCCGCCTTCACCGGCGTGCGGGTTTAGCCCGCAGACCAGGATGCGTGGCCGGGCGATGCCGAACTTTTGTTGCAGGTCGGTGTACAGAATCCGCGTGACCCGTTCCAGACGCTCCGGGGTGATTGCATCGGCAATCTCCCGAAGGGGCAGGTGAGTGGTGACCAGCGCCACGCGCAAGCCGCGGGTGGCAAGCATCATCACCACTTGTGCGGTATGGGTCAGGTCAGCGAGAAATTCGGTGTGCCCGGAGAAGGCAATGCCCGATTCATTGATCACGCCCTTGTGCACGGGGGCGGTGATCATGCCGGCGAAATGCCCGTCGAGGCAGCCTTGGCCCGCACGGGTCAGGGTTTCCAGAACGAAAGCCGCATTGGCCTTGTCCAGTTGCCCGGCGATGACCGGTGCATTGAGCGGGGTATCCCAGACATACAGGCTGTTGGCGGGTGCCGGGGCATCCGGCCAACTGTCCGGTGTTACCGGCAGCAAATCGACGACCACACCCAGCTGCGCGGCCCGCTCAAGGAGCAGGTCGCGGCTGGTTATGGCAATCAGGGGATGTGGCTGGGCTTGCGAGGCGAGCAGCAGGCACAGGTCAGGACCTATGCCGGCCGGTTCGCCGGGTGTCAGCGCGAAACGCTTGGGTTTCACTGCGCTGCCTGGTCTGCACCAGGGAGTTTGATCTCTACATACGCTTCGTCACGGATCTGACGCAGCCAGGTTTGCAGCTCTTCGTCGTATTTGCGGTTACGCAGTACGGTCATCGCCTGCTGCTCACGGGCCTGGGTCGTGCTGTCGGTGGCGCGGCGGCCAAGGACTTCCAGAACGTGCCAGCCGTATTGAGTCTGGAACGGCTTGGACAGTTGACCTTGCGGGGTCTTGGCCATCACTTCGCGGAACTCGGGCACCAATGCGTTCGGGTCGATCCAGTTCAGGTCGCCACCGTTGAGGGCGGAACCCGGGTCTTCCGAGAAGCTTTTCGCCAGTTCGCCGAAATCTTCGCCCGCTTCGATTCGGGTATAGAGCGATTCAGCCAGGGCTTTGGTTTTTGCTTCGTCACGAATCGGGCTAGGTTTGACCAGGATGTGACGCACGTGCACTTCGTCACGGGTCTGGGTCTCACCGCCACGCTTGTCGAGGATCTTCAGGATGATGAAGCCGCCCGGCGTGCGCATTGGCTGGGTAATATCGCCAACGGTCATGGTGCTCAGCATGCGATCGAACGGAGGTGGCAATTGAGCGGCTTTACGCCAGCCCATATCACCGCCTTCCAGTGCGGTTTCGCTGGCGGATTTGGCGATTGCCAACTGACCGAAGTCAGCGCCTTGCTTGAGTTGCTGGTAAACCGCGTCCGCTTGCTTGGCTGCATTCTGAATCGCATCGGAATTGGCGCTTTCCGGCGTAGGAATCAGGATGTTGGCTAGGCGAAATTCTTCGGACAGCTGCATTTTGCCAAGGTCGGAAGCGAGGAAGTTCTTCACTTCCTGTTCAGACACCTGAATGCGCTCGGCCACACGACGCTGGCGCACACGGCTGATGATCATTTCGCGACGAATCTGGTCCCGTGCGTCCTCATAAGAGAGGCCGTCGCGAGTCAGGGCAGCACGGAACTGATCAATTGACATGTTATTGCGCTGGGCAATGGTGCCGACAGCCTGGTTCAGTTCTTCATCGGTAATGCGGATGCCGGAACGCTCGCCGATCTGCAATTGCAGGTTTTCGACGATCAGACGCTCAAGCACCTGCTGATCCAGCACGCCGGCCGGCGGAACCGCAGAACCGCGTTTGGCGATGGTTTGCTGAACTTCGTGAACACGCTGGTCCAGTTGGCTCTGCATGACCACGTCGTTGTCGACAATGGCCACCACTTTATCGATGGACTGTACCGCGGCGTTGGCCGCAGTACCCAGGAACAGCGCGCCCAGCACTAGCGGGCGCAGACAATCAGAAAGCTTGGTCTTCACGTTCACGATAACCTTGGATGCCTTTGTCGAGGAAGCTCTCTACTTTGGCGCCGGTGAGGCCGCCGAGACCTTTCAGAACGATTTGTAGGAAGACGCCGTGGTCGCCTTTTTCGTTTTCCGGGGCGTTCTGACTGAATTCGTCATAGGAAACCCAGTAACGATTGATCAGGCGCAGTTTCCAGCAGCAGTTGTCGTACTCGAAACCACCGAAGGCTTCCAGGGTACGGTTGCGGTTGTAGTCATACTGCCAGCGACTGATGACGTTCCATTGCGGCACGACCGGCCAGATCACCGAGAAGTCGTGCTGTTGGATTTTGTAGTAGTCCTTCACGTAGTTAGGCTGGCCAGGGGTGCCGTAGTCACCGCCGCCTACCGACCATTTACCGGTGTTCTGGTCGTAACGAACCTGGTCGTTGCGATAGCGATAGCCGGCGTTGATGACCTTGTTCGGGTTGTCTTCAGGCTGGTAGTGGAACATCGCGCTGCCCGAGCGAGGGCTGCGGCTGTCCGGGTCCCAGTTGTAGTCGGCCGTGGTGCGCCAATCGCGGTTCCAGCGGTACTCGTATTCCAGCGCATAAGGCGACACGTTGGAGTGCGCATCGTCGCGGGTCTTTGCATCGATACCCGGCAACTGAACTTCGCGGTCCTTGAAGTACAAGGCCTGGCCGACACTGATGCGTTGACGTTCGAAACCGTTGTCTTCGATCCAGCGGTTGGTTATACCCAGCGAAAGCTTGTTTTCGTCGCCGACGCGGTCGGAACCCGAGAACCGGTTGTCGCGGAACAGCGACGCATAGTTGAAGGTATTTTCCCCGGTGTCGAAGACAGGAATGTCTTCCTGATCCTTCTCCGGGACATAGAGGTAGTACAGGCGCGGCTCAAGCGTCTGGCGATAGTTTTTGCCGAACCATTGGGTGTTGCGATCAAAATACAAGCCGCTGTCGATGCTTGCTATCGGCACGCCACGGCTCTGGTTAGTGCCGAAGGTACCGTTGAGCTTGTCTTGTTCCGCATTCTGCGAAGCAATGTCGGCTTTACCCTTGCTGTCCAAATCCAGTTGGTACTGCGTGTACTGGTATTTCAAGGATGGCTTCAGGAAACCATAGCTGGCATTTATCGGATAGCTGACAACCGGGGCGACATTCAGGCGATCACCGTTTGCGCGAGCCAGCCCGAAAACGTTTGTGTCCAGGCGTGGGGACACATTGCCGTCTTCATCAGTGAAGGAGCCGTTTTCCAAGTCACGATCAAACCGCACGATTTCAGTGTTGTAATTGAAATCCAGTCCGCCCGGGTGATACGGCAGCGCACCATCAAAGGTAATCTGCGGCAAACGGTCATACGGCGTGATGTTCGAAACAGTCGCCAACTGATAAGCCTGAGCGTTCACGCGAGCGGTATAGCTGTCGCCACGGTAAGTGACAGAACCCTGCTGGTTGACGAAATCAGCGCTTTTCACACCAATCTGATCAGTCTGCAGATCCTGGAAGTAATACGGATCGCTGATCTTGGTGTAATCGACCTGTGTGAGAACGCGCGAATCCAGACCACCCTTGTGCTGCCAGTTATACATGTAGCGGTTTTTCTGGTAGTCGGTCTGCTTGCTGCGATCGGTATCTTCGTCGTTGAGGTACGCAGCGCCGAACTGACCTTCGCTGGACGGGGTCAGGTAACGGAACTCGCCTTCCATCAACAGGCCGTGCTTGCTCATGTAGCGCGGGTACAACGTGGCATCGTAGTTCGGTGCCAGGTTGAAGTAATACGGTGTGACCAGCATGAAGCCGGTATCGCTGCCGGTGCCGATAGTCGGCGGCAGGAAGCCGGACTGGCGACGGTCATCGATCGGGAAATAGATGTACGGCGTGTACAGGACAGGAATGTCCTTGACCCGCAGTGTCACGTTGGTCGCGGTACCGAAGCCGGTGGCCGGGTTCAAGGTGATGTTGTTGCCCTTGAGCTGCCAGGCGTTGCTGTTCGGTTCGCACGTGGTGTACGTACCATCCTTGAGGCGGATGATCGCGTTTTCGGCACGTTTGGCGTACAGCGCGTTACCGCGGATACGGGATTTGTGCATCACGTATTCGGCGTTATCGACCTTGGCTTCACCGGTATCGAGCTGCACGTCGGCGTGGTCGCCCACGATCAGTGCGCCGTTGTCGCGAATGCGCACGTTGCCGCTCAGTTCGCCACGGCTCTCGGCCTGGTAAAGATTCGCTTCGTCGGCTTCAACCTGCATGCTGCCCTGGCGCATGACGACGTCACCGGCCAGGGTCGCGACTTGCTCTTCCTGCTTATAGCGGGAGGCTTTGGCGCCGATAAAGGTTGGAGCGTCACTTTTATTCGTCTTGTCATTCATGCCAGGACGAATCGGTTCGATATAGGAACCAGAGCAGTAAGGACCGGTCTCTGCCAGTTGCGCTGCCGTGAGGTTCTCGCGCGGAACCCAGTCGAGGTGACTGTAGTCTGCACTACGCGACTTCAGGCCGCGGCCTTTGGACTCGGTAACCAGCACAGGCTTGGCGCCAGTGTCTTCACTGGTGCCACTTTCGGACGCAGGTTCGCCGGTGGCGGAAACTGCGCTGCCGTCATGGACGGGACGCGGAGGCAATGCCGCCGCTGGCGCTTTTGGCGCACAGTCCCAAGCACCCGAAGCAGAGACTGAGCAGTCATACTGTTCCGCGGCGACCACGAAAGAAGTGGCTAGGGGTTGCAGGGCCAGCAGACTGCCGGTAACCAACAACGGAAATTTTTTACGAAACGCGGGGGATTTCAATGCCATCTTATTAGTCCGGGCTTCCTGCGTGCCATCTGCCCGCGGTGTGGGCCGCACGCCTCTCGATGGTCTGAAAAAGATGCTGGATAATAAAGCATGACCCGCTTGACGGCTAGCGCCGTCGGAGACCCTTGCAATGCCTGACCAAGATGTACGTTTGCAACACCTGAAAGTTTGGCTCGATGAGCAGTTGGCTATCCTCTTTGCAGAACAGGGCTGGGGCGTCGTACCCCCGGCCACATTGACCGCGGCCAGTAGTGACGCGAGTTTTCGGCGCTATTTCCGGTGGGAAGGCGAAGGCAGAAGTTTCGTCGTGATGGACGCGCCACCGCCCCAGGAAAACTGCAAACCCTTCGTGGATATCGCTTTTTTGTTGGCGAAGTCCGGAATAAATGTGCCGAAAATTTATGCCGAAGACCTCGAGCGCGGATTTCTTTTGCTCAATGACCTGGGCAACAAGACTTATCTGGACGTGATTGATAGCGAAAACGCCGACGATTTGTTCAAGGATGCCCTGCAAGCATTGCTGGCTTTCCAGCAATTGCCGATGGTCGCGCCGTTGCCGAGTTACGACGTGGCTTTGCTGCGTCGTGAGCTGGAGTTGTTCCCCGAGTGGTACGTGAAGCGCGAGTTGGGCATCGAATTCGACTCGGCGCAGCAAATGCTCTGGCAGCACGTGACTGAGCTGCTGATCGACAGCGCCCTGGCCCAGCCTAAAGTGCTGGTGCATCGCGACTATATGCCTCGCAACCTGATGCTCAGCGAGCCGAACCCCGGCGTGCTGGATTTCCAGGACGCGGTCTACGGCCCGGTGACCTATGACGTCACTTGCCTGTTCAAGGACGCTTTCCTCAGTTGGCCCGAGGAGCGTGTGCACGCCTGGCTGGAAAATTACTGGCAGCAAGCGGGTGCGCTCGGCATTCCCGTGCAGCCTGATTTCGAAGACTTCCTGCGCGCCAGCGACCTGATGGGCGTGCAGCGTCACCTGAAAGTGATCGGCATTTTCGCCCGCATCTGCCATCGCGACGGCAAGCCGCGCTACCTGGCCGATGTGCCGCGCTTCTTTGCTTATATAGATGCAGTGATCGCCCGCCGTCCTGAGCTGGCCGAGCTGGATGTGTTGCTGCTGAGCCTGCGTGCTGGAGCCCCTGCATGAAGGCGATGATTCTGGCGGCCGGCAAAGGCGAGCGCATGCGCCCGCTGACCCTGACCACACCCAAACCGCTGGTTCGTGCTGGCGGCGTGCCTCTGATCGAGTACCACTTGAAAGCCCTGGCAAACGCCGGGTTTACCGAGATTGTGATCAACCACGCCTGGCTCGGTCAGCAGATCGAAAGCTACTTGGGTGACGGCTCGCAATACGGCCTGCGTATTCAGTACTCAGCGGAAGGGGAGCCACTGGAAACCGGCGGCGGTATCTTCCGCGCATTGCCTCTGCTAGGCGATGAAGCATTCCTGGTGGTCAATGGTGACATCTGGACTGACTACGACTTCAGCGTGCTGCATCAACCCATCGCCGGGTTGGCGCACCTGGTGCTGGCGGACAATCCGGCCCATCACCCGACCGGCGATTTCACGCTGGTCGACGGGCAAGTGCGCGACGGTCAGCCCGACGCCGACACCCTGACCTACAGCGGCATTGCCGTGCTGCATCCGCAACTGTTCGACGGTTGCTCGGCCGGCGCCTTCAAACTGGCGCCGTTGCTGCGCAAAGCGATGGAGGATGGACAGGTTACCGGCGAACGCCTGAGCGGACACTGGGTGGATGTCGGCACGCATGAACGCCTGGCTGAAGTTGAAACCCTGATAGAAGCGAGACGCTGAGATGCTGTGGCCAGGGACTCTGATTGGAGCCGGAGCGGGCTTTGCCATAGCCAGCATTCCGGGGGCCATGCTCGGTGCTTTGCTGGGACAGGCGCTGGATCGGCGCTTGCACCTGCAAAGCTGGGGGCATTTGCGTGAAAAGCTCGGCGGTCGTCCGATGCTGCGCAACGATGAACTGTTGTTCGTGTTGCTGGGACGGTTGGCCAAGAGCGATGGACGCGTGGTGGATGGTCACATCCAGCAGGCTCGCCAGGAAATGCGTGCGCTGGAAATGACCGAATCGGCGCAGCGTCGTGCCATTGCCGCGTTCAATCGCGGCAAGTCGGGCCGTGACCGGTTGCGCGGGTATCTGCGGCGCTTGAGTGCTCAGCCCCACGCCGCGGAAGGCGTATTGCGCGCCTGTTGGCGCATGGTTTGGGCCGATGGGCGTGCGGGGAACAATGAACGTGAATTGCTGGCCCTGTGGGGCAAGTGGCTGGGCTGGACGCCGCAACAAGTACTGGCGTTGGCGGCTGACTACGATCAGCACAAGCGCCCGCAGGTCAGCAGCACCCTGACTTATCAGGATGCCTTGCAGCTGTTGGGGGTGTCGGCGACCAGCGAGCCAGCGCAGATCAAGCGTGCCTATCGACGCCTGCTCAGTCGCCATCATCCGGACAAGATTGCCGGCAGCGGTGCGACGGCGTTGCAGGTGCGTGAGGCGACGGACAAGACTCGCGAACTGCATACGGCTTATACGTTGATTCGTGAGCGGCGGGATTTTCGGTAGCTGGAAAGATTCGTGTCGCCAGGGATACCGTCTTCGCAGGCAAGCCTCGCTCCTACAGGTTTCGCGTCATACAACACAGAACCTGTAAGAGCTAGGCTTGCTCGCGATGGGGGCGACGCGGTCTTTCAGTCCGCCGCCTTCTGCGGATTCAACCACCCGCGCACCCGGCGCACCAGTTGCTCTTGCTCGGCCTTGGCGTCACCGGGCAACGCCTTGAGCGACACCTGGCTGAACGCTGAAGACTTCAAGCGCTTGCTGGCCTGCATCCGTGCCAGTGCTGCGTTGCGATCCAGCGGCTTATCCATGTAGAAGATATCTGCCGTCGGCAGCTTCAGTGTCGGCGTCAGTTCGACCAGTTCGGGTTTCGCCGCGGCAGGCGTCTGTGCCGCGACCATCACAAATTTTTCCACTTGCGACGGCTGCTTCTCGCTCAAATAACGCGCGGCCCAATAAGCGCCTGTGCCATGGCCCAACACCACGATGCTGCGAGCGCTTTGCTGTTCGGCATACGCAATGGCCGCATCAATTCGAGCAAAGATGCGTTCGGCGGCGGCCTTTGACTGTTCCTCAGTGGTTTCGGCGATGGCCTTGTCGGCTACTTCCGCTTCACCACCTGCCGCTTGCTCGATGGGAGCGGCCGTGGTCGAGTCCTTGCTGCCGGTTTCCGGCGCCTTGAGCGTTGGCGGCATTTCCATGACGCGTGGCGCAATGGCGTCGCTTTGCACGTCCGGCAAGGTGATACTCAGGCTGCTCCACTTCGCGTCGGGCAATTTGTTACGCAACGGGCTGATTGCTTGCGGCCAGTCAACGGTTTCACCTGCGCCTGGGATGATAATCACCGCGCCTTTGGGCTCGGCGGTGTTGGCCGGTTTCCACAGCGCAAGGAAGGTGTCGGCGCCGGCTTGCAGCTGTTGCTGTTCCTGCGCGGGGATTTTTCGCTCAAGTGCTGTCGTTTCTTCCTGACTACGCTCAAGCAGTGGCTGGCGTTCGACCGGTTTTTCTTCTGCGGGTTTTTCCGCAGCGGCAGGTGCCGGGTCGGCGGCCTCGACGGAAAAGGCGCAAGGCAGGATCAGCGACAGGCACAATGCTGGCAATGCCAGGCGGTAGACAGGGGGCATCGGATATTCCAGGCCAGAAGTTATTCCGGCAGCCTAATGGGTTGGTCAGTATTTGTCAGTGTGTGAGACTTCGATGATGCGTTTTCGCTGCCTGTGGGTTATCGGCTGTTTGTGGTTTCCCTTGATGAGTTGGGCGGCTTCCGCGCCACCGACGCACGTCGCGCCCCTGTCGCTCCAGCAACAACAGTGGCTGGCAGCGCACGGAGAATTGCGTGTCGGGCTGGTGCTGCAGGCGCCTTACGCGCAATACGATCGCCGCTTGCAGCGCCTGTCGGGGGTCAACGTCGAGTTGATGAAATGGCTGGCCAAAGTGCTCAAGGTCGAGCTGAGCTGGCGTAATTTCCCCGACCTTACGCAACTGGAAGCCGCCGCGCGCGAGGGTGAAATCGACATCGCTCCCGGGCTGACCCAAACCCCCGCCGGCCTGCGGTTCTGGCAATTCTCCGACCCCTACATGCGGGTGCCGCAACTGGTGGTCAGTGACCAGAAAAGCACCGGCGCCGTGGAGCTGGAAAAACTCGACAGCCAAACCCGCGTCGCTGTGCGCATGCCCAGTGCGACGGCTGACTATCTGCGCGGCAACTATCCCCACCTGAACCTGCAAGGCGTACCGACCGAGCGCCAGGCATTGCAATTGTTGCTGAGTCAGCAGGCCGGTTATGCCGTGGTCGATGAAGCGCAATTGGGGCGGCTGTCCGTCGAGCCTGAATTTGCCGGGCTGGTCGTGGTGGGTGACATCGGCTTGCCGCAATTGCTGCGAGTAGCCACGCGGCGGGATCAACCGGAACTGGCCGGCATCGTCGAAAGCGCGCTGCGGGCGATCCCGGCCAAGGACCTGGAGCAACTGCACAACCAATGGCTGCAACCCAAATACCCGCGCCTGACCGAGACCCCGGGCTTCTGGCAAAACCTCAGCCTGTTGATGGCGGTGTTGATGTTGAGCAGCATGGCCATCGTGTTCTGGCAGCGCCGCCAACAACACAGTCTGGAACAGCGACTATTGGAGGCGCGCGCGGACATCGCCCTGCGCGAGGCCAGCGAAGAGGCGTTGCGCCTCACGCAATTTTCCATCGATCAGAGCACCGTCGGCATACTCTGGGTCAATTGGGACAGCCACGTGCGCTACGCCAACCGCGCGGCCGAAACCATGCTCGGGTATCCGGTCGGCGGCATCATGGATCGGCCGCTGATCGACTTTGAGCCGGGCCTGCACATGGACCGCTGGCTGAACCTGTGGAAGCGTGCCCGGGCCAGCGAAGAAGGGCCGCAAAGTTTCGAAACCAACTGTGTGCGAGCGGATGGCAGCATCCTGCCGACCGATGTTTCGTTGAGCTTTATGCGCTTTCGTGGTGGTGAATACCTGGTGGTCTACCTCAACGATGTCACCGAACGTCGTCGCGCTCTGGCGGCGTTGCAGGAAAGCGAAGCGCGGTTGCAGGGGATTGCGGCCAACGTTCCGGGATTGGTCTTCCGCCTTGAGCGGGCGCCGGTGACAGGGCAGATCGACTTTGCCTACATCAGCGAAGGCAGCGAGAGCCTGTCGGGTTATTCGCCAGCGACCCTGGCCCACCGTGACAAAGGCCTGCGCAGCCTAGTGCACCCGGACGACAAGGCCAGCTATCACCAGACTCAGGACCATGCGCTGGACACCGACAGTGACTGGTCGTGGCAGGGGCGGATTCTTACTCGTTCGGGCGAGCAGCGCTGGGCCGAGATCAAGGCCATCACTCGTCGGCTCGAAGATGGCGCCTATGTTTGGGACGGGATTGTCTGGGACATCAGCGAGAGCAAGCGCATCGAGCTGGAACTGGCCAGTTCCCGTGAGCAACTGCGTGAGCTGTCCGCTCACCTGGAGAGCGTGCGCGAAGAGGAAAAAGCGCGCATTGCCCGCGAGGTTCACGACGAACTGGGTCAGATGCTCACCGTACTGAAGCTGGAAACCTCCATGTGCGAATTGGCCTACGCCCAGCTCGACCCTGGTCTGAACGAGCGCTTGAACAGCATGAAACGCCTGATTGCGCAGCTGTTCCAGCTGGTGCGCGATGTGGCGACCGCGCTGCGACCACCGATTCTCGATGCCGGGATCGCCTCGGCGATCGAGTGGCAGGCCCGGCGCTTCGAGGCGCGCACGCAGATTCCATGTCTGGTGCAGGTGCCGGAGAACCTGCCGGTGCTCAGTGATGCCAAGGCCATTGGGCTGTTCCGAATCCTTCAAGAAGCGCTGACCAATGTCATGCGGCATGCCCAGGCGCATACTGTCGAACTGACATTGACGCTGGAAGGTGACGAGTTGTGTCTGACGGTGAGCGATGATGGCGTAGGATTTGTCCCCGCCACGGGCAGGGCAACGTCCTTCGGTGTGGTCGGCATGCGTGAGCGGGTGTTGATCATGGGCGGGCGGTTGTCGCTGGAGAGTGAGCCGGGGGAGGGCACCACGTTGAGTGTGCGAGTGCCGGTGGATGAGGGCTGAAGGCTTCGTGGTGACTTTGCTTTCGTCATCGCGAGCAGGCTCGCTCCCACAGGGATTCGGGCAGGTGCGCAGATAGCTGATATACCCCGCAGTCCACTTTAGAAGCGAGCTTGCCCGAGAATGATCTTGGCTCTTACATAAAAAGAATGGAGAAGACTGTGATCCGTGTACTGGTAGCCGAAGACCACACCATCGTCCGTGAAGGCATCAAGCAGTTGATTGGCCTGGCCAAGGACTTGCTGGTGGTAGGGGAGGCGAGCAATGGCGAGCAGTTGCTCGAAACCTTGCGGCATGTGCCCTGCGAAGTGGTGTTGCTGGACATCTCCATGCCTGGCGTCAATGGCCTGGAAGCGATTCCAAGGATTCGTGCGTTGAACAATCCGCCGGCCATCCTGGTGTTGTCGATGCACGACGAGGCACAAATGGCTGCCCGGGCATTAAAGGTCGGCGCCGCGGGTTATGCGACCAAGGACAGCGATCCGGCGCTGTTGCTGACAGCGATCCGCAAGGTCGCTGCGGGCGGTCGCTACATTGACCCGGACCTGGCGGACCGCATGGTCTTCGAAGTCGGCCTGACCGATTCGCGGCCGTTGCACTCATTGCTCTCGGAGCGTGAGTTCTCGGTGTTCGAACGTCTGGCCCAGGGCGCCAACGTTAACGATATCGCCCAGCAACTGGCCCTGAGCAGCAAAACCATCAGCACCCATAAGGCGCGGCTGATGCAAAAGCTCAACATCACCTCACTGGCGGAACTGGTGAAGTACGCGATGGAACACAAACTCCTCTAGATATGAATGCGATCCCCTGTAGGCGCGAGGCTTGCCCGCGAAGCTTTTAGCGCCAGCGCGGGCGCCTTCGCGGGCAAGCCTCGCTCCTACAGGAATCTCGTCGTCATATCCATTTGCGACATCCTGAAATCCCGCTTTTGCCCATTTTTGCCGCTTGCAGCTGCAAATCACCGTTGCACCTGCCCATCCCCGCCATCCTTGTAGGGCAATCCCTACACCCAACCTTCCATCCCGCTGAGGCGATTCTCTCCTGCGCCCCGATTTGCGCGGTCGGCAGCGTCCACTAGGCTTAGTCCACAGCAGTCATCAACAAAAAAGGTGTGGGTATGAGCCAGGTCGATTCAAACGCAGGGGCCAGTGACATTCTGGTCAGCTTTCGTGGAGTGCAAAAAAGCTACGACGGCGAGAACCTGATCGTCAAAGACCTCAACCTGGAGATTCGCAAAGGCGAGTTCCTCACCTTGCTTGGGCCTTCCGGCTCCGGCAAGACCACCAGCCTGATGATGCTCGCCGGTTTCGAAACACCCACCGCCGGCGAAATCCAGCTGGCCGGACGCTCCATCAACAATGTACCGCCGCACAAGCGGGACATCGGCATGGTGTTCCAGAACTACGCGTTGTTCCCGCACATGACCGTCGCCGAGAACCTGGCGTTCCCGCTGACCGTGCGCGGCTTGAACAAGAGCGATGTCAGTGACCGGGTCAAGCGTGTGCTGAGCATGGTTCAGCTCGACGCCTTCGCCCAGCGCTACCCGGCACAACTGTCCGGCGGTCAGCAACAGCGTGTGGCCCTGGCGCGCGCATTGGTGTTCGAACCGCAACTGGTGCTGATGGACGAACCCCTCGGCGCACTGGACAAACAGCTGCGTGAACACATGCAGATGGAAATCAAACACCTGCACCAGCGCCTCGGCGTGACCGTAGTCTACGTGACTCACGATCAGGGCGAAGCCCTGACCATGTCCGACCGCGTGGCGGTGTTCCATCAGGGCGAGATCCAGCAGATCGCTGCGCCGCGCACCCTCTATGAAGAGCCGAAAAACACCTTCGTCGCCAATTTCATCGGCGAGAACAACCGCCTCAACGGCCGCTTGCACAGCCAGACCGGCGACCGCTGCATCGTCGAGCTCGGCCGCGGTGAAAAGGTTGAAGCCCTGGCGGTCAACGTCGGCAAAACCGGCGAACCGGTCACGCTGTCGATTCGCCCGGAACGCGTAAGCCTCAACGGCTCCAGCGAGTCCTGCGTCAACCGCTTCTCAGGGCGGGTAGCGGAATTCATCTATCTGGGCGACCACGTCCGGGTTCGCCTGGAAGTCTGCGGCAAGACCGACTTCTTCGTGAAACAACCGATTGCCGAGCTCGATCCCGCGCTGGCTGTCGGCGACGTGGTACCGCTTGGCTGGCAGGTCGAACACGTTCGCGCGCTCGACCCCCTTCTAGAGGCGAACTGATCGCCCCGGCTACACCAACACCAACCCTGCACGTGGAGAGAACAATAAATGTTGAGATCCCTGAAATTCACCGCTTTGGTCATGGGCATGATCGGTGCGGCACACGCGATGGCGGCGGGCCCGGATTTGACCGTGGTGTCCTTTGGCGGGGCGAACAAGGCGGCGCAGGTCAAGGCCTTCTACGCACCGTGGGAAGCGGCAGGCAACGGCAAGATCGTGGCTGGCGAATACAACGGTGAGATGGCCAAGGTCAAAGCCATGGTCGACACCAAGAGCGTGTCCTGGGACCTGGTGGAAGTTGAGTCGCCAGAACTGTCTCGCGGTTGCGACGAAGACATGTTCGAGCAACTTGATCCTGCGCTGTTCGGCAAATCCGAAGATTACGTCAAGGGCGCGATCCAGCCTTGCGGCGTAGGTTTCTTCGTGTGGTCGACCGTGTTGGCCTACAACGCCGACAAACTGGCCTCGGCACCGACCAGCTGGGTGGATTTCTGGGACACCAAGAAATTCCCGGGCAAGCGCGGCCTGCGTAAAGGCGCCAAGTACACCCTGGAATTCGCGCTGATGGCCGACGGCGTTGCGCCGAAAGACGTCTACAAAGTGCTGGCCGGCAAAGACGGTCAGGACCGTGCATTCAAGAAACTTGATGAGCTCAAGCCAAGCATTCAGTGGTGGGAAGCCGGCGCACAACCGCCGCAATACCTCGCATCCGGTGACGTGGTCATGAGCTCGGCCTACAACGGCCGGATCGCCGCCGTGCAGAAAGAAAGCAACCTAAAAGTCGTGTGGAACGGCGGTATCTACGACTTCGACGCATGGGCTATCCCGAAAGGTCTGGACGCCAAGCGCGCCGAAGCGGCGAAGAAATTCATCGCGTTCTCGGTGGCGCCGCAGCAGCAGAAGACCTACTCGGAAAACATCGCTTACGGCCCGGCCAACATTCAAGCCGTACCGTTGTTGGCCAAGGATGTCCTGAAAGACATGCCGACCACCCCGGAAAACATCGCCAACCAGGTGCAGATCGACGTCAGCTTCTGGGCTGACAACGGCGAGCAACTGGAGCAGCGCTTCAATTCCTGGGCTGCCAAATAAGCAAGTCACACAGGACGACGGTTCTGCGGATGATCGTTCCCACGCTCTGCGTGGGAATGCCGCCCGGGATGGTCCGCGTCCCTGTGACGCAGAGCGTGGGAACGATCAGTCCCCTGTAGGAGCGAGGCTTGCCCGCGAAGGCGGCGTGTCAGTCAGCATTAATGTTGAATGTGCCGACGTTTTCGCGGGCAAGCCTCGCTCCTACAGGGGTGATATGTAGTTATCAGGAACAGAGGTGGCTTGCCTGCCTCTGCAACGATCAAAGATTTCCGGAGTACGCCATGGCCACCGCCATTCCCCTGAACGCGGGCACTGACCCCACCTTGAAGCAGCGGCTCAAGCACGCCGAGCGGATCAACCGCTGGAAGGCCCAGGCCTTGATCGCGCCCCTGGTGCTGTTTCTGTTGCTGGTGTTCCTGGTGCCGATCGTGGCGCTGCTCTACAAAAGCGTTGGTAACCCAGAAGTGGTCGGCGGCATGCCGCGCACTGTGGCGGCCATCGCCAGTTGGGACGGCCGCGGCCTGCCCGCCGAGCCGGTGTACAAAGCGGCCAGCGAAGACCTCGCTGAAGCGCGCAAGAATCAGACCCTGGGCGACTTGTCCAAGCGTTTGAACATGGAGTTGGCCGGCTACCGCAGCCTGCTGACCAAAACCGCCCGCGCCTTGCCGTTCGCCACTGAACCGGCCTCTTATAAAGAAGCGCTGGAAGGCCTCGACGAACGCTGGGGCGACCCGGCCTATTGGCAAGCGGTGCGCCGCAACACCAGCAACATCACACCGTACTATTTGCTGGCGGCTGTCGATCATCGCATCGACGACCTCGGCGAAATCGCACCGGCCACGCCTGACCAGGCGATCTACCTCGACATCTTCGCCCGCACGTTCTGGATGGGCCTGATCATCACCGTGATCTGCTTGTTGCTGGCATATCCCTTGGCTTACTTGCTGGCGAACCTGCCGTCACGCCAAAGTAATCTGCTGATGATTCTGGTGTTGTTGCCTTTCTGGACCTCGATCCTGGTCCGGGTGGCCGCGTGGATCGTGTTACTGCAATCGGGTGGCTTGATCAACAGCGGCCTGATGGCGCTGGGCATCATCGATAAACCGCTGGAGTTGGTGTTCAACCGCACAGGCGTTTACATCTCCATGGTGCACATCCTGCTGCCGTTCATGATTCTGCCGATCTACAGCGTGATGAAAGGCATTTCGCCGACCTACATGCGCGCCGCGATTTCCCTCGGCTGCCACCCGTTCGCCAGTTTCTGGCGGGTGTACTTCCCGCAGACCTATGCCGGTGTCGGCGCCGGTTGCCTGTTGGTGTTCATCCTCGCCATCGGCTACTACATCACCCCGGCGTTGCTGGGCAGCCCGAACGATCAGATGGTCAGCTACTTCGTCGCCTTCTACACCAACACCAGCATCAACTGGGGCATGGCGACCGCACTCGGTGGGCTGCTGCTGTTGGCGACCGTGGTGCTTTATCTGATTTACAGCTGGCTGGTGGGCGCCAGTCGCCTGCGCCTGAGCTAAGGGGAGAATGAAATGCTGAGTCCTTATATGTCGCCCATTGAGCGGGTGTGGTTCTACAGCTTGCGGATTCTCTGCGGCTTGATTCTGTTGTTCCTGATTCTGCCGGTGCTGGTGATCATTCCGCTGTCGTTCAACTCGGGCAGTTTCCTGGTCTATCCGCTGCAAGGCTTCTCGCTGCACTGGTACCAGGACTTCTTCGCCTCGGCGGAATGGATGCGGGCATTGAGGAACAGCATCATCGTCGCTCCGGCGGCGACGGTGCTGGCGATGATCTTCGGAACGCTGGCGGCGATTGGCCTGACTCGGGGTGATTTCCCGGGCAAGGCGCTGGTCATGGCCCTGGTGATTTCGCCGATGGTGGTGCCGGTAGTGATCATCGGTGTGGCGAGCTACCTGTTCTTTGCGCCGTTGGGCCTGGGCAACAGCTTCTTCTCGCTGATCGTGGTGCATGCGGTGCTGGGCGTGCCGTTCGTGATCATTACTGTTTCGGCGACCTTGCAGGGGTTCAACCATAACCTGGTGCGCGCCGCTGCCAGTCTGGGAGCTTCGCCGCTGACGGCGTTCCGCCGGGTGACGTTGCCGCTGATTGCGCCGGGTGTGATCTCGGGTGCGCTGTTTGCCTTCGCGACGTCGTTCGATGAAGTGGTGGTGACGCTGTTCCTCGCCGGTCCCGAACAAGCGACGTTGCCTCGGCAGATGTTCAGCGGTATCCGCGAAAACCTCAGCCCGACGATTGCCGCAGCAGCAACCCTGCTGATCGCCTTCTCGGTGATCCTGTTGCTGACCCTCGAGTGGCTGCGTGGCCGCAGCGAAAAACTGCGCACTGCCCAGGTCTAAACCCACACACCATCCCCTGTGGGGGCGAGCCTGCTCGCGATGACGGACTGACATTCAATCTTGATGTCGACTGATACTCCGCTATCGCGAGCAGGCTCGCTCCCACAGGAGTTCAAGGTGTTTCGGGATGTTGGGTCATTCACAACCTGAATAGCAGACAAACCCCAATCCCCAGCTACTATTGTGCCCAGCTCCCCTATTTATAAGAGGCTGCGCACGATGAGTCTTTCCTCTTTCAAGATTGCTCACAAACTGATCACCGGCGCAGGTGCCATCGAGCAGTTGGCCGCCGAACTCACCCGCCTGGATATCGACAACCCGCTGATCGTCACCGACGCGGCGCTGGTCAAGTCCGGCACGGTCGAGCTGGCGCTGGCGCAGTTGGGCGATCGATCCTACGAAATTTTCGACCGTGTGCTGCCAGACCCGGAAATCGCCATCGTCGAAGACTGCATGCGGGTTTACCGCGAGGGCGGGCATGACGGTCTGATTGGCCTCGGCGGCGGCAGCGCCATCGACATCGCCAAAAGCGTCGCGGCCTACGCCGGTTACCACGGTGCGCTGGAGGATTTGTTCGGCATCGATCAGGTGCCGCGCAAAGGTCCGCCGCTGATCGCCATCCCGACCACGGCCGGCACCGGTTCGGAGGTGACCAATGTGGCGATCCTCTCCGACAAGGTTGCGCAATTGAAGAAAGGGATTGTCAGCGACTACCTATTACCGGATGTGGCGCTGGTCAGTCCGCAAATGACCCTGACCTGCCCACGCAGCGTCACCGCCGCCAGCGGTGTCGACGCGCTGGTGCATGCCATCGAATCCTACCTGTCGGTCAACGCCTCGCCGATCACCGATGCCCTGGCAATCGGTGCCATCAAGCTGATCGCCAAAGCGCTGCCCAAGGCCTACGCCAACCCGTCCAGCCTGCAAGCCCGCGAAGACATGGCCACCGCCAGCCTGATGGCCGGCATGGCCTTCGGTAATGCCGGGGTCGGCGCGGTGCATGCGCTGGCGTATCCGCTGGGCGGGCGTTTCAACATCGCTCATGGCGTCAGCAACGCCTTGCTGCTGCCGTATGTCATGACGTGGAACAAGATGGCCTGCGTCGAGCGCATGCAGGATATTGCCGAAGCCATGGGGGTGAGGACTGTCCATCTGAGCGCCAACGAAGCAGCAGACAAAGCCGTGGAGGCAATGACCGCATTGTGCGCGGCGGTAGAGATTCCGCCAGGGCTGCGCAGTTTCGGTGTGCCGGAGGATGCGATCCCGGCCATGGCCGTGGAAGCGGCGGGGATCGAGCGCCTGATGCGCAACAATCCACGTAAATTGAGCGCCGTCGATATCGAGAAGATCTACCGAGCGGCGTACTGATCATCGCGGCCACGTCGCGCGCGTCAAAGCATGAGGTATACAATGCGCGCCATCGTGATTCTGCTCAAAAAAGGTGCGTCATGCAGCCCTTCGTCATTGCTCCGTCGATTCTCTCCGCCGACTTCGCCCGCCTGGGTGAAGAAGTGGACAACGTCCTGGCCGCCGGCGCCGACTTCGTGCACTTCGATGTCATGGACAACCACTACGTACCGAACCTGACCATCGGCCCGATGGTTTGCGCCGCGCTGCGCAAATACGGGGTGACCGCGCCGATTGACGCGCACCTGATGGTCAGCCCGGTGGACCGCATTGTCGGTGACTTCATCGAGGCCGGCGCGACCTACATCACCTTCCACCCCGAAGCCACGCAGCACGTCGACCGTTCCCTGCAACTGATCCGCGAGGGCGGCTGCAAGTCCGGCCTGGTGTTCAACCCGGCAACGCCGCTGGACGTACTCAAGTACGTGATGGACAAGGTCGACATGATTCTGCTGATGAGCGTCAACCCGGGCTTTGGCGGGCAGAAGTTCATTCCCGGCACCCTCGACAAGCTGCGTGAAGCACGCGCGCTGATCGATGCCTCCGGCCGTGACATCCGCCTGGAAATCGACGGCGGCGTCAACGTGAACAACATCCGTGAAATCGCTGCGGCTGGCGCGGACACCTTCGTCGCCGGTTCGGCGATCTTCAATGCACCGAACTACCAAGAGGTGATTGAAAAGATGCGTTCCGAACTGGCGTTGGCTCGTCCATGAGTGGCTTTGAGCAGCTGTTTCCGGGGCGTCTGCCACGGCTGGTGATGTTCGATCTGGATGGCACGCTGGTCGATTCCGTCCCGGACCTCGCTGTGGCCGTGGATAACATGCTGCTCAAACTGGGGCGTCAACCCGCCGGCATCGAGTCGGTGCGTGAATGGGTCGGCAATGGCGCGCCGGTGCTGGTCCGCCGTGCGCTGGCCGGCGGCATCGACCATTCGGCGGTCGACGATGGCGAAGCCGAGGGCGCGCTGGATATCTTCATGGAGGCTTACAGCGAGAGCCATGATCTGACCGTGGTCTATCCCGGCGTGCGTGACACCCTGAAATGGCTGCACAAGCAGGGTGTCGAAATGGCGCTGATCACCAATAAGCCGGAGCGCTTCGTCGCGCCACTGCTGGATCAGATGAAAATCGGCCGTTACTTCAAATGGATCATCGGCGGCGACACCTTGCCGCAGAAGAAACCTGACCCGGCCGCGCTGTTTTTCGTGATGAAAATGGCCAACATCCCGGCCTCGCAGTCGCTGTTTGTAGGCGACTCACGCAGCGATGTGCTGGCGGCGAAAGCGGCAGGGGTCAAGTGCGTGGCCCTCAGCTACGGCTACAACCACGGTCGGCCGATTTCGGAAGAGTCGCCGGCGCTGGTGATCGACGATCTGCGCAAGCTAATTCCCGGTTGCCTGGATCCAGCCGCTGAGATAACGTTGCCCGACGTTGCTCAATCCCCTTCTGGAAACGCCATCGTGGTGGTCACTCGCAAACTCTGGATGAAAGTCATCAAGGCCCTGGCCCGCTGGCGTTGGCGCGCCTGACTCGATTCTGGCCGGCTTTCCGGCGCGTTTGCATACCTGACTGTTAGCACCTCAAGCCACGAGGCTACCCCATGATCCGCGAAGAATTCCTGCGTTTGGCCGCTGCCGGCTATAACCGTATCCCGTTGGCCTGCGAAACCCTGGCCGACTTCGACACGCCGCTGTCGATCTACCTGAAACTGGCCGACGAGCCAAACTCCTACCTGCTGGAATCGGTGCAGGGCGGGGAGAAGTGGGGCCGTTATTCGATCATTGGCCTGCCGTGCCGCACCGTGCTGCGGGTTCATGATCATCACGTCAGCGTGACCCACGACGGCGTCGAGATCGAAAGCCATGAAGCCGAAGATCCGCTGGCCTTCGTCGAAGCATTCAAAGCCCGCTACAACGTGCCAACCATTCCCGGCCTGCCGCGCTTCAATGGCGGTCTGGTGGGTTACTTCGGTTACGACTGCGTGCGCTATGTGGAGAAACGTCTGGGCAAATGCCCGAACCCGGATCCGCTGGGCGTGCCGGACATTCTGCTGATGGTCTCCGACGCGGTGGTGGTGTTCGACAACCTCGCCGGGAAAATGCACGCCATTGTGCTCGCCGATCCGTCGCAGGACGATGCATTCGAGCAAGGCCAGGCGCGACTGGAAGAGCTGCTGGAAAAACTCCGTCAGCCGATCACCCCGCGCCGCGGCCTGGATTTCAGCAAGCAACAGTCGGCTGACCCGGTATTCCGTTCGAGTTTCACCCAGGACGATTACGAAAAAGCCGTCGACACCATCAAGGAATACATCCTGGCCGGTGACTGCATGCAGGTCGTGCCGTCCCAGCGCATGTCGATCGACTTCAAGGCTGCGCCGATCGATCTGTACCGGGCGCTGCGTTGCTTCAACCCGACGCCTTATATGTATTTCTTCAACTTCGGCGACTTCCACGTCGTCGGCAGTTCGCCGGAAGTGCTGGTGCGGGTCGAAGACAACCTGATCACCGTGCGCCCGATTGCCGGCACTCGCCCACGCGGGGCTAACGAAGAGGCCGATCTGGCGCTGGAAAAAGACCTGCTGTCGGACGACAAGGAAATCGCCGAGCACTTGATGCTGATCGACCTGGGCCGTAACGACACCGGACGGGTCTCGGAAATCGGTTCGGTGAAACTCACCGAGAAGATGGTCATCGAGCGTTATTCCAACGTGATGCACATCGTCTCCAACGTCACTGGCCAATTGAAAGCCGGGCTGACGGCGATGGACGCGCTGCGGGCGATTCTGCCGGCGGGCACGTTGTCGGGCGCGCCGAAGATTCGGGCGATGGAGATCATCGACGAACTGGAGCCGGTCAAGCGTGGCGTCTACGGCGGGGCGGTGGGCTACTTCGCCTGGAACGGCAACATGGACACTGCCATTGCGATCCGCACGGCCGTGATCAAGGACGGCGAGCTGCACGTGCAGGCCGGCGGCGGCATCGTCGCCGATTCGGTGCCGGCGCTGGAATGGGAAGAAACCCTGAACAAGCGCCGCGCGATGTTCCGCGCCGTAGCCTTGGCCGAACAAACCCCGGACGCCTGAGTTCACGCAACATCTGTGGGAGTGAGCCTTTGTGGCGAGGGAGCTTGCTCCCGTTGGCCTGCGAAGCAGGCCCAATCGACGACTGCATCGCAGCCGAGCGCGAGCAAGATCGCTCGCCACAATAAGTGCTCAGCATAAAAAAACGCGGCGTCTGTGAGGGCGCCGCGTTTTTTTTGCCTGATGTTTAGAAGTCCAGCGCAACGCCTACGTTAATGCCTTGCTGGGTAAAGTCATCATCCTTGCGAATGTCATAACTCGCCCGCAAAGCCAGGTCCTTGGTGAGGTTGTGGCTCACGCCCAGGTTCAGGCGGTTCAGGTTGGTCTGTGGGGTATAGCCGGCCAGGGTGTAGCGGTTGTTCGGCAGGCTGTTGAGGTTCATGGTCACATTCTGGGTATCGTCGTTGTACTCACGCTCGTGAGCCAGTTCGCCGAAGACTTGGGTTTGCGAGGTGATCTGGTACTTACCCTGGAGGCCAAGGCCGAGACGCCGGGAAATGCGCGATTGGTCGTCGAATGTCAGCGCAGTGGAGTCGGCGCCATTCTCCGAGTAACCGTCGACTTCAACTTTGGCGAAATCAGCGCTCACGAATGGCGACAAGTGCCACGGGCTGCTCGCCATCGGCGCGATGTCGTACCCCACGCGACCGCTGAAAGCCACCAGATAGCCGTCGGTATCGCCTTTCTCCCCGCGTTCATTGACCCCCAGCTGGAATTTACGTTTGAGGCTGTCGTAATCCAGATGCCCGGCCGTCACGGCCGCGTCACCCCACCAGCGATTCTGCTGGTACTGGGCGAACGCCGTGCCCATGTAGGTATTGAGCTTGTAGTCCGAATCGTTGTCGCCGGCTTCGAGCTTCTGGTTGTAGAAGCCCGCCGCCAAACCTACACGCCACGCGTCATTCAGCCGGTAGCTGCCACCGATGTTGAGGTTGGCGCCATTGCCGTCAGCACTGGCACCACTGCGCTGGCTGTCGAAATCCTGGTGCTGGCCGCCGCCGGCGACAATCGCTCGCCATTGGCCCACGCCTTGCCAGTTTTCCCAATCGGCCAGCCATTGGTTGCGCAACTCATCCTGATGAGAGCGCAGCGTACCCTGGGCCATTTGTGGCAACAGGGTGGCTTCCCACGGCGCGGCCAGCAGCGAGTAAGCGTAATCGGCAATCAGACGCTGCCCGGCTTCGGTCGGGTGCACCGAGTCGTTGTAGATCAGCTTGGTCGGGTCCGGCGTCGCACTGTTGATGCCGTAACGGGCGTTTTCGGTACAGCTGCTGCCGCTGAAACAGGTGGCGCTCAGGTTCTGGTCGGTGGCCAGGCCGAACTGCGCCGGGTTGGAAAACGTCTCTTTGAGCAGCACCGGAATGTTGAGGGGGATGACGTTGGCATTGACGTTTTGCAGTTGGCTCACCAGTTCGGTGTTGAACTGAGAACTGAGCTGGGATGTGAACGCTTGCAACGGGGTGCCGTTGAAGGCCGGGGTAAAGCCGATGTCCGGCAGCAACCAGACCATGATGTAGCGAGCACCGGCCTGTTGCAGGGTTTGCACGCTGCTGACCAGACGATCGGCGGCAGCGCTGGCCTGGGGCAGGCTGGTCACGCGCCCCTGAAGGAAGTCATTACCACCGCCCGAAATGTAATACAGCGCATTCGGGTCGGCGCGGAAATTGTTCGACGGCAGGTAGCCTGCCCGGGTGCGATCACCCGTGGCGGAGGTGCTGGTGATCGAGTCGAGAATCTGGTCGGTACGATAACCGCCGACGGCCCAGTTGTTGCCATCGGGCTGGCCATTGCTGGCACGTACCGCCGAGGACGATGAGGCGGTCTGATCCGCCGAGAACCCCAGTTTCCCCCCCAGGATCTGCGTGGAGTTGAGCGAGCGGACTTCACCGTTGCCATCCAGGTAAACCGGCCCCGTGCGGTTGGTATAGCGCTGGGTCGAGCCGGCAGGCCCGCCCGTGTCGGCAAAGGTCCCGGCATCGTTGAGACTGTCGCCGAAGACGACGAAATTGGAGTAAGGGTTAGGCGCGGCGATCGCCTGGGCGCAGGCTGCGGCGAGCAAGCATCCTGCGAGCGGTACAAACAACGTCTGTTTGATCATGAGCAAGTCCGTTTATTTATTGTTGTAGTGAACGAAACGACAGTACCAAAAACTTCCGGCCTTTTGCCATCGGTCGCGAACCCTTCGATTGTTTCGCAGCCAGTCGCCACGGCCATATTGCACGCTCTGCCCAGCTAAGTTACTGTGCCGAGACGTATGAATGAGACCTTCCCCGTGTTGATCATCAGCAAACTTCTGGATCAAGTCATCAAGGCACACGCCCGCTGGCGTTGGCGCGCCTGAATTCTTTTGCCGGCCCCGCCGGACCTGTACCGCTTTGCCTTCTTCACCCGTATGACATACCGCTTTGCTGGCGCACCCGGCGACTGAAAAAGCGCAGGACGCTGCGGGTAATCATTCGAAGGCTGTATTAAAAGTCAGTGAATTCAAGAGGTTCCAAACGCCATGTTGCTGATGATCGATAACTACGACTCTTTTACTTACAACGTTGTGCAGTACCTCGGTGAGCTCGGCTCCCAGGTCAAAGTCGTGCGCAACGATGAACTCACCATTGCCGACATAGAAGCCCTCAACCCTGAGCGCATCGTCGTGTCCCCCGGTCCTTGCACACCGACCGAAGCCGGCATCTCGCTCGACGTGATCAAGCATTTCGCCGGCAAGCTGGCGATACTCGGCGTCTGCCTCGGCCACCAGTCCATCGGCCAGGCCTTTGGCGGTGATGTAGTCCGCGCCCGCCAAGTCATGCACGGTAAGACTAGCCCGGTATTCCACGAGGACAAGGGCGTGTTCGAAGGTCTGAATCATCCGCTGACGGTGACGCGTTATCACTCGCTGATCGTCAAGCGCGAAACCCTGCCCGATTGCCTGGAGCTGACCGCCTGGACCCAGCTCGAAGACGGCTCGGTCGACGAGATCATGGGCTTGCGCCACAAGACATTGAACATCGAGGGTGTGCAGTTCCACCCCGAGTCTATCCTCACCGAGCAGGGCCACGAGCTGTTCGCAAACTTCCTCAAACAAACCGGCGGCACGCGCTAAGGACTTTTCATGAATATCAAGACAGCCCTGAGCCGTATCGTCGATCAGCTCGACCTCAGCACCGATGAAATGCGCGATGTGATGCGCGAAATCATGACCGGGCAATGCACGGATGCGCAGATCGGCGCGTTCATGATGGCCATGCGTATGAAGAGCGAAAGCATCGATGAGATCGTCGGCGCGGTCTCTGTCATGCGCGAGTTGGCGGACAAGGTCGAACTCAAGACCCTCGACGGCGTCGTCGATGTGGTCGGCACCGGCGGTGATGGTGCGAACATTTTCAACGTCTCGACGGCTTCCTCCTTCGTAGTCGCTGCAGCCGGTTGCACCGTAGCCAAGCACGGTAACCGTGCGGTGTCGGGCAAAAGCGGCAGCGCCGATCTGCTGGAGGCGGCCGGGATCTACCTGAACCTGACCCCGGTGCAGGTGGCTCGCTGCATCGATAACGTCGGCATCGGTTTCATGTTTGCCCAGACCCATCACAGTGCCATGAAGCACGCCGCCGGCCCGCGCAAGGATCTCGGCCTGCGTACCTTGTTCAACATGCTCGGCCCGCTTACGAATCCGGCCGGCGTGAAACATCAGGTGGTGGGTGTGTTCAGTCAGGCGTTGTGCCGGCCACTGGCCGAAGTCTTGCAACGTCTGGGCAGCAAGCACGTGCTGGTGGTGCACTCGAAGGATGGCCTGGACGAGTTCAGCCTGGCGGCGCCAACCTATGTGGCAGAACTGAAGAATGACCAGATCACCGAATATTGGGTCGAGCCAGAAGACTTGGGCATGAAGAGCCAGAGCCTGCACGGCCTGGCAGTGGAAAGTCCGGCGGCGTCCCTTGAGCTGATTCGCGATGCTTTGGGCAAGCGCAAGACCGAGAGCGGTCAGAAAGCCGCCGAGATGATTGTGCTCAATGCCGGTGCGGCGCTTTACGCCGCCGACCTGGCGACCAGTTTGAAAGAAGGCGTTGCCCTGGCGCACGATGCGCTGCACACAGGCCTCGCACGGGAAAAACTTGAGGAGTTGGGTGCATTTACCGCGGTATTCAAAGTGGAGAATGAGGGATGAGTGTACCGACGGTTCTGGAAAACATTCTGGCCCGTAAAGTCCAGGAAGTCGCCGAGCGTAGCGCCCGTGTGAGTCTGGCGGAGCTGGAAAGTCTGGCCAAGGCGGCCGATGCACCCCGTGGTTTTGCCCAGGCATTGATTGCTCAGGCCAAGTCGAAACAACCGGCCGTCATTGCCGAAATCAAGAAAGCGTCGCCAAGCAAAGGCGTGATCCGCGAGCACTTCGTTCCCGCCGACATCGCCAAAAGCTACGAGAAGGGCGGCGCGACGTGCTTGTCGGTGCTGACCGATATCGATTACTTCCAGGGTGCCGATGCGTATCTGCAGCAGGCGCGGGCAGCGTGCAACCTGCCAGTGATCCGCAAGGATTTCATGATCGACCCGTACCAGATCGTCGAAGCCCGTGCCTTGGGCGCTGACTGCGTGTTGTTGATCGTCTCCGCACTGGACGACGTGAAAATGGCCGAGCTGGCGGCCGTGGCCAAAAGCGTCGGCCTTGATGTGCTGGTAGAAGTCCATGATGGCAACGAGCTGGAGCGGGCCTTGAAAACCCTCGACACGCCACTGGTCGGCGTGAACAACCGCAACCTGCACACCTTCGATGTCAGCCTGGAAACCACGCTCGACCTGTTGCCACGCATCCCGCGTGATCGCCTGGTGATTACTGAGAGCGGCATTCTCAACCGGGCGGATGTGGAACTGATGGAAATCAGCGACGTGTACGCGTTCCTGGTGGGCGAGGCATTCATGCGCGCTGAAAGCCCGGGCACTGAACTGCAGCGCCTGTTCTTTCCTGAGCGCGGCGGTCCGGTCAGCGGTTCGACCCTCGACTGATCAGGCTCAGGCCGAGTCGACCCCATCGCGAGCAAGCTCGCTCCCACATTGGATCTGCGGTGTCCGCAAACTCCTTGTGGGAGCGAGCTTGCTCGCGATGGCGGCATAAGTAGCACCACAGACTCCATGTCCAACGGAATACCTTATGACCTCAATCGTCTCTTTGACTGTCGAAGCCGGCTTACAGGCCGAACAGGATCTGCTGGCGTCTGTCTGTGCCGGTGATGTTGAGTTTGGTCTGCTGTTCTGGCAACCCAGCGACCGCGCACTGGTCATGCCCCGACGCCTGAATCGTCTACCCGGCTTCGAAGCGGCCTGCGAAGTCTCAGCCGCCGCCGGTTGGCCGGTGCTGTTACGTGAAACCGGCGGCGAGCCAGTGCCGCAATCGGCTTCCACCATCAATATCGCCCTTGTCTACGCACCCCCGCGTAGCGAAGGCGATCAAAATCGAATCGAAAGCGCTTACCGTCGACTCTGCGACCCGATCTGTCAGTTACTGGATGAGCTGGGCGGCGTTTCGTCCTTGGGCGAAGTCGACGGCGCATTCTGCGATGGCCGTTTCAACGTGAACCTCGACGGCCGCAAGATGGTCGGCACTGCCCAGCGCTGGCGCCAGAGCAAGGGCGGCACACGTCCGGTCGGGTTGGTACACGGTGCGTTGTTGCTGGATAACGAACGCGAGTCGATGGTCGCCGCAGTCAATCGCTTCAATGAAGCCTGCGGCCTGGAGCAGCGGGTTCGCGCCGAAAGCCACATTGCCCTGCATGAGAAATTTGCCGCACCCGATGCGCTCGGGCGGCTTGATGCGCTTTATCGCCAGTTGCTGGCAGACATGTTCGAGGCTTAGCGCGTACCGAAGACCACCATGGTCTTGCCTTTGACGTCCACCAGGTTGCGTTCTTCCAGATCCTTGAGCACGCGACCGACCATCTCCCGTGAACAACCGACAATCCGGCCGATTTCCTGGCGGGTCACTTTGATCTGCATGCCGTCCGGGTGGGTCATGGCATCCGGCTGTTTGCACAGTTCCAGCAGACAGCGGGCGACACGACCGGTTACGTCGAAGAAGGCCAGGTCGCCGACCTTGCGCGTGGTATTGCGCAGACGCTGTGCGATTTGTCCGCTGAGCACGTAAAGAATGTCTGGATCTTGCTGGGACAGCTCGCGGAATTTTGCATAGCTGATTTCTGCGACTTCACACTCGATCTTCGCGCGTACCCAAGCGCTGCGTTCCTGCTCAAGCCCCGCTTGTTCAAACAGACCCAACTCACCGAAAAAGTCCCCGGAGTTCAGGTAGGCGATGATCATTTCGCGGCCGTCGTCATCCTCGATCAGGATCGTGACCGAACCCTTGATGATGAAGAACAGCGTTTCCGAGCGATCACCGGCACAAATGATGTTGCTCTTGGCCGCATAACGACGGCGCTGGCAATGCATCAACAGCTTGTCGAGGTTCTTGATTTTGGGGGTTGGGGCAATAGCAACCATGGTTGTATCCCGAAAAGACGTCACGGTGTGTTTGGTTTTTTTATGAGTCGCAGACGACGGCTGCGCAAAGGCTGGCCATGCGCCAGCGAATTGGCGCCAGCTTAACAGACACTTCCTGCAATATTCGAGAATTTACCTACGGTTCAGAAGGTTATGCCCTACAAATGCAAGGCACTGTCAGTCCGGGGCCCTGTGCTAAGCTGGCGACCCTTTTTTATGCAGTGGAGTCTGGCGATGAAGGCACGCATCCAATGGGCTGGCGAAGCCATGTTCCTCGGTGAATCCGGCAGTGGACACGTCGTGGTCATGGACGGTCCGCCCGATGCAGGTGGTCGCAACCTGGGTGTCCGGCCGATGGAAATGCTTCTGCTGGGTGTCGGCGGTTGCAGCAATTTCGATGTGGTCAGCATCCTCAAGAAGTCCCGTCAGGCCGTCGAAAGCTGTGAAGCCTTTCTCGAAGCCGAGCGCGCGACCGAGGATCCGAAAGTCTTCACCAAGATCCACATGCACTTCGTGGTCAAGGGCCGGGGGCTGAAAGAAGCCCAGGTCAAACGCGCCATCGAGCTGTCGGCGGAGAAGTATTGCTCGGCTTCGATCATGCTGGGCGCGGCTGGCGTGGCCATTACCCACGACTACGAAATCATCGAACTCGGTTGAATCGACATTCAACTATCATAAAAGCAGTGCAGACTCTGGCGATCCCAAGCTGACGTCTGCATAATGCGCCACTTTTTTCAGGGTAACGGCCTCGTCATCGACAGGCTGCGAACCCGAACAGACAACCAAAATCGCCATCGCGAAGAGGTGTTAACCGTCCTACGCAGCTGCGTTGTTCGCATCTGACGGGCATGCTTGATCACGCGGCCCGGGCCGCAATACATAGAGAGTTTTTAACGGTGAAAAGCAAACTCAAGCTCCACGGGTTCAATAACCTGACAAAGACCTTGAGCTTCAACATCTATGACATCTGCTACGCGGAAACCCCGCAAGACCAACAGGCTTACGTCGAGTACATCAATAAAGAGTACAACGCGAAACGCCTGACGCAGATCCTCACGGAAGTTGTCGATATCATTGGTGCCAACATCCTGAACATTGCCAGTCAGGACTATGAACCCCAGGGCGCCAGCGTCACGATTCTGATCTCTGAAGAGCCGGTAACCCCGACCGACAGCCAGATCGAAGAATCGCCGGGCCCGTTGCCCGAGATTATCCTGGCCCATCTCGACAAGAGCCACATCACGGTGCACACCTACCCGGAAATCCACCCGGACGACGGCATTGCGACATTCCGTGTGGACATTGACGTGTCGACCTGTGGCGTGATTTCACCGCTTAAAGCGCTCAACTTCCTGATTCACCAGTTCGATTCGGACATCGTGACCGTGGATTATCGCGTGCGCGGCTTCACCCGTGACGTGGAAGGCAAAAAGCACTTCATCGACCACGAGATCAACTCGATCCAGAACTACCTGTCCGAAGACACCCGCGGCGCGTACCAGATGACCGACGTGAACGTGTACCAGGAAAACCTGTTCCACACCAAAATGCTGCTGAAGAACTTCGAACTGGATAACTACCTGTTCGGCGATGCCACCAGCAACCTGTCTTCCGAGCAGCGTGCTCAGGTGACTGACCGTGTGAAACACGAAATGCTGGAAATCTTCTACGCGCGCAACATGCCGAACTAAGATTTCAAGCACAAAAAAGGCGACTTCCTCACGGCAGTCGCCTTTTTCATGTCTGGAATACAGAACCTTGTGGGGGCGAGCCTGCTCGCGAAGAGGCCCTGTCAGGCAACGTATCGATCAGATCCGGTAGGTACTCTTGGTCATTACCTTGGCCAACAGACTCATCCCGAACTTCACCGGCGCCGGAAAACGAAAACCTCCGGCATCCAGCGCACTCTCGGCATGATGTTCTTCATCAATCCGCATTTGCTCGAGAATGGCCCGGGACTTTTCATCTTCCGCCGGCAATTGCTCGAGGTGCTCGTTCAAGTGTTTGCACACCTGATGCTCGGTGGCGGCGACAAAACCCAGGCTGACCTTGTCGCTGATCAATCCGGCCACTGCGCCAATCCCGAACGACATGCCGTAGAACAGCGGGTTGAGAATGCTGGTGTGGCTGCCCAGTTGCTGGATGCGTTGCTCGCACCAGACCAGGTGATCGATTTCTTCTTCGGCAGCATGTTCCATGGCGGCCCGCACGTGCGGCAGCTTGGCAGTCAGGGCCTGACCCTGATACAGCGCCTGGGCGCAGACTTCACCGGTATGGTTGATGCGCATCAAGCCAGCAACGTGGCGGGTGTCTTCGTCACTCATTTGCGCATCCGGCTGCACGATGGCTGGCGACGGACGGTATGGCTGGCCACTGAAAGGCAGCAACGTTCGCATCGCGGCATCGGCTTGCAGCAGAAGACGGTCAATCGGCGAGTAGTGACGCTGGGTAGTCATGCTGACCTCCGGGAGGAATCTCGGCGGCCAGTTTAACCCAATCGGCCGGGGAAGGTTTGCGCTGGGTCATACGGGAGTGGCTGGCCACTCCCTCGAAGCTTTTTGCAATCAGCCCGGCGGCCAGTGCATCTGGCGCTGACCCAGCACATGCATATGAATGTGGTAGACAGTCTGCCCGCCCAGTTCATTGCAGTTCATGACCACACGGAAACCTTCTTCGCAGCCCAGTTCAAGGGCCAGGCGCTGGGCGGTGAACAGAATATGTCCGGCCAAAGCCTTGTCTTCCTCGGTGAGGTCGTTGAGGGTGCGCACCGCTTTTTTCGGAATGACCAGAAAATGCACCGGTGCCTGTGGGGCGATGTCGTGGAAGGCCAGTACCTGGTCGTCCTCGTAGATGATCTTCGCCGGGATTTCCCGGTTGATGATCTTGGTGAACAGAGTATCCACAGCTGTTTTCTCCGTTGTTTGGGCTGGCTTGAGTGTACTCATGGGTTATCCCCGAGCCCAGCCTTTTACCTTGAGGCCGGGTCAGCGCGGGCAGTAGGCCTTGTTGACCATGCCAGCGATTGTCCGATTGAGCCAGCGAGAGCCCAGCCGTGGCAGGAGGGCGCGCCAGCGATTGCCTCGACCGGGAATGATGATCGCTCGATTTTTCTCCAGGGCGCGCACCGTATACAGCGCAACCTCTTCGGGACTCATGAGCATGTTGCTGTCGGCCAGTTTGCCGGTGTCCAGTTGAGCGGTACGGAAGAACCCGGTACGGGTCGGGCCGGGGCACAGCACCGAGACCTTGACCGCACATTTCTTCAGTTCGACGCGCAACCCTTCGGAAAAATGCAGCACATAGGCTTTGCTGGCGTAGTACGTGCTCATCCACGGGCCGGGTTGGAATGCCGCCATTGAAGCGACGTTCAGAATTTGTCCGCCCCCCTGCAAGGCCATGCTGTTCCCGATGGCATGGCACAAGCGGGTGAGGGCCAGGATGTTCACTTCGATCAGGTCCTGCTCGGTCATCCAGTCCTGGGCCAGAAAGGGTCCGCAGGTGCCGATGCCGGCGCAGTTGACCAGCAAATCGATTTGCCGGTCACCTTCTTCCAGTTCCAGCAGGAACCCGGACAGCCGTAGCGGTTCGCCGAGGTCACAGGCGCGGAACAGCACTTCCACGCCAAAGCGTTGGGTCAGTTCAATGGCAATACTTTCCAGCTGATCACGTTGTCGGGCCACCAGAATCAGGCTGCGGCCTCGGCGGGCCAGCGCTTCGGCCATCGCCAGGCCGATCCCACTGGAAGCGCCAGTGATCAGAGCGTAACGGGTCATGCAGTTCTCCATCGCAACAGCTCCGCGCCGGCGACGCGGGTGTCACGGGCGGGGAGCGCTGTTCATTCTTTCGCAGAGTCTACAGGGGCCGGGGCTTATTCGGCTTCATCGTCTGCAGAATCGGGTGCCTGCTCAGCCTCTGCGGCCGGCTCGACTTCCACTTCTTCAGTGATTACCGAGCTGCTGTCATAGCTGGTTTCGGCAGCAGTTTCATACTCTTCCTGGATCGCCGTAAGGCCTCCGGCCAGCGCACCAACCAAGACGATGGCGATCAACACCACCCACAACGAAGACAACACTTTGACCGCCGTGGTGTTGGGTGGAGGCGGCGCGCCATAGCGATTGGCGATGTTGGTGCCGGGGGCGATCATGATCACGAACGGGAAGAAGCTGCCTACGAAGGGTACGAGGTTCAGCAACCAGAGCCAGCCGGACCAGCCGATGTCGTGCAGGCGCTGGACACTGATCTGAATGCTCACGACCGCCATGGCAATGAACAGCATGAACGCAACCAGGCCACCGAGTATCAGGCCTGCGGTCGAATCGGCGCTGATGATGGCGAAGGCGAAAATGGCCAATACCGAACCGACGGCCAGGGTGACCAGCGTCAGGACCATCGTCCAGGCGAGATAGCGCAAACGACCGATGCGGCCTTCAACGCTGAATGGCTTGAGTGGAGCATACGCGGGCAGGCTTTCGCCGACAGTGGCTCGGGGTGGTGCGTAAGGGGATGCGGGGTCGGCAAATGCCGGTTGGCTGGCGACAGGCCTGTGTTCGTGGGCTTCGTCCAGGTTCAGCTCAATGGACGATTCGCTTTCGATGCGAGCATCGATGCCGGTTTTCGTCAGCGCTTGAAGGTAGGTTTGCGCGTCGGCGTGCGACAGGTCTTTCTTGAGCGTAACCGTCTTGCCAGTGAATAGCCGTTCGACGGCTGCGACTTGGCTGTTGTAGAGTTTAGCCAGGTTCTCTCTGGCGCTGGCGGCGTCAACGCCTGGCAGCAGAGCGCCGTCGAACACGATCTTGAAACGGTTGTCGCTCATTGCGAGGCATCCTTGTCGCGAGAATTTGTAATAGGGTGTGTTTCAAGCGTGGATTGTAAGGCCAGCCGGGGCGGGCTGGCCAAACTTTCATCTCATCGTGGCCAGCGTTTGGGCAGCTCGGCCGCCAGTTCCAGAGCCTTGCGGTATTCCGCGTCAAGTCGAGCGACCAATTGATCGACGCTCGGCAAATCATCGATTTCCCCGACACCCTGGCCCGCAGACCACACGGTTTTCCAGGCTTTGGCTTCATCGCTGATCGGCTTGAGTTTGGAGCCGAAGTCGACTTCGCCCTTGCCTTGCAGTGCCGCCATGTCGAAACCGGCAGCCTCCAGGCTTTGACGCATGAAACTCGCCGGTACGCCTGACACTGCCGGCGTATGGACGATGTCCGCGGCTCTGGACGTCAGCAGCATCTCTTTGTAGGCGTCAGGCGCATGACTTTCGGTGGTGCCGATAAATCGCGTACCGAAATAGGCCAGATCAGCGCCGAGCAATTGCGCAGCAAGGATCTCGTGGCCGTGGTTAAGGCAGCCTGCCAGCAATAGGGTCTTGTCGAAAAACTGGCGAATCTCGGCAATCAGCGAGAACGGGCTCCAGGTTCCAGCGTGTCCACCGGCACCCGCTGCCACGGCGATCAAGCCGTCCACACCGGCCTCGGCAGCTTTCTCGGCATGGCGCCGCGTCGTCACGTCATGGAACACCAGTCCGCCATAGCTGTGAACGGCATCGACTACTTCTTTCACTGCACCGAGACTGGTAATCACGATCGGTACTTTATGCTCGATGCAGATCGCAAGGTCAGCTTGCAGCCGTGGGTTAGTGTTGTGAACGATCAGGTTGACCGCGTAAGGCGCCGGGTTCTCCAGTGTCGCCAACCCTGCTTCGATCTCTTCCAGCCAGGCCTTGAAGCCGCTGCTCTCGCGCTGGTTCAGCGCAGGAAAGCTGCCGACGACGCCGTTACGGCAGCAGGCGAGCACCAATTGCGGATTGGAAATCAGAAACATCGGCGCTGCCACTACCGGCAGACGCAAGCGTTGTTCGAGCAAAGCGGGCAGCGACATTGGAAGTACCCCGGTGAGTTGTGCTTATTAGAACGGCCGAACGACGACCAGAATTACGATAGCCAGCAATATCAGAACCGGCACTTCATTGAACCAGCGATAAAAGACATGGCTGCGGGTGTTTTCGCCACGGGCAAAACGCTTCACCTGTGCGCCGCACATGTGGTGGTAGCCGATCAGGATCACCACCAGGGTCAGCTTGGCGTGAATCCACGCGCCTTGACTGAAGAGGCTCGGGTTAAGCCAGATCAGTGCAATGCCGAATATCAGGGTAGCGATCATCGCCGGGCCCATGATGCCGCGGTACAGCTTGCGCTCCATGAGGCTGAAGCGTTCCTTGCTGACGGTGTCTTCGCTTTGGGCGTGATAAACGAACAGGCGGGGCAGGTAAAACAGGCCGGCAAACCAGCAGACCATGCTGACGATATGAAGCGCTTTGAGCCATAGATAAAGCATTTTTAGTTATTCCCAGGTTCACGGTAGCCCGAATAGTAGAGAAAGTGTCCCGTCTCGGACATAACTGTTCAATTTTGACGGCGTCTTTTGCGGCCAGACTGCGTTGCCGCTCCTCGCCATAGCGAGCTATGACTCGTCGCGGGGCCTTGCCAGGCCACAAAAGCCACTCGCCAAAAGTTGGGCGATATGCCCGAGAAGGGACACATGAGCCGCCACACGTCACCTAAGCGGTTGTCGCAGGGCCGCGCGGCCCCTATTATCGACGGCTTTCCAGTGGGTTCGTTGAGGGCAGGTTTATGGTCAAGGTCGGTATCGTCGGCGGCACGGGTTACACCGGTGTCGAACTGCTGCGTCTGTTGGCACAGCATCCGCAAGCTGAAGTGGTTGTGATCACTTCCCGATCCGAGGCCGGTCTGGCCGTGGCCGACATGTACCCGAACCTGCGAGGCCACTACGACGGCCTGGCCTTTAGTGTTCCGGACATCAAGACGCTGGGCGCTTGCGATGTGGTGTTCTTCGCCACGCCTCATGGTGTTGCTCATGCACTGGCCGGTGAGTTGCTCGCGGCGGGGACCAAGGTCATCGACCTGTCGGCTGACTTCCGTCTGCAAGACGCTGCCGAGTGGGCCAAGTGGTACGGCCAGCCTCACGGCGCGCCGGAGTTGCTGGAGGAGGCGGTCTACGGTTTGCCGGAAGTCAATCGCGAGCAAATCAAGGATGCGCGCCTGATCGCGGTGCCGGGTTGCTATCCAACGGCGACGCAATTGGGTTTCCTGCCATTGCTGGAAGCCGGCCTGGCCGATACCACGCGTTTGATTGCTGACTGCAAGTCCGGTGTCAGCGGTGCCGGTCGTGGCGCTTCGGTCGGTTCGCTGTACGCCGAGACGTCGGAAAGCATGAAAGCCTACTCCGTCAAAGGTCACCGTCACTTGCCGGAAATCCGCCAGGGTCTGCGTCGTGCAGCGGGCAAGGACGTCGGTCTGACCTTCGTTCCGCACCTGACACCAATGATTCGCGGCATTCATTCGACGCTGTATGCGACCGTCGTGGATCGCTCGGTGGATCTGCAGGCGTTGTTTGAAAAGCGCTACGCCAACGAGCCGTTCGTCGACGTGATGCCGGCGGGCAGCCACCCGGAAACCCGCAGTGTTCGCGGTGCCAACGTTTGTCGTATCGCCGTGCATCGTCCGCAGGACGGCGATCTGGTGGTGGTGCTGTCGGTAATCGATAACCTGGTCAAGGGTGCGTCGGGTCAAGCGGTGCAGAACCTGAACATTCTGTTCGGGCTGGATGAGCGCCTGGGCCTGTCCCACGCCGGCATGCTGCCGTAAGGCTTTATCCCGCTCAGCAAAAAGGCCCGTCTGACGGGCCTTTTTGCATTTCGAACCGGCAATCGGGTTTATTGCTATACCGTAACAATAGTTGACCGATTTTCTAGGAGAAGCGGATAATGCGCGTCATCACGCATTATGGCGGCGTAACGCCGGGAGATAGTCAGCATGAGCGTCGAATCCTTCACCCCCACCGCTTTGCAATTCACCCACGGTGCCGCGCACAAGGTGAAGAGCCTGGTCGATGAAGAGGGGAATGATCGCTTGAAGCTGCGCGTATTCGTTACGGGCGGCGGTTGTTCAGGTTTTCAGTACGGCTTCACCTTCGATGAAGAAGTGGCCGATGACGACACCATTGTCGAGCGCGAAGGTGTGAGTCTGGTCGTAGACCCGATGAGCTTCCAGTACCTGGCCGGTGCCGAGGTGGATTATCAGGAAGGTCTGGAAGGTTCGCGTTTTGTGATCAAGAATCCGAACGCGAGCACCACGTGTGGTTGCGGCTCTTCGTTCTCGATCTGATCGCGCTTCACCGCAGTATCAAGCGCCGCATGGCTTCAGGGCTTTGCGGCGTTTTGCTGTGCGGCGCTTATGCCGGGTAGATGGCGCCGAGTACGCGCAGGCCGCGGGCGCCAGTGACGCTCGGGCGGTTGGCGGCGATGCCTTCCAGGCAGCAATGAGCCAGCCAAGCGAAGGCCATGGCTTCGACCCAGTCCGGGTCCACACCATAAGCGGCAGTGCTGCTGACTCTCGCGTTCGGCAGCAGGGCGGCCAAACGGTTCATCAGCGTGACGTTGTGCGCGCCACCACCGCAGACCAGCAGTTCCTGCGTGTCCGATTGGGCGTGCTGCAATGACTCGACGATGGTCAGTGCGGTCAGTTCGAGCAGGGTTGCTTGCACATCTTCCGCGGCGAAGGGCGGGAGCTTCGAGAGATGCTGTGTCAGCCATGGCAGGTTGAACACTTCGCGGCCGGTGCTTTTCGGGCCTTTGGTTACGAAGAATGGATCACTCAGCAATTCATTCAGCAGAACCGGTTCAACCTTGCCACTGGCAGCCCATTGGCCGTCACGATCAAAATTGTCGCCGCGTTGCTGATGAATCCAGGCATCCAGCAGGACGTTGCCCGGGCCGCAGTCGAAACCGGCGACAGGTTTGCCGGGCTCGATCAGGCTGAGGTTGCTGAATCCGCCGACATTCAATACCGCACGATTGCCGGCACGTTCATCAAACAACGCTTCGTGAAAGGCCGGCACCAAAGGCGCGCCTTGCCCGCCAGCGGCCACATCACGGCTGCGGAAGTCGCTGACCACGGTGATGCCGGTCAACTCGGTCAGCAGGGCCGGGTTGCCGATCTGTACCGTGAAGCCGCGCGCCGGTTCGTGGCGAATGGTCTGGCCGTGGCTGCCAATCGCGCGAATGTCTTCGGGTTTCAGGTTGTGTTGGCGGAGGAGAGTGTTAATGCCCTGAGCCGCCAGTTTCACCCAGTTCTGCTGGGCGATGGCGGAGCGGGCAATCTCGTCCGCGCCGCTGGCGCACAAGCCAAGCAGCTCGGCGCGCAGGGAGTCAGGCATGGGGGTGTAGTGCGTGGCGATCAGGTTGATCGCCGGGGTCAGCTCGATTAACGCAATGTCCAGGCCATCGAGGCTGGTTCCGGACATCACACCGATATAGAGCGTCATGATTTAGCGCTTCGAAGCCAGCATGGTGGCTTTCTCTTGGTCCATGCGCGCCATCAGCGGCTGACTCTGCGAAAGGAAGCGTGCGCGTTCCCCTTTGGAAATAGGGTCGGCCATCGCGACTTTCTGGCCCAGTGGGTCGACGTGCACGCCATTGACCTGGAACTCATAGTGCAAGTGTGGGCCGGTGGAGAGCCCGGTTGTGCCGATATAACCGATTACCTGGCCTTGCTTGACGCTGCCGCCAGTCTTGATGCCTTTGGCAAAGCCTTGCATATGGCCGTACAGCGTACGGTAGGTGTTGCCGTGCTGGATAATCACGGTATTGCCGTAACCGCCACGGCGACCGGCCAACAACACTTTGCCGTCACCGGCCGCTTTGATCGGCGTGCCGCGTGGAGCGGCGTAATCGACACCTTTGTGAGCGCGGATCTTGTTCAGGATCGGGTGTTTGCGACCCATGGAGAATTTCGAGCTGATGCGGGCGAAGTCCACGGGCGTGCGGATAAACGCCTTGCGCATGCTGTTGCCGTCGGCGGTGTAGTAGCTGCTGTTGCCTTGCTTGTTGGTGTAACGCACGGCGGTGTAGGTCTTGCCGCGGTTGGTGAAGCGTGCGGACAGGATCGGGCCGTTGCCGACAGCCTTGCCGTTGACGACTTTCTGCTCGTAGATCACATCGAACTCGTCACCCTGGCGGATATCCTGGGCGAAGTCGACGTCATAGCCAAACACGCTGGCCATGTCCATGGTGAGGCTGTGGGACAGCCCGGCACGCGCGGCAGACTGCGATAGCGAGCTGTTGATCACGCCATGAACGTAGGCGGAGCGCACGGTTGGCTTGGCGGTAATGCGGTTGAACGTATAACCCTTGTCATTCTTGGTCAGGGTAATACTTTCGACGTCGCTGAGCTTGCTGTGCAGGTTGCTCAGCTGGCCGTCGGGGGTCAGTTCGAATTCGAGTTTCTGGCCGCGTTTGAGCTGGCTGAATTGCTTGGCCTGCTTGTCACTGGCCATGACTTCATGCACCGAAGTGGCGGGGAGGCCTACTTTCTCGAACAGCGTGGAAAGTGTGTCGCCTTTGGAAACGATCACTTCCCTGTGGTTTGGGGTCTTCTTTTCTTCGGTGACCGGGGCAGGTACAGGCTCGGCCTGGGCGGTTTCCTGTGGCTCTTCAGCGCTGTTTTCGATCTGCGCGAAAGGGGAGGCTGCCGGTTCATTTGTGGCTTGAACGGCTTCAGCAGCGTCTTGATCTTGTGTCAGTTGTTCAGCAGGGCTTTCCAGCTCAAGACTCAGCGTCGTCTTTTTGGCTTCTACATCACTGGAAGGGAATACCAGAAGCGCCAGGCTCAGAAGAGCGGCGATGCCACTTGCTGCGAGCAGGTGGGTCTTCGGGTAAAGCGGTGGCGCTTTAGACGATTCTTTGGTCATAGGTAATTTTTGACTTTGAAATAGATGAATTGGAAAAGATGAATGACATGATGAAGATGAAATAACTGTATAAAATATAACCAAATCATCTCTGAAGCAAGTCCGCGGTCACTCTGCCAGCGGATTGGCGTCATTGCGCCGGCCAAACTTTGTATTTGACGCGTGATCTTGTATGGTTGGTCCCCTTTGAATTCGAGCCTTGCGGGTCTGTTATGAAGTCGGTTGAAGAGCAGCTAGCGCTGATTAAACGTGGTGCGGAAGAACTGTTGGTCGAGTCCGAGCTGATCGAAAAGCTCAAGCGTGGCCAGCCGCTGCGTATTAAGGCAGGCTTCGATCCGACCGCGCCGGATTTGCACCTGGGTCATACCGTGCTTATTAATAAGCTGCGCCAGTTCCAGGAACTGGGTCACCAGGTGATCTTCCTTATAGGTGACTTCACCGGGATGATCGGTGATCCGAGCGGCAAGAGCGCAACGCGTCCTCCGCTCACTCGCGAGCAGGTTCTCGAGAATGCCGAGACCTACAAGACTCAAGTCTTCAAGATTCTTGATCCGGCCAAAACCGAGGTGGCGTTCAACTCCACCTGGATGGACCAGATGGGGCCGGCGGACTTCATTCGTCTGACTTCGCAGTACACCGTGGCTCGCATGCTTGAGCGCGATGACTTCGACAAACGCTACACGACCAACCAGCCAATCGCTATTCACGAGTTCCTCTATCCGCTGGTTCAAGGGTATGACTCGGTCGCTTTGCGCGCGGATGTCGAGTTGGGCGGTACCGATCAGAAGTTCAATCTGCTGATGGGGCGTGAACTGCAGCGCGGTTATGGTCAGGAGGCTCAATGCATTCTGACGATGCCGCTGCTCGAAGGTCTGGATGGTGTGAAGAAGATGTCCAAGTCCTTGGGCAACTACGTCGGTATCCAGGAAGCGCCGGGTGTCATGTATGGCAAGCTGGTCTCTATTCCGGATGCGCTGATGTGGCGCTACTTCGAATTGCTCAGCTTCCGCTCCATGGATGAAATCAACGCATTCCGTGCTGATGTCGAGGCGGGCGCCAATCCTCGTGACATCAAGATCAAGCTGGCCGAGGAGATCGTTGCGCGTTTTCATGGTGAAGAGGCTGCGGCCAATGCTCACCGTGCAGCGGGCAATCGTATGAAGGATGGCGAGTTGCCGGACGATCTGCCGGAGATCGAGCTGACGGCTACTGAAGACATGCCGATTGCTGCTGTCCTTAATAAGGCAGGGCTGGTGAAGAACTCGGCGGTGGCCCGTGATCTGCTGAACTCCGGCGGTGTGCGTATAGATGGAGAGGTTGTTGATCGCACCTTTATATACGTGCTGGGCGCGACCCATGTTTGCCAGGCCGGAAAGAAGGCGTTTGCGCGTATTACGCTCAAATCTGAATAAAGCTTAAGTTAGGGGTTGACGGCAGATTCTGGAAGTCTATAATTCGCCCCACTTCCGGCGCAGTCGAAACGGAAAACTCCTTGGTAAACAAAGAGTTACGCAGTTTTCGACAGCGAGTTGCTTCAGGTCATCGAAGCCCAGAAGGAGTTGATCAGGCGGGGTTGTTTGGCTTGATTGACGGTTCGATCTTCTCGGTCGAAAGCGGAGAAAAAGAGGTGTTGACAGCAGCGAGTAACGCTGTAGAATTCGCCTCCCGCTAACGAGAGATCGGAAGCGCAAGTGGTTGAAGTTGCAAAGGAAACTTTGAAAACTTCTGAAAATAACCGCTTGACAGCAACAGAGGCTGCTGTAGAATGCGCGCCTCGGTTGAGACGAAAGATCTTAACCAACCGCTCTTTAACAACTGAATCAAGCAATTCGTGTGGGTGCTTGTGGAGTCAGACTGATAGTCAACAAGATTATCAGCATCACAAGTTACTCCGCGAGAAATCAAAGATGTAACCAACGATTGCTGAGCCAAGTTTAGGGTTTCTTAAAAACCCAAAGATGTTTGAACTGAAGAGTTTGATCATGGCTCAGATTGAACGCTGGCGGCAGGCCTAACACATGCAAGTCGAGCGGTAGAGAGAAGCTTGCTTCTCTTGAGAGCGGCGGACGGGTGAGTAATGCCTAGGAATCTGCCTGGTAGTGGGGGATAACGCTCGGAAACGGACGCTAATACCGCATACGTCCTACGGGAGAAAGCAGGGGACCTTCGGGCCTTGCGCTATCAGATGAGCCTAGGTCGGATTAGCTAGTTGGTGAGGTAATGGCTCACCAAGGCGACGATCCGTAACTGGTCTGAGAGGATGATCAGTCACACTGGAACTGAGACACGGTCCAGACTCCTACGGGAGGCAGCAGTGGGGAATATTGGACAATGGGCGAAAGCCTGATCCAGCCATGCCGCGTGTGTGAAGAAGGTCTTCGGATTGTAAAGCACTTTAAGTTGGGAGGAAGGGCAGTAAATTAATACTTTGCTGTTTTGACGTTACCGACAGAATAAGCACCGGCTAACTCTGTGCCAGCAGCCGCGGTAATACAGAGGGTGCAAGCGTTAATCGGAATTACTGGGCGTAAAGCGCGCGTAGGTGGTTTGTTAAGTTGGATGTGAAATCCCCGGGCTCAACCTGGGAACTGCATTCAAAACTGACAAGCTAGAGTATGGTAGAGGG